>NZ_DLOE01000056.1:0-11232 GCF_002479615.1 Arsenicicoccus sp. UBA7492 | reverse complement strand
CTTTAAGAGACACGCTCTAGGCCTGACACGTGCCCAGCGGCGTCAGCTGGTCGCGGCTCATCGCGGCGTCCACGGACGACGACTGCCACGGACCGTGATCGAGGACATCGGGGCGGTGAGCCGCGTCGTGCCCGACGATGCCGTCGTCTGCGGGGAGTCGGCGCTGTGGGTCCACCACCTGCCACACGCACAGCAGTGGTCGCCGACGCCCCGTCCGCCGATCCACCTGCTGGTGCCCGGCGAGCGTCGGATCCGCCTGGCCACGGTGCGTGACCACCGCCTGGGCGGCCGCCAAGCAGACACGGTGCACGTCGAGGGGCTCCCGCTCCGCGTGCTCTCGCCACCGGCGCTGTTCGCGCAGATGGCCCCGCACCTGTCCTTCCTCGACACCGTGATCCTCGGGGACGCGGTTGTCGGGTGGCGGAGCGTGTGGACGCCGGAGCACCTCGAGGCGGCACTTGGGCCTGGGCTTCCGGGTGTGGTGCAGGCCCGACGGGCGCTGCACCACGTGCGACCCGGGTCCAACTCGGTCACGGAGACCAAGAGTCGCCTGCTTCTCCTCGAGGCCGGTCTGCCCGAGCCCGAGCTCAATGTCTCGGTCGTCGTCGACGGCACCTGGCTGGCGTACGTCGACTTCCTATGGCGGCGTCACCGGCTGGTGGTCGAGTACTACGGCGTCCACCACTTCACCTCTGACCGCCAGCGCCGCGACGACCTGCACCGGGTGAGGGGGCTGCGTGACCACGACTACCGGGTCGAGGAGCTGACCAGCCGGGACCTCGCCCGCCCCGCGGAGATGGTGGCACGCGTGGCCAACGCGCTGCGCGAGCAAGAGGTCGCGCTGGGGCTCTGACCGAGGCGGTGGGGTTCCGGGGCGCCCGACGGGAAGTGACCCGTCGGGGCCACGGGGAGCCGATACTCGGGGGTCTCCCGACGGGAAGTGACCTGTCGGGGCGGGCGATGTGCGGAGGCCGCCGGGTTGGCGACGGGAAGTGACCGGTCGGGGCGGAGGGGGCGCCGAGGAGGCGGGTTGGCGACGGGAAGTGACCTGTAGGGGTGGGCGGTATGCGGAGGCCGGGGGGCTCGCGGCGGGAAGTGACCCGACGGGGCACCTGGGGCGGTCACAGCTGGGTGCTGGATCGCCCGTGGTGCCCCGCCGGGTCACCTGACTCGTCTGCGCGCGGCGGACGAGGTCAGTCGAGGCGGGTGAACAGCGGGTGGTCGGGCTTGCAGCTGGTGTCGGATGCGGGCACGAGCCGGTTGACGAGGTACTGCGTGCGGAGCTTGTCGACGCAGGTGCTCACGCCGAGCGCCCCGTGGCCGTAGCCGTTGGTCAGGGTGATCAGGCGGGAGGTCTTGAGCTCCTTGCGGTAGGCCACGGCGCCGCTGTAGGGGGTCGCCGGGTCGTGGTGGTTGCCGATGATCAGGACGGGCGTCGAGGTGGCCTTGGTGAACGGCCCGCGGTAGGCGTCAGGGTTCATCCCCGGCCAGCCCGCGCACACGCTCGAGGACCACAGCCACGCCGGACCGAAGCCGGGTGCCTGCCACTTGACGCGGCGGTCGGCCGCGATCCAGGCCTTCGGGTCCTGCGGGTTGAGCGAGTCCGAGCACAGGACGCCGTGGAAGCCGGCCGAGTAGACGGGGGCCTCGGGCTCGCCGGGAGGCTCCTCCGCGGCGGGAGCGGACGAGGACGAGGACGAGGACGAGGACGTGACCACGGACGAGCGCAGCGCGCCGGCCGACATGAGCGGGCCGTTGGTGCGGTGCGCGTCCTTGGGTGCGGTGGAGTCCGACAGGGGCGCGGGCGTCGGGTGCTCCCGGTCGACCTTGGCGGCCAGGGCCTTGAGCCGTGCCACGGCCACCTTGGGCGTCGCCGTGGCGCCCGCCGTGCCGTTGCCGTCCGCGGTGGCCGAGCCAGATGCCTTGCGAGCGGGCTTCTTCGGCGTCGTGGGGGCCACCGCCTGGCGCAGCTCGGTGATCAAGGGCATCAGCTGCGGGATGTCGTCGGCGGAGTAGAGCACCTGCAGCGCGAGGCCGATCACGTCGTCGTAGCGCAGGTAGTTGCCATCGCCCATGTCGACCGGGCCCTTGGACAGGGTGGCGAGGATGGCCTCCCAGTCCTTGCGGACCGTCTTGGCCTCCGCACAGAGGCTTGTCCCGCCGCGCTCGCACTCGGTGAACGCCGACATCAGCGCCTCGTGCGCCCCGAGGTGAGACTTGAGCCGCTCGGTGACCGGCTTGGTGCGGTGCTCCCCACCGCGGCCGGTCGCCCACGCGACGGGGTCGAGGACGCCGTCCACGACGAGGGCTCGGATGTTGTTGGGATACAGAGCGGCGTATGTCGCACCGAGGTAGCTGCCGTAGGAGATGCCGTAGTAGCTGATCTGCTTGTCGCCGAGCGCGCGCCTGGCGAGGTCCATGTCGCGAGCGGTGTCGGCGGTCGACATGTGCTTGAGGATGCGCGGCATGGCGGTGGCGCAGGTCTTGCGATAGGCGCGGTCGTAGGCCAGGTGCTGCGCGAACTCCTTGTCCCACAAGGGGAACGCGTGCTCGTCGAGCTGCGGCATCTGCTCGCCCGGCTTGCCGAAGCACATGGCCAGGTCCTGGCCCTCGATGCCGCGCGGGCCCACCCCGACGATGTCGAACCGCTTGCGCACCTGCGCGCCCAGGTCCTTGGCGAAGTAGCCGACGGTCTGCGTCGCGGGGCCACCGGGTCCGCCGGGGTTGGTGAAGAGGGAGCCGATGCGCTGGGACGGGTTGTCGGCGGGGCGACGGCTGATCGAGAGCCTGGTGGTGCCCAGCGTCGGGTCGTTGTAGTCGAGGGGCACCTCGAGGGTGGCGCACTGCAGGCCCGAGCCGCAGCGGGTCCACGTGACCTTGGGCGAAGCCATGGCGCGCAGGGCCGAGGCCGTCTTGGCGTCGTCCTTGGGCGACCGGCCGACGGTGCTGCCGGCCGTGACAGAGGTCGTGGCAGAGGTGGTGGCGGCGGTCGTGAGGCCGAGCGCGCTGCGGGAGGCGGCGGGTGCCGCTCCGGACGGTGAGGCGGCGACGAGACCGCCGCCGGCGGTGATCAGGACCGCTGCGGCGGCAGCGGCCGGGCGAGTGAGTGACATGGTCTGCTCCCCGGTGTTCGATGTCGGTCCCCCAGGTGCGTGGAGGCCCCCCGCACCCCATGCCGACGCGGCCATCCTTGCGCCCGAACGGGTGTCGGCGCCAGACCTCCCCGGGAAAATCTTGGGAGGCGGTCACGTGCTGTGACCGCCTCCCGCGATGTCGCCGGGATTGGACCGTTCAGGTCACGCCGCGTGAGGGTGGGTTCCCGGCATCCGGACAGGATCAGCCGGTCGCCATGGCGGCGGCCCGGCCCGCTGCCCGTCCGCTGAACAGGCAGCCGCCGAGGAAGGTCCCCTCGAGCGCGCGGTAGCCGTGCATGCCGCCCCCGCCGAAACCGGCGGCCTCGCCCGCGGCATACAGGCCTGGGACCGGCGACCCGGAGGCGCTCAGGACCCGCGCGGACAGGTCCGTCTCGAGGCCGCCGAGCGTCTTGCGCGTGAGGGTGGACAGCCGCACCGCGATCATCGGGCCGTGCTCGGGGTCCTCGAGGTGGTGGGGCGGGACGGTGCGGATCAGCTTGTCCCCGAGGAACCGTCGTGAGCCGTGGATGTGGGTGACCTGGCTGTCCTTGCTGAACGGGTTGACGATCTCGCGGTCGCGGGCGCGCACCTCGCGGCGCACCTGCTCGGGGTCCAGCCCGCCGTCCGGCTCGAGCGCGACCATGCGCGCGACGAGCTCGTCCAGCGTGCTCGCCTGCACGAAGTCCTCGCCGTGGTCGAGGAAGGCCTGCACCGACGGGGGCATGTCGGTGCGCGCCCGGGAGGCGACGCCGCGCCAGGAGCGTCCGGTGAGGTCGAGGTTCTGCTCCTGGCCGGAGAGGGTGAACTCCTTGCCGGCGATGGTCTTGTCGAGCACGAACCAGCTGTGGTCGGCGCCGACCTGCTGCAGGTGCGCGAGCGTCCCCATCGTGTCGAAGCCGGGGTAGAGCGGGACCGGCAGGCGGCGCCCGGTCGCGTCGAGCCACAGGGACGAGGGGCCGGGGAGGATCCGGATGCCGTGGCCCGGCCAGATCGGGTCCCAGTTGTGCACGCCCTCGGTGTAGTGCCACATGCGGTCGGGGTGGATGAGGCGACCACCCGCGGCCTGGGCGATGCCGATGCCGCGGCCGTCGACGTGCGCGGGGACGCCGGTCACCATGTGGCGCGGCGGGGTGCCGAGCCGCTCGGGCCAGGCGGCGCGCACGAGGTCGTGGTCGCCGCCGATGCCGCCGGTGGTGATGATGACGGCCTGCGCGCGGATCTCCTTGTCCTGCAGCACGGTCCGGTTGGTCGGGCGGCCGCGGTCCGCGTCGTCGGGAGCGAGGACCGAGGCGCGCACCCCGACGACCTCGCCGCCGCGACCGGGCTCGCCGCCCTCGACGATCAGCGAGTCCACGCGGTGGCGGAAGTCGAACCGCACGAGGCCGCGGTGCGCCAGGTCGCGGATGCGCCGCTCGAACGGCTCCACGATGCCCGGGCCGGTGCCCCAGGTGATGTGGAAGCGGGGGACCGAGTTGCCGGGCCCGAGGGCGTTGTAGCCGCCGCGCTCGGCCCACCCGACGACGGGAAAGAGCCGGTGCCCCATCTGGTGCAGCCACGAACGCTTCTCTCCCGCAGCGAAGCTCACGTAGGCGCGAGCCCACTCCCGCGGCCAGTGGTCCTCCGACCGGTCGAACCCCGCGGTGCCCTCCCAGTCCTGCCAGGCCAGCTCCTCGGTGTCCTTGATCCGCAGCCGCCGCTGCTCGGGGCTGTCCACGAGGAACAGCCCGCCGAAGGACCAGTAGGCCTGCCCGCCGAGCGACTGCTCGCCCTCCTGGTCCAGCAGCAGCACCTGCCGGCCTGCGCCCGCGATCTCGCACGCGGCGACGAGACCGGCGAGGCCGGCTCCCACGACGATGACATCGGTGTGCATCTCGCTCCTTCGGTCGGGCCTACCGGCCAGTTCGGTCCTCACCGTATGCCGGAACCGCCCGCCTCGGGAGCCCCCCACATCGCCCGACCGGTCAGACAACGACGGGGCAGGGTGTCGGGAAGTGACCGGTGGGCGGGGGTGGGGTCAGGCTGTGACGGACATCTCGGCGCGCAGGGCCTCGGCGAACCCGTCGACGTCGCCCTCGGTGGTGTCCCACGAGCACATCAGGCGCACCTCGCCGGTCGCCTCCTTCCACACGTAGAAGGGGTAGCGCGCCTGCATCCGCAGCGTGACCTGCGGCGGCAGCACCGCGAACACGGCGTTGGCGGCGACCTCTTGGGTGACGGTGACCCCTTCGATGCCGCGCAGAGCCTCGCCGAGGCGCCGGGCCATGGCGTTGGCGTGGCGACCGGACTCGAGCCACAGGTCCCCGGCGTAGAGCGCGAGCAGCTGGGCCGACATGAAGCGCATCTTGGACGGCAGCTGGGTGGACAGCTTGCGCACGAACTCCAGGCGTCGCACGGCGTCCGGGTTGACGACGACCACGGCCTCGACGCCCATCAGGCCGGCCTTGGTGCCGCCGAGGGAGACGACGTCGACGCCCACGTCCGTGGTGATGTCGGCGAGCGAGCAGCCCAGCGCCGCAGCGGCGTTGGCGATGCGGGCACCGTCGAGGTGGACGAACATGCCCAGCGCGTGGGCGTGCTCGCACACGGCGCGCAGCTGGTCGGGGGTGTAGAGGGTGCCGACCTCGGTCGACTGGGTGACGCTGACGACGCGCGGCTGCGCGTGGTGCTCGAAGCCGAATCCGTAGGCCTCGCGGTCGATCCGCTCCGGGGTGAGGCGCCCGTCGGGGGACTCGACGTCGACGATCTTGATGCCGGCGACCTTCTCCGGGGCGCCGCACTCGTCGGTGTGGATGTGGGCGTGCGAGGAGCAGATGACCGAGTCCCAGCGGTCCGTCATCGCCGACAGCGCAACGACGTTCGCCCCGGTGCCGTTGAACGTCGGCCAGCACGAGGCGTTCTCGCCGAAGTGACCGCGGACGACGTCCTGCAGCGCCTCGGTGTAGGGGTCCGCGCCGTAGGACCCGACGTGCCCGCCGTTGACGGTGGCGAGGGCCTCGAGGACCTCGGGGTGCACGCCGGCGTAGTTGTCGCTGGAGAAGCCTCGGCGGTCGACGTCGTGCAGGCGGTCGAGGGGCGGGGTGTGGGGCATCGTCACGTCCTTCGGTGGGGTCAACCAAAGGTATGACGTCGCGGCCCCACCCGCGGCCGATGCCCGGCGCCCGGACCGGGTCGACGCTGGTGGAGGCGCCGCGCCGGCGCCGCAGACCGAGCGTCCGAGGACCAGATGAACACCCGCACCCAGCGCCATGCCGCCGACCCGAACCCGAGCTCCAAGCCGGGCCCGACCCCGAACGCGTCGCCGGAACCGACCGCGACGCGTCCGTCGACGCCGACCCCGGGGCGTCGCACCCCGGCGCCCTCGGGCGGATCGAGCCGGGGGCCCTGGCGGCGCCTGGCGGACGCCGTGACCTCCCGCCGTGGTGCCTGGGTCACCCTCGTGCTCGCCGTCCTGGTCACCACGGCCCTCATGGGTGCCCTGCGGGGCGCCGAGATCGGTCGCGCCGACGAGACGCTGCCGCCGGACTCCGAGTCCGCCCGGGCCGCGGCGCTGCTCGCCGGCTTCCCCGGCAGCGAGCTCAGCCCCGTGATGGTGGTGATGACGCGGTATGACGAGCGCCCGCTCGCAGCGGGCGATCTCGCAGCCGCGCAGCGTGTGGGCACTGACGCGGCGGGCAGCGTCGGGCAGCGGGCGTCGCGCCCGATCCCCTCGCAGGACGGTCGTGCGGTGCTGGTGAGCATCCCGGTGCGCGCGGACCGTCCCAACACCGAGATCGCCACCGACGTCAAGGCGATGCGAGCCGCGATCGCGCGGCCCGGAGCGGCGACGGCGGGGGATGGAGCGGCGACGGCGGGGGACGGACCCGCGACGGCGGGGACCGCTGGGGCACCGGGGCTGCGGGCCCAGGTGACCGGCGGGCCGGCGTTCGGCGCGGACGTGGCGGGCGCCTTCGACGGCGCCGACCTGCGCCTGCTCGCCGTCACGATCGGGATCGTCGCGCTGCTGCTCCTGCTGACCTATCGCTCCCCGGTGCTGTGGCTGGTGCCGCTGGTGGCCGTCGCCCTGGCGGACGGCCTGGCGGGCGTGGTGGCCAAGGCGATCGGCCAGGCGTGGAGCCTCAGCTTCGACAGCGGGATCGTCAGCGTCCTCGTCTTCGGCGCCGGGACCAACTATGCGCTGCTGCTGATCTCGCGCTACCGCGAGGAGCTGCGTCGCAGCGACGACCACCGGGTCGCGCTGCGCGACGCCCTCGTGGCGACCGGCCCGGCGGTGCTCGCCTCCAACGTCACCGTCGTCCTGTCCCTGCTCACGCTCGTGCTGGCCGTGCTGCCCGGCACGCGGGGTCTCGGCCCCACGTCGGCGGCGGGTCTCCTGATCGCGGCGGCGTTCGCGCTGGTGGTGCTCCCCGCAGCGCTCGCCATGTGCGGGCGGACGCTGTTCTGGCCGTTCGTCCCTCGCGTCGGTGACGCCGACGCCTCGACGACCGGGCCGTGGGCCCGCGTGGCGCGCGCCGTCACCTCCCGCCCGGTGCCGGTCCTCGCCGTCAGCCTCGTCGTGGCCGCCGTCATGGCGAGCGGGCTCGTCGGCACGCGCGTCGGGCTGTCGCAGACCGAGCAGTTCCGTGTCGCCTCCGAGTCCTCGGCCGGGCTGCAGACGCTCGCGCGTCACTACCCCCAGGGCGAGAGCGCCCCGATGACGGTGGTCAGCCGCACCGAGGCCGCACCCCGCGTGGCCGAGGCGGCCCGGCATGCGGCCGGGGTGGTCCGCGTCCAGCCCCTCGCCGAGCACGACGGGTGGACCCGCACCATGGTCGTCGGCAGCGCCGAACCCGACTCTGCCGCAGCGCAGGACGTCGTCCGCGAGCTGCGCGACGCGGTGCACGCCGTGCCCGGGTCCGACGCGCTCGTCGGGGGCCAGACCGCCCGCCAGGTTGACGCCGAGGTGGGCGCTCGTCACGACCTCACGCTCGTGGCCCCGCTCATCCTGCTCGTGGTGCTGCTCGTCCTGGTGGCTCTGCTGCGCGCGGTCGTCGCACCGCTGATCCTGCTGGGGGTCAACGTGATCAGCGCGCTGGCCGCCATCGGGCTCGGGACCTGGATCGGCCGGACGGCCTTCGGCTTCCCGGGGCTGGACGTGCTCGTGCCGCTGCTGTCCTTCCTGTTCCTGGTCGCGCTCGGGATCGACTACACGATCTTCCTCGCGCACCGCACCCTGCACGAGGCGCAGGACCACGGCATCCACGAGGGCGTCGTGCGCGCGGTCGGCGCGACCGGAGGTGTGATCACCAGCGCGGGGATCGTGCTGGCGGCGGTGTTCGCGGCGCTCGGGGTGCTGCCGCTCGTCACCCTCGGTCAGCTCGGGCTCATCGTCGGGCTCGGCGTGCTGATCGACACGCTGCTGGTCCGCACGCTGGTCGTGCCCGCCGTCCTCGCGGCCGCCGGTGAGCGGCTGTGGTGGCCGCGACGGCTAGCCTCGAGGCCATGACCTCGCACCCTCACCCGCCGACCGTGCGGCGCCTCCAGGGGGCGCTGCACGGTCTGGTTGTGGTGCTGCTGGCCGTGGCCGCGGTGCGCGGCCTGGTGCTCGGGTCCTCGCCCGCCCTCGTCACCCTCGCCTCGGTGGTCCTGCTCGGCTGGTATGCCGTCGGCGCCGGCCTGGCCCGGCGAGCCGCACCCGCGCCTGCGTCTGGCGCTGGCGCTGCCGGCGAGGCGGAGCGAGGCGGACGGCGCTCCTCGGCGCTGGTGTGGATGGGCGTCCTCGTGGGGCTCTGGGCCGTGGTCGTGCTGGTGGTGTCGCCCGAGTTCTCCTGGCTGGCCTTCCCGTTCATCCTGATCGGCGTCCTGGTGCTGCCGCCCCTGGTCGCCCACCCGCTGGCCGCCGCGATGACGGTGGTGGTGGTCGTCGCGCAGCTGCGCGGGGCCGGTCCGGAGTCGCTGCGCGCCGGCATGGTGCTCGGGCCGGTGCTCGGGGCGCTGGTCGCGATCGGGACGGGTGCCGCCTACCTGCGGGTGCTCCGAGAGAGCGAGGACCGCCGGCGCCTCGTCGAGCAGCTCGTCGCCGCCCAGGACGACCTGGTGGCCGTGCACGACGAGCTCGCCGCCACCCAGCGCGAGGCCGGGGTCGCCACCGAGCGCACCCGCATCGCCCGCGACATCCACGACACCCTTGCCCAGGGCCTGAGCTCGATCGTGCTGCTGTCCCGCGCCGCTGCGGCCGACCCCGCCTCGCGCGAACCCCTGCTCGCGCAGATCGAGGCCACCGCCGTCGACAACCTCGAGGAGGCCCGCCGCGTCGTCGCCGCCCTCACGCCGTCCGCGCTGGAGCAGGCGCCGTTGCCCGCCGCGATCGGGCGGCTCCTCGAGCGGCTGGGCGCGCAGTCCGGCATACGCACGACCCTGCACGTCGACGGCGACGCCCGGACCATCCCGACCACGGTCGAGGTCGCGCTCCTGCGCGTGGCACAGTCGGCGCTCGCCAACGTGCGGCTCCACTCCGGCGCCTCCCGGGTCGTCGTCACCATCTCGTATGCCGACACCTCCGTCTCGCTGGACGTCCTCGACGACGGGAGGGGCTTCGACGAGTCCCGGCTGGCGTCGGCGCCGCTGGGAGGCACGGGATTCGGTCTGCGCGCGATGCGCTCGCGCCTCACCGAGCTGGGCGGGCGGCTCGACGTCGAGACCGCCCCTGGCGACGGCACCGCGATCGCGGCTACCGTCCCCCTCTCGACCCCTCACCGGCAGGAGCAGCCATGACCGTGCGCGTCCTGGTCGTCGACGACCACCCGGTCGTGCGGGCCGGGCTGCGCGCCCTGCTGGCGGTCGACGCCCGGGTCGACGTGGTGGGCGAGGCCGCCTCCGGCGAGGAGGCGCTCGTCGTGGCGCGCGCCCGGCGGCCCGACGTCGTCCTCATGGACCTGCAGCTCGGCGCGGGGCTCGACGGGGTCGCCGCCACCCGCGCGCTGCGCGCCGACCCGGACGGTCCGCGTGTGCTGATCCTCACGACCTACGACACCGACGCCGACATCGTCCGCGCGGTCGAGGCGGGGGCGGCGGGCTACCTGCTCAAGGACACGCCGCCCGCCACGCTGGTCGCCGCTGTCGAGCGTGCGGCCCGGGGGGAGACGGTCCTGGCGCCGCGCGCGGCCGAGGTGCTGGTCGGGCACATGCGGGACCCGCGCCCGGCGTTGTCCGACCGCGAGGCGCAGGTGCTCGCGCGCGTCGCGGCGGGCCACAGCAACCGCGAGATCGCGCGCGAGCTGCTGATCAGCGAGGCCACCGTCAAGACCCACCTGGTCCACGTCTTCGACAAGCTCGGGGTGGACTCGCGGACGGCCGCCGTGGCGGTGGCGCGGGAGCAGGGGCTCCTGCGCTGACGGCCTCACGGCCTCACGGCCTCACGGCACGACGGCTGACGGCCTGACGGCAGACGCGACGGGTCAGGCGCCGACGACGAGGCTCACGCCGAGCGCGATCATCACGACGGCGATCACCAGGTCCAGGACCTGCCACGCCCGGGGCTTGGCGAACAGTGGCCGCAACCAGCGGGCGCCATACCCGAGGGCGGTGAACCACAGCAGCGACCCGGCCATCGCGCCGAGCCCGAACCACCACCGCCCGTCCCGCCCGTGCGTGGCGGACAGCGACCCGAGCATGACGACCGTGTCGAGGTAGACGTGCGGGTTGAGCCAGGTGAAGGCCACCGTGGTCATCACCGCGGCTCGCAGGCCGTCGACGCCGCGCTCCTCGGCGGTGAGGCTGCCCGGGTGGCGGGCGGCCAGGGCGGTGCGGATCCCGAACTGCACCAAGAAGATCGCGCCGCCCCAGCGGGCCAGCGTGACGACGGTCGGGTGGGAGGTGATGAGGGCGCCCACGCCCGCGACGCCCGCGAGGATCAGCACGGCGTCGGACAGCGCGCAGATCGCGACGATCACGCCGACGTGCTGCCGGAGCAGTCCCTGTCGCAGCACGAAGGCGTTCTGGGCGCCGATGGCCACGATCAGACCGAGTCCGGTGAGGAGGCCGACGGCTGCGCTTTGCACGGGAGACATGACGACGACGCTAGGGCGTGTCTCCCAATGACGTGTGGGGTGACCCGCGATTC
>NZ_DLOE01000055.1:0-8063 GCF_002479615.1 Arsenicicoccus sp. UBA7492 | reverse complement strand
CCCCACACCCCACCCCCCCCACCGGTCACTTCCCGACACCCCACCCCCGCCCACCGGTCACTTCCCGACACGGTGGCGCCTGTGGATAGTGACCCGCGGTTATCCACAGGAACCAATTGCGAGCTTGAGCAAATCAGAGCAAACGACAAGATCTGAGTATGGATCCACATGCACTCCCGCCAAGCCTGGCCTGCCTACCTGCGTTCACTCGATCACAGGGGCTGGCCGCTGGCCTGAGTGAGCGAGACCTCCGCTCCCTTGCCCGACCCCATCGGAGCGTCTATTCGACCCATATGCCAACGACGGTGCTCGAGGATGCCCAGATGCTCAGTGTCATCCTGCCCGAGGGCGTCTGCTTCAGTCACTGGACCGCGATGCGACTGAACGACCTGTGGGGACCCACCTCGTGGGACCCCGATCGACGAGAGCCCCTCCATGTCCTGCGCACGTCGGCCGCTCACCCCACCCGGCTGCCCACCGTCGCCGATCATCGTGCCCGGACGCCCCCATGCGTTCGGCTGCAGAACCTCACCGTGCCCGTGGTGGCGCCGGAGCACGTCTTTGCCCAGCTCGCCAACAAGCTCGGCCCCCTCCAACTCGTCGTCTTGGGCGACTCCGTGGTCCGGTGGCGGTCCGGCCGCACCAAGGCCCTCCTGCGTGGCGCCCTCCAGCCGGGGGAGCGAGGAGTCCGCCGGGCGCGCGCGGCGCTGGAGGAAGTGCGCGAGGGGTCAAACTCCCCGGAGGAGACGCGAGCACGACTGATCCTCGCCGATGCCGGCTTCCCCGAGCCGTCTCTCAACGCACCCATCTACGACGCGGACGGGGCCTTCGTCGCCTTCCTCGACCTCTATTGGGAAGAGTTCAAAGTCGGATATGAGTACAACGGGCAATGGCACTACGCCTCGGAGGAGCAGCTTGAGCGAGACCGGCGACGCATCGAACGCATCGAGGCGACCGGCGTCCAGGTCTTCGTCTCGACCAAGGACGACAGGAATGCCATGGGGCCAGTCATCTGGGGCCTTCGCCGGGCCATGGGCCGGCGCGTGAGCCGGCCCCGAGCTTGGAACTGACCAGTCGACGGAACCTACCCGCACGAAACTGACCAGTCGACGGAACCTACCCGTACGAAACTGACCAGTCGACGGAAGGTACCCGTACGGAACTGACCAGTCGGCGGGGGGCGGTCAGGGGAGGCGGGCCAGTGCCTCGTCCAGGCTCAGCTGATCCAGGGGCGTCCGCCCCGCGACGGCGTCCTCCAGCTCCGACCACTCACGGGGCGCGGCCACCGTCGGGCGACCGAACTTCCCGCGCAGCGACCAGGGGCAGATCGTCGTCTTGGAGGCGGTGTTCTGGCTCCAGTCGACGAGCACCTTGCCCCCGCGCTTGACCTTGGCCATGGACGACACCACGAGGGACGGGTGGGCCGCCTCCAGCGCGACCGCCAGTCCCTGGGCGACCTCGCGCACCACGGCGACGGGGTGGGTGCCGTCGAGCTCGACATACAGCTGGAGGCCCTTGGACCCCGAGGTGACCGGCCACAGGTCGTCGAGTCCCATGTCGCACAGGATGTCTCGCGCCCACATCGCCACCTGGGCGCACTCCGCGAGCCCCGCTCCCAGCCCGGGGTCGAGGTCGACGACGAGCCGGTCCGGGGGCAGTGGGTCGCCGTCCGCGCGGACCCGCCACTGGTGCACGTGCAGCTCGAGCGCGGAGAGGTTGGCGAGCCAGGTCAGGCCGGCGACGGAGTCGATGACGGGATAGGTGATGGTCTCGCGGTCGCGGGTCGAGCCCGGCGCGGGCAGGACCACGGTCCGGACCCAGGGGGGCGTGCCGTGGGGCACGTTCTTCTCGAAGAACGACGCGCCCCCCGTCCCCGACGGCCACCGGATGCGCGTCACGGCCCGGTCGCGCAGCTGCTCGAGCAGGACCGGCGCGACCTGCGCGTAGTACTGCAGCACCTCGCCCTTGGTGGTCCCGGTCTCGGGGTACAGCACCTTGTCGAGCGAGCTGAGCCGCAGCGTCCGCCCGTCGATCTCGACGCTCACGTGGTCAGGCATCGCCGGCCTCCTCCTCGGGATCGGCCACGAGGTCGGCCGGTGACAGGTCCGTCCGCACACCGAGGTAGGCCGGCTGCCGCAGCCTGCCGTTGCCCGCCCGCCCGAGGGACTGCACGTCCACGACGAGCGTCGGCTCGACCCAGCGCGCACCGGTCGCATCCTCACGCGGCACCTCCCCCACGAACGGCGCACCACCGCAGCCACGCTCGTCGAGCAACGGCCGCAACGCCTCCCCCGCACGACCGGCGAGCCCCGCGCCCACGCGCCCGTCCAGCTCCAGCAGGCCGGAGCCGTCGCCCACCGGCGTCCCGACGAGCAGCGCGCCGACGCGGTCCCGCCCCGACGTCTCGGGACGCCATCCGCCGACCACGACGGACAGGGTGGCGCGGTGCGGCAGCTTGAGCCAGTCGGGGCTGCGGGCGCCAGGCTGGTATGCCGAGGCCCGCCGCTTCGACACCACCCCCTCGAGGCCCTGGCGGCGGGTCACGTCGTGCAGCAGCCGGCCGTCGTCATACGTGTCGGGCACCCGCCAGGCCGTCCCGCCCTCCCCGAAGGACTCCAGGTCGAGCCGCTCGAGCAGCGAGCGCCGCACGGACCAGGGCTGGTCGATCAGCACCTGCCCGCCGAACCGCAGCAGGTCGAACACCATGAAGGTCGCGGGTCGCACCTCCGCCAGGGCCTGCGCCACCCGCGCGTCCGAGACGTGGATGCGCTCGCTCAGCGCGGCGAACGACGGCACCCCGCCCTGCAGCGCGATCACCTCGCCGTCCAGCAGCAGGTCCTCCCCGGCACGGGTCAGCCCGGCGAGCTCGGGGAACCGCACGGTCGCGTCGGCGCCGGACCGGGCGCGCAGCCGCAGGCCCGTGGGTGAGCGGTCGGCGAGGATCCGCATGCCGTCCCACTTGACCTCGTGCACCCACCCGTCGCCCTGCGGCACCTGGGTGGTGGGGGTGGCGAGCATCGGACGCATACCTCATCCTGACTGATGGGTATGTGCCATCGCGGGCTAACCAGCGACGAAGGAGCAGGTCATGCGAGCAATCTGGAAGGGCGCGGTCTCGTTCGGCCTCGTCACCGTGCCGGTGCGGCTCTTCACCGCGACCGAGAACCACGACCTGCAGTTCCACCAGGTCCGCAAGAGCGACGGCTCGCGGATCAAGTACAAGAAGGTCGCCGCGGCCGACGGCGAGGAGGTGCCGTTCGCCGAGATCGCCAAGGGCTACGAGTCGCCCGACGGCAAGATGGTGATGATCACCGACGAGGACCTCGCGTCGCTGGACTCCAAGAGCACCAAGGAGATCTCGGTCGAGAAGTTCGTGCCCGCCGACCAGATCGACCCCCTGCTGCTGGACAAGTCCTACTACCTCGAGCCCGACAAGAGCGCGGTCAAGCCCTATGCCCTGCTGCGCGAGGCCCTGCGCTCCACGGATCGTATGGCGGTGGTCACCGTCGCCGTCCGCACACGCCTGTCCATGGCGGTGCTGCGGGTCAAGGACGACGTGATCGTGCTGCAGACGATGCTGTGGCCGGACGAGGTGCGCAAGCCGTCCTTCGACGTGCTCGACGACATCCCGGAGCCCAACGAGCGGGAGGTCAAGATGGCGGACCTGCTCATCGAGTCGATGGTCGACGACTTCGAGCCCAACGACTACGAGGACGACTACCAGCAGGCCGTGCAGGCCCTGGTGGAGCGCAAGCTCGCCGGTGGTGACGTCAAGGCCGCACCCAAGGCCAAGGACGACGACGAGGGCGGCGACGTGGTCGACCTGCTCGCGGCGCTGCAGCGCTCGGTCGACCGGGCCAAGGCGGCGCGGGGCGAGGACACCTCCGCGGACTCCGGTGCGGGGCAGGAGGGCTCGGGGTCGGACGACGGCGCCGACACCGAGGACGACGACGCCGAGGACGACCAGCCCGCGGCCAAGAAGGCGACCGCGCGCAAGGCCCCCGCCAAGAAGTCCGCGAGCTCCACCACGAAGAAGGCCGCCGCCAAGAAGTCCACGGCCAAGCGGACCACCAAGAAGGCCAGCTGAGGTGCCGGAGGGTCACACCATCCACGCCCTGGCCGGGCGGCTCAACCGGGCGTATGCCGGAAAGCCCGTCAGGGGGAGCAGCCCGCAGGGGAGGTTCGCCGACTCGGCCGCGCAGCTGGACGGCGAGGTGCTGATCGGTGCGCAGGCCGCCGGCAAGCACCTGCTGGTGGAGGTCGACGGGGACCGCTGGCTGCACGTGCACCTCGGCCTCATCGGCAACTTCGCGGTGACGCCGTTGGCGGACGGCATACGGCCTGAGGACGTCCCGGTGCAGGGAGAGGTGAGGTTGAGGCTCGCGTCGGACACGCACGTGGCCGACCTGCGCGGGCCGATGGTGTGCGCGCTGATCACGCCGCAGGAGGCGCACTCGGTCCTCGACCGGCTCGGCCCCGATCCCCTGCGCGCCGACGCCGACCCGGACGAGGCGTGGGCGCGGATCTCCCGGAGCCGCAAGACGATCGCCGAGCTGCTCATGGACCAGGCGGTCGTCGCCGGGGTGGGCAACGTCTATCGCTGCGAGGTGCTGTGGCGCCACCGCATCGACCCCCACCGCCCGGGGCGCGAGCTGCGCCAGAGCTCCTGGGACACCATCTGGGCGGACCTCGTGCGCCTGCTGCCGCTGGGCGTGGCGTACGGGCAGATCCTCACCCTCGAGCCGCAGGTGGAGGAGGCCGAGCGGCGGCTCGCCGCGGGCGAGGAGCCACCGGTGATCACCGGCCGCTCGCTGGGCACGACCTTCCCGCGGGAGTTCGCGACCTACAAGCGCGCGGGCGAGCCCTGCCCGACCTGCGGCAGTCGCATCCGCACGGCCAGGGTCGCAGGGCGCACCCTCTACTGGTGCGGCCGCTGCCAGCGCCGCCGCTGAGGCATCACACGTGCGCGTCGCTGCTGTTCAGCGCGCCCGCGTCATCCTCTGAGCGCAGCAGCCAGAACGCTCCCACTAGCGCGAGACCCATCCCGAGCACGACCTGCAGCCATGATCCCGGGCGCGTGTGCTCGTCCAGCAGGAAGAGTCCGAACCCTGCCGGGAACACCGTTGCCATGCCGTAGTTGCATCCCAGGACGGGGGCTGCATGCCCTCGCGCCAAACCTTTGGTCAGGTGAACTTGACCCAGCACCATGCCGAGGACGATCAGGACGCCTGAGATCCAGTTAAGCAAGGGCAGTTCCCAGAACCGCCAGAGTGGGTGAGTGTGGTCACCCATCAGGAGCCTCGCGCAGATTGCTGAGAATGAGAACCCAAAACCTGAGAGCAAGCCATGGGCCGCGGGACCGGCAGGCAGCGCCAGACCTGCGGCGCAGATGAGGGCGCATCCGACGATGACGTAAAGGAACCGTGGCTGGATCGGAGGCACCGGCCCCGCCACCGTCACCATGCTCAGCAGGACAATGCCGCCGATGACCGCTGCGATGGCCCCGGCGTCGGACAGCCTGAGGCGGCGCACTCCCTGCACGTGCTGAATCACCGCGGTCACCGCCAGCGCTGATGTGACGCAGGCTTGCACCAGCAGCAGTGGCAGGAACCTGCGGGCGAAGAGTGTGAAGAGGAATCCGGCACCCTGCAGTGCGGTCCCGATCCACCAGCTCCGGGAGCGCAGGGGGCTTCCTGGTGCCCGAGACCCCTCGTGCAGCCGCGCGCCTGAGACGCCGTACGAGAGAACGCCCGTGACGAGCATCACGACGGCAAGGAGCACGTGGTCACATTACCCGCTCAAGAGGCCGAGGCTGGGCAGGACGCCGGTATCGTGCATAGTGCTCGGGAGATGGGAGGCGTCTCAGCACCCCGGTGTGGCAACTGCTTTCGCGAAGGCGCCCGATTGATAGACTAGATTGCCGACCCGGTTGAACTCCTGCCCGGAGTCCACCATCCGAAGTTCGCCAGAGTAGCATCGACCGATCAGCAGCCGGGCACGTTCCATTTGCGGTCGAAATGTCACCACCTGGATGGACCGCCATTGGTGCTCTGCAGCGAGTCGGCGCAGTGATCTGGCCTCACCTTGCGTCGTCGCCGGAACCGGGTTGAAGCAGTACACGGGATAGGGCTGCGGCGTTAAACACACCGGTGGCACCTGACCGTCGAGATCGGGTGGGTATGCGGAAACGACGAGGGCGGAGGCGCCCCCCTTCGCCATGATCGCCTGGGCTGTGGCAAGTCGGTCTGGGGTTGACCGTCCCAGCACCGCTACGGCGTCGGAAACTCCCGGATCGTCGCCGCGTGGCTGAAGAATCGCTGTCGCGAGCACGACAGCGACAACCAACAAGACAGACGCCACCAGCACGCAGAACCGCCTCCATGAGATTGAAAAAATCCGGCTGGCCACCTCAGCCACCTGCCCCGGTGATGACTAACCCCACCGTGCGCACGATGATCTTGATGTCCAGCCAGAGTGACCAGTTCTGGATGTAGTAGTTGTCGAAACGCGCGCGCTCGGCGATCGACGTGTCGCCGCGCAGCCCGTTGACGGCTGCCCAGCCGGTCAGGCCGCAGGGGACGCGGTGGCGGGCACCGTAGGCGGGGTACATCTGCTGGAACTGCTCCACGAAGTATGGGCGCTCGGGGCGTGGGCCGACGACGCTCATGTCGCCGCGCAAGATGTTGATCAGCTGCGGGAGCTCGTCGAGGGAGGTCTTGCGGATGAACTTGCCGAACGCGCTCAACCGGTTGTCCTTGGCGATGTTCCAGTTGGTCTGCGACTCGGCCTCGTTGACGGGGCGCATGGAGCGGAACTTCATGACGGTGACGGGACGACCGTCGACCCCCACCCGCTCCTGCCTGAAGATGATCCCCGGCCCGCCGTCGAGCCGAACACCTAGCGCGACCAGCGCCATGGGGATGGACAGGACGACCAGCGCCAGGCCGGACAGCACGATGTCGCCCAGCCGCTTCACGCGCCACATGGGCGAGCGGTATGCCGACCGCCGCAGCCGCACCAGCGGAACGCCCCAGACGGTGTCCATGTCTCCCTCGACGTGGTGCAGCTCGTAGAGGCGGGGGACGACGAAGAGCTCGGACTCCAGGCGGTCGCAAGTGCGGATCAGCGGCACCATCTCCGACTCCTTCATCGAGGAGAAGGCGACGATCACGACGTGGATCCGGTTGTCTGTCAGGGTGCGCTCGAGCTCCTCGGGCCCGCCGAGGACCGGGAGGACATCAATGGAGTCGACGACCTTGGGGTCGCTGTCCAGGAAGCAGTAGGGGCGCAGGCCGTACTGCGGGTGGTCCTGCAGCAGCTGGGCGATCTCGTGACCGACCACACCGGCGCCGAGGATCAGGGCTAGGTGCCCCACGCGTCCCGTCCGGCGGGCCCAGCGGATGGCGGCGTAGACGAGGGCGCGACCGATCAGCACGAGGGCGAGCAGGGCGAGGGGGAAGGCCAGGACGTGCAGCTCCTCGACGACGTTGGCCATCGGGCGGCTCTCCACCCCGGCCCCCACGATGGCGACGGCGGCGCACGCGATGATCCAGCGGCCGGCGACGGCGGGCAGGTCGTCCAGGGCGGAGAGGTTGAGCCGCGAGTCATAGAGCTTGCTGCCCGCAAAGAGCGCCACGACGATCGCCGTCATCAGCAGCGCGGGACGGGCGTCGATGCCCGTCAGCAGCCAGGCGAGCAGGCAGGCGGTCACGTCGGCGATCACCGTCGCCGCCGCGACGCTGCGCACCCTGGTCCACAGCGTGGGCGTGTAGGCGTGGAGTTCGGGGTCCGTGAGCAGACGAGGGCGCGGGCGAGTAGAGCCGCTCACGGCGCGATGCTTGCCGCGCGAGTCGATCACGTCTGTCATGCCCGTCTTCTTCAGGATGAGGTGCGGCTGCGCCGGTGAGCCGAGACGCCTGCACGAGGACCGACCGGCCCACCCGCACAGGCTCTCGCACCGAGGTGACCGGCGCGTATCGATCGGGCCAACTGCGAAGCGGTACTCACCCCATCGGCCCTGGACCGACACGTGGGTGTGGCTCTTTAGCCTCGATCCACCGATG
>NZ_DLOE01000053.1:0-9507 GCF_002479615.1 Arsenicicoccus sp. UBA7492 | reverse complement strand
CGCCGAGTACGCCGCTGGGCGTCAGCGGATCCTCAAGCACGTCGGTTCGGCGCACACCGAGGCCGAGCTCGGGGTGCTGCTGGCCCGGGCCGGTGAGCTGCTGGATGACCGCGACCAGGGCGTCCTGGAGCTGGGGGTGGAACCGAGCCCGCCCTCGGCGGCGCTGGTGGCGCCGGCTCCTGAGCCGGCGCTGCTCAACCCGTCGCCTGCGTCTGGGCTGGCGGTACGCACCGGTCCGGGGCGGGTGGTGGGTACGGACAGCCGGGTGCTGTTCGAGGCCCTCGCCGCGGTGTACGCCCAGCTGGGGTTCGGCGTGCTCGAGGACGAGGTGTTTGCCGCCCTGGTGCTGGCCCGGGTCGTGGAGCCGACCTCGCTGCTGGACGCCGCCCGGGTGCTGGCCGATCTGGGTCAGGAGGCTGCCAGCTACAAGACGATGGGGCGCACCCTGACCCGCGCCAAGGAACGCGGATACCGCGACCAGGTCGCCACGGCCTGCTTCGAGCAGTCGTACATGACCAGCGGTGACGTCTCGCTGGTCATGTACGACGTCACCACCTTGTACTTCGAGGCCGAGAAGGAGGACGACCTGCGCAAGGTCGGCTTCTCCAAGGAACGCCGGGTCGACCCGCAGATCGTCGTCGGGCTGCTGGTCGACCGCAACGGCTTCCCGCTGGAGATCGGCTGCTTCGAGGGCAACAAAGCCGAGACCTCCACGATCGTGCCGATCATCGAGGCGTTCCAGGCCCGGCACGACCTGGCTGACATGGTCGTGGTCGCCGACGCCGGGATGCTCTCGGCGACCAACCTGCGCCAGCTCGACGAGGCCAACCTACGGTTCATCGTCGGCTCCCGGGTGACCAAGGCCCCGATCGACCTCGCCTCCCACTTCCACTGGCACGGGGACGCGTTCACCGACGGGCAGGTCATCGACACCACCACGCCGCGAACCGGCCGCAACAGCGACAACGATGTCAAGGTCCGCGCCGAGCCCTCGTGGGACCCCGACGAGCACGCGGCCTCCTGGCGGGCGGTGTGGGCCTATTCGGCCAAGCGTGCCGCGCGCGACCACAAGACCCTCACCCTGCAGGAGAACCGGGCCAAGGCCGTCATCGCCGGGGAGAAGGCCGCCCGCACGCCACGATTCGTGAAGAAGAACGGCGGGGCCACCGTGCTCGACGAGGCGTCCCTGGCCAGAGCCCGGCGGCTGGTCGGGCTGAAGGGCTACGTCACCAACATCCCTGCCACGGTCATGCCTGCCGGCGAGGTGATCTCCTCCTACCACGACCTGTGGCACGTCGAGGCCTCGTTCCGGATGTCCAAGACATACCTCAAGGCCCGGCCGCTGTTCGCCCGGAAACGTGACGCGATCGAGGCGCACCTGACCATCGTCTTCACCGCCCTGGCGGTGTCACGCGAGGTCCAGAACCGCACCGGCTTGACCATCCGCAACGTCGTCCGCCAGCTCCGCCCGCTGCGCTCAGCCACCATCGCGATCAACGCCACCAGCCAGATCTTCCCGCCCCAGATCCCCGCCGACAAGCAGGCCATCCTCAAGGCCATCCACCGGGGCGGGCTCACGCACTAACGAAATGACCAAACTCGGGTCGTGGCAGACGACGTCATCGACCCTCAGCAACGGGGCCCATGACTGAAGATTGTCGTCAGGCGCGACACCCCGCCAGGGTTCGTCTTGGGGAGCTTTGCTATTCACTGCGCATGATCTTTGGACCGCAGGACGCTACAAGATGGTGGTTCGCGGATCATAGGCGTGGCCGGTCTCGTTCTGCTCTTCGTCGCTGCTGCGATCCGCAACTCCGCCGATCCCTCCGACAATGCGTCGATGCTCCGGGTGAGGCCACCGACCTCTCCGTCTGCCTGATTGTCCTCAGTGGTGGGAGACCAGCCTTGATCATGGGCGAGCTGTTGGCGGGGGATGCCGAGGATGACCCCGCGACTGCACGGCGGTCCAAAACAGTCATGTGCGGCACGATCACCTGTTCCATCGTTGCAGCAGTAGTCGTGAGTCTCTGACATCGGACGTGAGGGGGGCGAGCCACCCGCTCATCCGGTCTTCGATCAGACGGGAGCCAGGTCATGGAGGTGACCGCAGAAGTATCCAGGTCCGGCGCCTGGTGGGCGGTCGAGGTGCCTGAGGTGCCGGGTGCGTTCACCCAGGCCGAGCGCCTCGATCAGGTCGAGGCCGCGGTGGTCGACGCGGTCCGGACGAGGCGTGAGTGTGACGACCTCGCCGTCACCGTGACGGTGGCACACAGGTCGACGCGAGCGCGATCCTGAGGTGCGGCCCCGCGGGTCAGCGTTCGTGCACGGTGATGTCGAAGGCGTACTGGTCGGCGCGGTAGCAGTGGTCGCCGAACTCCACGGCCACGCCGTCGCCGGCATACGCCTTGCGGGTCATGGTGAGCAGGGGGTCGGACTTGGCGAGCTCGAGCAGCTTGCGCTCGCGGCCACCGGGGGAGCGGGCGCCGATGGTCTGCTGGGCGACGACCATCTTGGCGCCGCGGTCGCGCAGCAGCTCGTAGAGGCTGTGCTCGGTCAGCTCGGCCTCGGTGATGTCGGCGAAGCGCGGCGGCAGCCAGTTGTGGAGCAGCGCCAGGGGGATGTCGCCGGCATAGCGCAGCCGCTCGATGGAGAGCATGGGCGTGTCGGAGGGCAGGCCGAGTGCCTCGGCCGCGCGCTCGCTGTAGGCCTCTGCGTCATACGAGAGCACCTTGGTGATCGGGGCCCGGCCGGAGCGCTGGAGGTCCTCGTAGAGGGAGGTGAGCTCGTCACGGCGGTGGATGACCTCGTTGGCCACCGTCGTGCCGATGCCGCGGCGGCGCACCAGCAGGCCGCGGGCGACCATCTCGCCGATGGCGCGGCGCACCGTGGGGCGGGACAGGTCGAGGCGCTCGGCGAGGGACAGCTCGTTCTCGAACGCGTCGCCGGGCTTGAGCGCGCCACCCTCGATCGCCGCCGTGAGCTGTTGCGCGAGCTGGTGGTACAACGGCACCGGGCTCGTGCGGTCGATCATCACGGGGAGCTGAATGGTCACAGTCCGTGATGGTATTAGCAATATGTCAAAGTGTCACCAACTCACTAAAGTCCGTTTGTCCTAACAAACCTTGACAGGGTTGCGAGCGCTGAGGCAGGCTGGGCGTGTTCCCACCGACGTGACACCGACGCACAAGGGATTGTGATGGCTGACGCACCCTCCGACGCGACGAGCGCCGAGCGGCCCCAGCGGGCCGACGGGCCCGAGCCGTTCGACGTGCTGACCATCGGACGGGTCGGCATCGACATCTATCCCCACCAGATCGGGGTGGGGCTGGAGGACGTCGAGACGTTCGGCAAGTTCCTCGGCGGCAGCGCCACCAACGTGGCCGTGGCCGGCGCCCGGCACGGCCACCGCTCCGCCGTCATCACCCGCACCGGGGACGACCCCTTCGGGCGGTTCGTGCACCGCGAGCTGCTGCGCCTCGGCGTCGACGATCGCTTCGTCACCCCCGTCGAGGGCCTGCCGACCCCGGTGACCTTCTGCGAGATGTTCCCGCCGGACGACTTCCCGCTCTACTTCTACCGCTACCCCCAGGCGCCGGACCTCGTGATGCAGGCCGACGAGATGCCGCTCGACGCCATCACGGACGCGCGCATCTTCTGGGCCACGGTGACCGGGCTGTCGCACGAGCAGAGCCGCGACGCCCACCACGCCGCCTGGGCCGCCCGCGACCGGCGCACCCACACCGTGCTCGACCTCGACTACCGCCCGATGTTCTGGCCCGACGAGGCCACCGCCACGCGCGAGGTCGAGGCCGTGCTCGACCGCTGCACCGTCGCCGTCGGCAACCGCGAGGAGTGCCGGGTCGCGGTCGGCGAGGAGGACCCCGAGCGCGCCGCGGACGCCCTGCTCGAGCGCGGCATCGAGCTCGCCGTCGTCAAGCAGGGCCCCAAGGGCGTGCTGGCCAAGACCCGCGACGAGCGCGTCGAGGTCCCGCCGATCCTCATGGACGTGGTCAACGGGCTCGGGGCCGGCGACGCCTTCGGGGGCGCCTTCTGCCACGGCCTGCTCCAGGGCTGGGGGCTCGAGCGCATCCTGCGGTTCGCCAACGCCGCGGGCGCCCTCGTCGTCGGACGGCTCGAGTGCTCCACCGCCATGCCCACGCCCGCCGAGGTCGAGCAGCTGCTCGCCGAACGCCGAGGAGGCCAGTGATGGACCGCGTCAGCGTCGACGTCCGCGCCCTCACCACGACCCGCCTGCGCGAGCCCGAGCGCATCGACCACCTGTGGGCCGCCCGCCGGCGCCGCCCCCTCGTCGGGGACGACGGCCGCCTGCTCCTGGTCGCCTGCGACCACCCGGCTCGCGGCGCCCTCGGGGTCCGCGACGACGGTATGGCGATGGCCAGCCGCTCCGACACGCTGGAGCGTCTCGCCACGGCCCTGTCACGTCCCGGCGTCGACGGCGTGCTCGGCACCCCCGACGTCCTCGAGGACCTCCTCCTGCTCGGTCTGCTCGACGACGTGGTCGTCGTCGGCTCCATGAACCGCGGTGGCCTGCAAGGCGCGTCGTTCGAGCTCGACGACCGGTTCACGGCCTACGCCGCCGCCGACCTGGCCCGGCGCGGGCTGGACGGCGGCAAGATGCTGACCCGCGTCGACCTCGCCGACGACGGCACGGCGGCGACCCTCGCGGCCAGCGCCCGCGCCGTGACGGAGCTCGCCCACGCCGGGCTCATGGCGATGGTCGAGCCGTTCTGGTCCTCGCGGGGCGCGGACGGGCGGGTGGTCAACCACCTCGACCCCGACTCGGTGATCCGGTCCGTCCACGTCGCCGCGGGTCTGGGCGCCACGAGTGCCCGCACCTGGCTCAAGCTGCCGGTCGTCGACGACATGGCCCGCGTCCTGGACGCCTCGACCATGCCGGCGCTGCTCCTCGGCGGTGACCCCACCGCCGACCCCGAGCAGACCTACGCCACCTGGGCGGACGCCCTCACCTGCCCCAGCGCGGCCGGCCTCGTCGTGGGCCGCGCCCTGCTCTACCCACCCGACGGGGACGTCGCCGCCGCGGTCGACGTCGCCGCGCACCTCGTTCACGGCGACCCCGCCCGCAGCCACCTGGCCCCTGGCAGCCACCCCGCCCCTGGAAGCAACCCTGTCCCCGGCAGGCACGCACTCACTGGAGGAGCACGATGAGCGACTGGTTCAAGCCCGCCACCACCACCGGTGACGACGACTACCACGTGCGGATCCGACCGGGCGACCCCGGCTGGACGCACACGGGTCTGCTCGTCGCCGACCTCGAGCCCGGCGAGTCCCGCGAGGTCGCCACCGGCGAGCACGAGTTCGTCGTCGTGCCGCTCGCCTGCGAGGCGGCGGTCGTCGAGACGGGAGGTTCGGCATACGAGCTGGAGGGTCGACCCTCGGTCTTCGCCGGACCGGCGGACTGCCTGTATGTCGGGCGCGAGGCCACCTTCACCGTCACCGCGCCGCAGGGTGGGCGGATCGCCCTGTGCCACGCGACCGCGCGGACGTCGTTCCCCGTGAAGCATCTCCGCAAGGCCGACATCCCGGTCGAGCTGCGCGGGGCCGGGCAGGCCAGCCGTCAGGTGCAGAACTTCGGCACCCCGGACGTCCTGGACGCCGACTCGATCATCGCCTGCGAGGTCGTCACGCCCGCCGGCAACTGGTCGTCCTACCCGCCGCACAAGCACGACGAGGAACGCTCGGGCGAGGAGACGGCGCTCGAGGAGATCTACTACTTCGAGATGCAGACCGAGCGTGGCGGCGGCCGGGGCCGTGACGGGGGCGCAGGCGCTCCGGACCCGATCGGCTACCAGCGCGTCTACGGCACCGACGACCGCCCCATCGACGTGCTGGCGGAGGTCCGCTCCGGCGACGTGGTGCTCGTGCCGCACGGCTGGCACGGGCCGGCGATGGCACCGACCGGCTACGACATGTACTACCTCAACGTCATGGCCGGGCCCGGCGACGAGCGCGCCTGGCTCATCTGCGACGACCCCTCCCACGCCTGGGTGCGCGGCACCTGGGACGCCCAGTCCGTCGACCCCCGCCTCCCCTACTCCTGACCTACCCCCGGTAAAGGCATCGACCGGCCTTCGTTCGCCAGGCTGATGCCTTTACCCCCGGCGGGTCTGCACCCCGCACCCAGCTTCCCGTCATACGGCATCGAGCAAAGGACCACTCCCATGACCACGCGCATCACCCACCTCATCGGCCACTCCTCGTGGGAGGGCACGGCCGAGCGCACCTCCGAGGTCTACAACCCCGCCACCGGCGAGGTCACCGGCACCCTCGACCTGGCCAGCAAGGCGCTCGTCGACGAGGTCGTCGCCCAGGCCGCCGAGGCCGCCAAGGAGTGGGGCCAGACCTCCATCGCCAAGCGCACCCGCGTGCTGTTCGCCTTCCGCGAGCTGCTGGAGTCGCGCAAGGGCGAGATCGCCAAGGCCATCGTCGCCGAGCACGGCAAGACCTATCCGGACGCCGTCGGCGAGATCAACCGCGGCCTCGAGGTCGTCGAGTTCGCCTGCGGCATCGGCCACATCATGAAGGGCGGCTACTCCGAGAACGTCTCGACCAAGATCGACGCCTACTCGATCCTGCAGCCGCTCGGCGTCGTCGGCGTCATCAGCCCGTTCAACTTCCCGGCGATGGTGCCGCTGTGGTTCGTGCCCGTCGCGATCGCCTGCGGCAACGCCGTCGTGATCAAGCCCTCCGAGAAGGACCCGACCGCCACCGGGCTCATCGCCGACCTGTGGCGCGAGGCCGGCCTGCCCGACCACGTCATGAACGTCGTCCACGGCGACAAGGAGGCCGTCGACGCGCTGCTCGACAACACCGACGTGAAGTCGATCTCGTTCGTCGGGTCGACGCCGATCGCGCGCTACGTCTACGAGCGCGGCGTCGCGGCGGGCAAGCGCGTCCAGGCCCTCGGCGGCGCCAAGAACCACATGCTCGTCCTGCCCGACGCCGACCTCGACCTGGCCGCGGACGCTGCGGTCAACGCAGGGTTCGGCGCGGCCGGCGAGCGCTGCATGGCGATCTCGGCGCTGCTGGCCGTCGACTCGGTCGCGGACGAGCTCATCGCCAAGATCAAGGAGCGCATGGCCACCCTCACGACGGGTGAGGGCAACGGCGAGGGCGTCGACATGGGGCCCCTGGTCACCAAGGCGCACCTCGACAAGGTCCGCGGCTACGTCGACGCGGGGGTCGCCGAGGGCGCCGAGCTCGTCGTCGACGGGCGGGACGGCGAGTGGGTCGGCGGGAGCAAGGACGGGTTCTTCCTGCTGCCGACGCTGTTCGACAAGGTCACGCCGTCGATGTCGATCTACACCGACGAGATCTTCGGCCCCGTGCTGTCGGTCGTGCGGATCGAGTCGTATGACGAGGGCCTGCAGCTCATCAACGACAACCCGTTCGGCAACGGCACGACGATCTTCACCAACGACGGGGGCGCCGCGCGTCGCTTCCAGAACGAGGTGCAGGTCGGGATGGTCGGCATCAACGTGCCGATCCCGACGCCGATGGCCTACTACTCCTTCGGCGGGTGGAAGAACTCGCTCTTTGGCGACACGCACGCGCACGGGATGGAGGGCGTCCACTTCTTCACCAAGACCAAGGCCGTCACGGCGCGCTGGCTCGACCCGTCGCACGGCGGCCTCAACCTCGGCTTCCCCCAGAACGACTGACCTACCGGGGGCGGGGCATCCGCCGGCCCTCGTCCAGCAGGCTGATGGGACCAAGGCCGGCTGATCGTGCCCCGAGTGCCGTATGCCGAGGCGCCCGACCCCACGCGGGGCCGGGCGCCTCGCGCGGTGCGGGATCCCGTCGCGCGACACGAGCACGAGCACCGCAGGGATAGAGCGCCGCAGGGCCAGGGCGCCGCAGGGCTAGAGCGCCGCAGGGCTAGAGCGCCAGAGTGGTCACAGATCCGACACCCGACGGCCGCTGATGTCGGATCTGTGACCACTCTGGCGGCCCGTCCTCGGGAACCCCTGAACGCCCCGGCACTGGGGAGGTTCGGTGTCGCCAGGGCAGCACCGAACCTCCCAGCGATGGGGTGGCCCCGCGCAAGGGAGCGGGACCGAGATCGGGGCGGGTTCTGGTGGTCAGGGCAACCAGAAGTGGCCCCGATCTTCGCTCGCCCTCCGCCATTGGTCACCATTGGCGTTGTGGATCGTTCAACAGGGCCGCCCTGACGCCATTGGTGACCAACGATCGGGGTTCGGGGAACCTTTGACGCCATTGGGGCCAACGGTCGGGGTTGGGGGAGCCCCTGACGCCATGGGTGACCAACGGCGGGGGTGGGGGTGACCGGACTGGTGGCGGGGGTCAGGCGAGGAGCTTCTCGACATACTCCCGGTTGATGCGGGCCGCGTCCTTGGGGTGCTTGTGCGTGGTGTCCTGCTCCAGCACGATCCACCCGTCGTAGCCGTGGTCGCCGAGCCACCGCACGACCCCCGCGATGTCGACGAGGCCGTCCCCGAGCTCGGGGAAGATGATGCCGCGCAGCGCGTCGCCGAAGCTCCACTGCTCGTCCTGGGCGCGGCGCAGCACCTCGGGGTCGACGTCCTTGAGGTGGACGTGCGCGACGCGGTCGCCATAGGTGGGCAGGAAGTCGAGGGCGTCGCCGCCGCCGTACTTGAGGTGGCCCACGTCGAGGCACCAGCCGACCTTGGCGGGGTCCGTCTCGTCGAGGAAGCGGCGCGTCTCGGCGGCGGTCTCGACATAGGTGCCGACGTGGTTGTGCAGGACGACGCGCATGCCCATGGGCTCGAGCAGATCCGCGAGGTGGGCGAGGCCGTCGGCGAGGTTGCGCCACTGCTCGTCCGTCAGGCCGCGAGCCTCGTCGACGTGACCGGCCTCGGCGTCCCGGCGGTCGTCGCCGAGCTCGGCCGCCACCAGGATCGATCCGCCGGCGGCCTTGACGCGCTCGGCCACGGCCAGGGCCGCGGCGTCGGCCTCGTCCCAGCGCTCGCGATCGCGGTAGCCCAGGCGCACGAACGCCCCCACCATCTCCAGCCCCCGCCGTGACATCTCCGAGCGCACGACGGCGGGGTCGTCCGGCATACCGGGGCCCCACTCCGTCGCGACGTAGCCCGCCTCGACCATCTCGTCCATCATCTGGCCGGGCGCGGTGTAGGGCCGGAAGTCCGGGATGTCCCCGTTGTTCCAGTTGCAGGGGGCGGTGGCGATCCTCATCGATGCGCTCCTTGGTCGGTCGGGTCGAGTCGAGCTGGCCGTATGGCGACTTTGCTCTGACATTCTGACATCACGTCGTCCTCGCGTCGATGCCACCCCCTCGGATCCGTCTGGGCCGGGCCCGGACACATCAGCCGGGCTCGAGTCCATCAGCCTGGCGAACAAAGGCCGGTCGATGCCTTTACCGGGGGTAGGTCTATCGGCCTGGCGTGCCAACCCGGGCCGATGTGACTACCTGAGGTAGGTCTGTCGGCCTGGCGTGCCAACCCGGGTGGATGAGTTCCTAAGGGGAGT
>NZ_DLOE01000051.1:841-32114 GCF_002479615.1 Arsenicicoccus sp. UBA7492 | reverse complement strand
CGGAAGCGTCAGAAGAGCCACTTTTGTGAGCTCCCAGCGCACGGATGCCAGGCGCCTGGGCCCGCACGCGACGAACGAGCCGAGCAGACCGGCCCGGCCGGTGTCGTGCCTAGGCCGGCGTCGCGCTGCTCGCCGGCTCGGCCCGCCGCAGTGCCGGCACCCACGTGAGGGCGGCGCCGCAGGCGTGCAGGCTCGCCGCGAGGAGGATCGCGGTCCGCACGCCCCAGTGCTGGGCGACCGGGCCGGCCACGAGGGCGCCAACCGACGCCGCCGCTCCCCAGCCGATCAGCCGTGCCGCGCTCGAGACGCGGGACAGGAGCTCGTCGGGGATCACCTGCTGCCGCCAGGTCACGACCGAGGTGTACTGCAGCGTGTGGATCCCCACGTAGGACAGCAGGATCGGCACCGCGAGCGCGAACCGGTCGACCGACGCGAGCACGAGGGCCAGCAGCGTCACCACGGGGAGCAGGCGCCGCGTCAGCCGGATGGCGCCGAGCGCGCCCATGGCCCGGGCCAGCACCAAGGACGACAGGAGCGCGCCGAGCCCCCATGCGGCATACAGGAGTCCGAACCTCCACCCCGACGTCCCGATGCCGAGCACCCGGTCGCACCACACCACCGTCACGGCGAGGATGCTTGCGGCACCGGCGGATCCGAAGATCGCGACGATCGTCATGGGCCGCAGCAGAGGATGGCGGGCCAGGTAGGCCAGCCCTTCCCCCACGTCGCGGCCGAGCTGCCGCACTCCCACCCGGCCACCGGGCCGTGACGGTGACAGCGCGCGCGAGATGCCCCGGATCAGCAGGGCGCTCGCGGCAAAGCTGGCGGCGTCGACGATGAGCAGGGTGCCGGGCTCGACCACGGCGAGCAGCAGACCGACGACCGCTGGACCGGCCGCGTCGAAGACCGACACGGTGCCGTAGACCTTGGCGTTCGCCTCCGGCAGCCGCGCCCGCCCCACCAGCGTCGGCAGGGCACCCCAGTTGGCGCCGTCGAAGATCGTTGCGGCAGAAGCGGACAGGAAGGCCGCCACGAGCAGGTGCGCGATCGACAGGTGCCCGAGCAGGTGGGCGACGACGATCGAGCCGATGGCGAGCGCCGCCACGACGTCGGCGCCGACCATGAGCGCGCGCCGGTCGAGCCGGTCCCCGAGGGCCCCTCCGAGCAGCCCGAAGAACACGAAGGGCAGCGTGTCCATCGCGGTCACCACGCCCGTCCAGGTCGCCGACCCGGTGAGGCGATAGACGAGCACCGGCAGGGCGACGTAGGTGATCGCCGAGCCCAGCATGGACACCGCGCGGGACGCCCAGTAGCGGACGAAGTCCGGGTCCCGCCAGAGGCTCTCGGAGGTCATCAGGCGTACGCCGGGCGTCCGGCCCCGGGGCCGGAGCCCCCCGCGGAGGAGCCCGAGTCGGACCCGGTGTGCCAGGACAGGTGCTCGCGCAGCGCGGCCTCCACGAGCCGGCTCAGGCTGACGCCGTCGTCGATCGCGTGGTGCTTGACCTCACGCACCAGCTCGGGGGGCAGGTAGACGTTGAACTGGCTCTTCGTCGTACGGCTCGCTGTCATGCTAGCAACCTACCAGCGCCCTCGATCGCGTCGCGCCGCCCCCGGCTCCACCGTCACCGGCTCCGTGCAGGCGACGACCCTGCACCGGCAGATCGGGGCCACTCCTGGTGGTCATGACCACCAGAAGCAGCCCCGATCTCGGGTCGCCCCAGACCGGTCAACGCGGGAGCTGCTGGGCCACCCCGTCGAGCAGCGCCTCGAGCGCGAACGTGAGCGAGCCCGTGGGGTCGCCGGCATTGGCCGCCGCCGAGCCCACCCGGTCGGCCACCGGGACCCGCAGGTCACCCATGGCCTCCGCGAGCGCGGGGCCCATGCGCTCCCACCACTGCTCGTCGGTCAGGCCGCTGGCCGCGCGCGTGCGCTGCATGCCGATCTGCCAGCGGGCAGCACCCGCGGCGAGATTCGTGATCGAGGAGAGCAGCCGATCCATGGCGACGTCGCTCAGCCCGATCCCGTCCAGGGCCGCCAGCTCCTGGTCGTACTTCACGAGGACCCCGGGCCCCAGCACGGGACGCGCGGGCGTGACGTCGACCGACCACGGGTGGGCCAGCGCGTGCTCGTAGGTGCGACGAGCGATGTGTCGCGCCGCCTCGCGCCAGTCGCCGACGTCGGCGGGCGCGCGCTGCCCGGCATACGTCCGCGCCGCCAGGCGGTCGACCATCAGCTCCACGAGCTCGGCCCGTCCGGGCACGTAGCCGTAGAGCGTCATCGCCCCCACGCCCAGCCGGTCGGCGACGCTGCGCATCGTGACGGCGTCGAGGCCGCTCTCGTCCGCGATCGCCAGGGCCGCGTCGGTGATCGCCGGCACCGAGGTCGCGCCCCGCCCCGGGGGCTGGTCGGACGCCCACAGGAGCGCGAGCAGGGCTGTGGGGTCTCCGGGGCGGGTGGCCTTCCTGGGCATGGGGAACATCCTGGCAGCCCATGGTGTTCGTACGTTGTACGATAAACGTACAACGTACGAAGGAGTGGTCGGCAGCCATGGATCCCACCATCTGCACGCAGGACCTGACCAGGACGTATGACGGAACCGCCGTGGTCGACGGCGTGACCCTCACGGTCCGGCGAGGGCGCGTGTGCGCCCTCCTCGGCCACAACGGCGCCGGCAAGACGACGCTGGTGCGCATGCTCAGCACCCTCACCAGGCCGACGTCGGGCATCGCCAGCATCGCCGGGCACGACGTGGTGACCCAGCCGGACGCCGTCCGCCGGCACACGGCCCTGGTCGGACAGGCCGCCTCGGTCGACGAAAGACTCAGCGGCAGGGACAACCTCGTGCTCTTCGCCCGGCTCCGCGGCCGGGACAAGGCGTCGGCGACCGCCCGCGTCGGCGAGCTGCTCGAGCGGTTCGGCCTGAGCGACGCGGCGGGCCGGCCGGTGCGGACCTACTCCGGCGGGATGCGTCGCAAGCTCGACCTCGCGGCGGCCCTGGTGGACGACCCCACCGTGCTCTTCGTCGACGAGCCCAGCACCGGCCTCGACCCGCGGGCCCGGCGCGACCTGTGGCACGACCTGCGCGCCCTCGCCGACGCGGGCACGACGATCCTGCTCACGACGCAGCACCTCGAGGAGGCCGACGCCCTCGCCGACGACGTCGTCATCCTGCGCCAGGGGCGGGTCGTCGCGGCCGGCACCATCGGCGAGATCCGGCGCCTGGCGGGCGACCCAGGATGGAGCTGCGCGAACCGAGCCTCGAGGACGTCTATCTCACCCTCACCGCGACGGAGGTGACGGCATGACCAGCCTCGTCCACGAGTCCACCCTGCTGGCCGGGCGCACCGCCCGCCACTGGCGCGCCCAGCCCGGGGCCTTCCTCCTGACCGCCGCCTTCCCGCTGCTGGTCCTGCTGCTCATGACCGGGCTGCTCGGGGGCGCCATCGCCGGCGGAACCCGCTCCTACCTGCAGCTCGCGGTGCCCGGGATCCTTGCGGTCACGATGCTCTTCGGCCTGGAGACGACCATGATCGCGGTGGCCGGCGACGCGGCGACGTCCGTCACGGATCGGTTGCGCTCCTTGCCGATCCGCGCCCTGTCGGTGCTCGGCGGACGCGGCCTGGCGGACGTGGCGGCCTCGGTGATCGGTCTCGCGCTCGTGGTCCTCGGCAGGCTCGCGCTGGGCTGGCGCCCCGGATCCTTCGCCGGCATGGCCGTCGCGGCGGTCCTGCTGCTGTGGCTGCGCATCGGCCTGCTCTGGGTCGGGATCTACGGTGGGCTCACGGCCCGTGGCCCCGAGTCGGTCGCCGCCGTGCAGATCCTCGTGTGGCCGATCAGCATGCTGTCGACCGCGTACGTCGACCCGACCACCATGCCGACCTGGCTGGGGCTGGTCGCCGAGCTCAACCCCCTGTCGGCCACCGTCACGGCGGTGCGCGAGCTGTGCGGCGCCTCCACGATCGTCGGCTCGACCTGGGCCACGGAGCACGCCATGGTGCTCGCGGTGGTGTGGCCGGCGCTGCTCACGGCGGCCTTCCTGCCCCTGTACGTCCGCACCTATCGCCGCCTGGGGGACTGAGATCGCGTCGCGGCGCAGGAGGTTCGGCATACGGTGAGGACATGCCGTCGCTGATGTCCCGGACCGTCGTGCCGCTCCTCCTGCGCGCGATGCGCGCCAACCGGCCGTTCCTCACCGAGCAGGGCGCCCGGCGGCGCCTGGCGGAGGTGACCACCCGGCCTCAGGCCTATGGCCCACCGCGCCTGCTGCGCAAGGACGTTCGCATCGACGTGGAGCGGGTCGACGGCTGGCCGGTCTACACGATCCGTCCGCGGTCCGGCGAGCCGGTGGGCGGCGTCGTCTACGCCCACGGCGGCGGGTGGTACGGCGAGATCGCCCGCCAGCACTGGGAGCTCACCGCGCAGGTGGCCGCCGAGGCGCAGGTGGCGGTGACCGTGCCGATCTATCCGCTCGTGCCCTACGGGACCGCGGCGCAGGTGGTGCCGGGCTTCGCCGACCTGGTCCTGCGCAGCCAGGAGCGCTGGGGCACCACCGCGCTCGCGGGCGACTCCGCCGGTGGCCAGATCGCGCTGTCGGCGGCGATACTGCTGCGGGACGGGGATGCTCGGATCCTGCCGCGGACGCTCCTGATCGCCCCCGCCCTGGACCTGTCGCTGACGAACCCCGAGATCGACGCGGTGCTCCCCCGCGACCCCTGGCTCGGTCGCGAGGGCACGCGCGTCCACATCGACCTATGGCGCGACGGGCTGCCCCTCGACGACCCGCTGGTCAGCCCGATCGCGGCGGACCTCGCGGGGCTGGGCCCGATCAGCCTGTATGTCGGCACCCGGGACATCCTGTGGCCCGACGCACGGGTGCTGGTCGCCCGGGCGCGCGAGGCGGGCGTCGAGGTCGACCTCCACGAGCGGGAGGGGCTCGTGCACGTCTATCCCCTCACCCCGAGCCCGGAGGGCCGGGCTGCGCGCACGTCGATCGTGTCCACGCTGGCCCGGGCGGTGGCGACCGGAGCGTGACCCCGAGCGCCACCCGGCGACCCCTCCGTCAGCGCAGCGCGATGGGGTTGACCGGGGCGCCGACGGCCCCCGTCACCGGCAACGGCGCTGCCACCAGCAGGAACTCGTAGACGCCGTCTGCCGCGCACGCCTGCGCCAGCGCGTCGAGGTCCCACATCTCGCCGACGAACAGCCCCAGGTTGGGGATCACCACCTGGTGCAGCGGCTGGAAGGACGGCACGTCGAACTCGTTGGGACGCACCTCGAAGCCCCACGTGTCGGTGGCGACGGCCGCGACCTCGCGCCGGCGGATCCACGGCGCGGTGCCGAAGGACAGCCCGGGCGCAGCGCCCCCGGCGTAGTCGCCCCAGCCCTCGCGGCGGGCGCGGGACAGCTGGCCCGTCCGCACCAGCACGAGGTCGCCGCGCCCCACCTGGGAGGTCTCGCCCTGCGCGGCGATCGTCGCCTCCAGGTGGTCCGCCGTGATCGCGAACCCGTCGGGCAGCTCGCCCTGCTCGCCCTCGTCGCCCTCGTCGCCCGGCTCGAGGGCGCGACCCACGTCGAGCAGCACGCCCCGCCCGACGATGCGGTCGGCCGCCGTCTCGATCCCGGTGACCTGGTCGCCGAGCGAGGTCACGACCTCACCGGCCCGGCGGCCGTTCCAGGCGCGACCGTGGTCGAAGATGTGCCCGAGCCCGTCCCACTGCGTCGAGCACTGCAGCGGCATGGCCACCACGTCGTCGGCCCCGCCGATGCCGTGGGGGAAGCCCTGCACCCCCGCCTCGGCGTCGGTCCCGGTGTCGAGCATTGTGTGGACCGGGTTGGTGCGGCGGCGCCAGCCCTTCTGCGGTCCGTCCATGTCGAAGCGCTGCGCGAGGGAGTAGGTCGCGCCCGTGCGGACGAGTCCCGCAGCCCGGCGGCGGGCGTCGTCGTCGATGTGGTTGAGCGTGCCGTGCACGTCGTCCTCGCCCCACCGGCCCCAGTTGGAGCAGGCGGCGACGGCGGCCGCGACGGCGCCCTCGGGGTCGGACCGGTCCCACGTCACGGCGCTCATGCGGAGACCTGCCGGCGGTAGCGGCCCTCGCCGATCTCGTCGAAGGTCTCCTCGATCCAGTCGGCCGTGAAGTCGACGACAAGGGGGAAGTTGTCGAGCCCGATGTGCTCGGCGCCGCCCTCGGCGCGGCTGAAGATGCGCAGCTCGCGCTTGGGGGACGTCGTGGCCTGCTCGTAGGACCGGTGCGCGTAGCGGAGGGGGATCTGCCGGTCCTCCTCGCCGTGGGTGATGAGGAAGGGCACGTCGATCCGCTCGACGACGCCGTCGAGGTTGATGTCGTCGGCGAACTCGATGAACGCGTCGAGGTCCTCGTGGCCCCACACCCACAGGACGTGCTTCCAGTAGTGCGGGACGGGGTTCTCGCCCTCGCGCTCGAGGCGGCGCCGCTGCACCGCGCCCCAGTCGTGGTTGGCGCCCCACGCGACGGCGAGGCAGAAGCGCTTCTCGAACGCCGCCGCCCGCGGCACGTAGTAGCCGCCGAGCGACCATCCGGCGATGCCGATGCGGTCGGGGTCGACGTCGCCCCGCTCCAGCAGGTGGTCGACGCACGCGCCGGCCCAGGCCTCGCTGTCGATGCGCGCGGTGAGGCCCTGCAGCCGGAGCGCCTCACCGGCCCCGGGCTGGTCGACCTGCAGGCAGGAGATGCCCCGCGCCTTGAGCTCGGCGGGGAACCCGGAGGTGTAGATGTGCTCCTTGGTGGAGTCCAGCCCGTTGACCATGACGATGCACGGGGCGCCGGGTCCCGCCGAGGTGAAGTAGGCCGGGATCGTGGTGCCCTCGTAGGGGATCCGGACCGCCGTGGTGTCCGGGTCCATCCGCTCGAAGGCCTTGGTCATGAGGTCGAGCAGGTGACGGTAGGTCACGTTGCGCTCCTCGCCCGCCTCCTGCATCCGCTCGGCCTGGCACAGGTAGACGGCGGCGCGGAGGTACTTGCGGCCGGCCGCCTCGCGCCAGCCCCGCTCCTCGTCCCGCTCGGCCGCTCGCTCCAGGTCCGAGGCGACGGCCGCCCAGGCCTCGAGGAACTCGCGGGTCCCCACGTCCGAGCCCTGCGCGGCGATGTCCCGGATCGGGCGGCAGGCGCGGTCCACCTCGTCGATCAGGCCGCCCGAGTTGAGCGTGGCGACGACGCCCAGGTTCCAGACATAGTTGCCGGGGAAGTACTCGAACATCACGAATCTCCTTCAGGGGTGGACGGGGTGGTGACCGGCCGTATGCCGTTCGCCGCTCTCACAGCACGCTCCCGCGGCCGAACCGCTGCTCGCGGCGGCGCTCCCGCTCGGACTGCGGGACGATCCGCGCGGCGGGGATCGCAGGGGTCTCGTGCCCCCGGGCGATGCGGCTGGTCAACGTGCCGAGACCCTCGACGGTGAGCCGCACCTCGTCGCCGGGCCGCAGCGGTCGGGGCTCCTGGCGTCCTCGGCGACCCCACAGCTCGGCCAGGCAGCCGCCGTTGCCGACCGTGCCGGAGCCGAGCACGTCGCCCGGCACCACGACCGAGTCGCGGCTGGCGTAGGCGACCAGCGAGCCGAAGGTCCACCCCACGTGGTCCAGCAGGTCCTCGCCGACCACCTTGCCGTTGATCTCCACCGTGCAGGCGAGGTCGAGGAAGCCGTCCCCGTCGCGTCGGTGCGCCAGCTCGTCCGCCGTGACGATCCACGGCCCGAGGGTCGACGCGAAGTCCTTGCCCTTGCAGGGCCCCAGGCCGACCTTCATCTCGCGGGACTGCAGGTCCCGGGCGGACCAGTCCGCAAAGATCGTGTAGCCGAAGATGACGGACTCGCCCTCGTCCGGGGTGAGGTCGCTGCCCCTCGTCCCCACGACCGCCGCCACCTCGAGCTCGAGGTCCAGCGCCTGGCTGCCGCCCGGCACCGCCACCTCGTCGCCGTCGCCGAGGATGCGGTGCGGGTTGGTGAAGTAGAACGTGGGCGCGGCATACCACTCCGGCGGCACCCCGCCCTGGCCGTCGACGCTGCGCCGGACCCCGACCACATGCTCCTCGAAGGCCACGAAGTCGCGGATCGTGCTAGGGCGCAAGGGGACCTGGAGCCGCACCTCGGACGGGGGCACCGGCGGCGCCTGCCGCAGCGTTTCCTCGCCGACCGCGAGGGCGTCCTCCAGGCCCATCGCGACGAGCTGCTCGACGGACAGGTCCGGCAGCGGGTGCGCGCCGTCGTCGGTGAGCACGGCGGCGCCGGCGCGGCCGGCATACGTGATCGTGGCGAACCTCATGCGCTCACACCGGGGGCGCGACGAAGGAGCCGCGGTCGACGTCGTTGAAGGACCGCTGGGCGACGAACTCGTTCATCGCGTTGGCCGTGCCCCACTGGTCGGTCACGGTCGGGTCGGAGAAGTCGTAGAGCATGGGGTGCCAGGTGTCCTCGTCGACGATGTCGAGCTCGGTGGTGTACTCCACCGTGTTGCCGTGGGGGTCGAGGAAGTAGCTGAAGGTGTTGTTGCCGGCGAGGTGCCGCCCCGGCCCCCAGATCTTCTCGACGCCGGCGCGCAGCAGCCGGCCCGTGCCGCGCATGTACTCGTCGATGCCGCGCATCTCGAAGGACGCGTGGTGCAGCGCGACGTGCGGCCCCCGGGCGATCGCGAAGCTGTGGTGCCAGTCGTTGATGCGCAGGAACCACATCATCGTGCCCATCCGGGGGTGCATGAGCATGTCCGAGACGCGGAAGCCGAGGTGCTGCTCGTAGAAGCGCACGGTCTCCTCGGGGTTCGGCGAGTTGACCACGACGTGCGAGAGGCGCACCGGGATGGCCTCGCCCTCCTCGACGGCGCGGTGCTCGCGCGTCTGCACGTCGGCGCTGACCTCGACCGTGCGCCCGTCGTTGTCGAAGAACCGGAAGCCGTAGCCCCCGCCCGGGGTCTGCTGCGCGCCGGGCTCGCTGACCAGCCGGACGCCCCGCGAGCCCAGCCGGGCCGCGAGCGCGTCGACGTCCGCCGGGCTCCCCGACCCGAAGGACACGAGGTCCAGCCGCTTGTCCTCGCTGCGGCGCAGGCGGACGGCGTACTGCTCGGGAGAGCCCTCGGCGGCGAGGTAGGCGACGTCCCCGTCGGTGTGCTGCTGTGTGAGTCCCCAGGTGCCGGTGAAGAACTCGCGCTGCCGCTCGAGGTCGGGGACGGCGAGGTCCACGTGGCGCAGGTGGGTGAGCAGACGGTCGGTCATCGGGTCTCCTGGGCGGGTCTGGGTGTCGTATGCCGGTCGCCCGGCGTCATGGCCGGTTGGTGAGCTCGGCGAAGACGCGGTCCATCAGCCCCGGCACGTCGCCCTGCTCGTGGGCCAGCAGCCAGTCCCCCAGCTGCACGGAGGCGTCGACGACCATGCGGGCGCGGGGGCGACGCCGCTCGGCGAAGGCGTCCAGGAGCTGCGGCGTGAGCGCGTCCGCCCCCGTGAGCATCTCGGCGAGCACGGCGGCGTCCTCGAGGGCCATCGCGGCGCCCTGGGCGAGGGTGGGCGGGCAGCTGTGCGCAGCGTCGCCGACCAGGACCACGCGGCCCCGGTGCCAGGCACCGTCCACGACGTGGGTCTCGAACTTGGTGTAGTTGATGCGGCTCGGGTCGGTCATCGTCGCCCTGATGTCGTCCCAGGGGCCGTGGTAGGCGCCCGACAGGTCGACCATGTGCTGCAGCTGCTGCTCCGGGGTCAGCTCGGGGCGGGGCCGGTAGTCCTCGACCAGGTAGGCGTAGAGCGTGTCCTCGCCGGTCGGGCAGTAGCCGGCGATGTAGCTGGGCCCGCCGTAGAACAGGTCGGTGCGGGTCACCGACGCCGGCCGGGGCGCGAACACCCGCCAGATCCCCATGCCGGTGGGGCGGGGCGTCACGTCGATGCCGATCGCCGCGCGGGTCTGGCTGCGGATGCCGTCGGCACCGACCACGAGGTCGTAGCGGTCCGTCGTGCCGTCCGTGAAGGTGACGGTGACGCCCTCGTCGTCCTGCACGAGATCCGTGAACCCCAGCCCGTAGTCGAGCTGCACGCCCGCGTCCCGGGCCGCGCCGACGACGATGCGGGCCAGGTCGGGGCGATACACCGCAGGTGCCGGGCAGGTCGGGTCCTCCGGTGCGGGCGTCGGGGATCTCGGCGACGACCTGCCCCTGCGGACCGGGCGCGCGGATCCCGACGCCGTCGAAGCTGTAGCCGTGCTCGCGGACCTGCTCCCACACGCCGAGGTCGTCGAGCACGCGGAGGGCGTTGCCCTGCAACGTGATCCCGGAGCCGAGCGCCTGGACGCCGTCCTTGGTGTCGATCACGCGGACCGAGACACCGGCCTGCGCGAGGAAGGTGGCGGTGGTGACCCCGGCGACGCCGGCGCCGATGACGAGGACCTTGTGCACAGCGGCCACGACTGCTCCTTTGCTCGACGGGTTGCCGGTCGTCGAACACTGTCCCCCGCGGTCGCCGGGCGGGGAAGGCCAGTCTGGTGATGCCAGGTATGGACGGGGTCCATGGACCGGGTCTATGGACGGGGTCTATCCACCGGCCTGCGCCCGAGGTCTAGGCGCGGCCCGGACGCGGCTCGGTGAGCGAGCCGGCCGCCGGGGTGGACCAGCTCGCGAGCAGCGCGAGCGCCTCGGCGGTCGGCGAGTCCGGCGGCGCGGTGTAGACGTTGAGCCGCTGCCCGGCGTCGCCCGGCAGCTCGAAGGACTCGAAGTCGAGGGTCAGGTCCCCGACGAGCGGGTGGTGCAGGCGCTTGCTCCCGCTGCGGTGGTAGCGCACGTCGTGCGAGGCCCACCGCTGCCTGAATCGCTCGCTGCGCGTGGACAGCTCGCCGATCAGGTCCTGCAGGTCCTTGTCGTAGGGGTCGCGCCCGGCCTCGACCCGCAGGAAGGCGACCGAGTCGTCCAGCACCTTGTCGTAGTCCGTGAAGAACTCCGCCGCAGCGGGATTCAGGAACGCGAACCGCGCGCTGTTGGGGTGGTCGCTCTCGTCATACAGGGGGCTGTAGAGCGCCCGTCCGATCGCGTTGGCGGCGAGCACGTCGAACCGCCCGTTGCGCAGGTAGGCCGGCGCCGGCATGAGGTCGAGCATCCGCTGGATGGTGGGGCGCACCCGCGTGCGGCTGGTCGTGCGCCGAGAGGGCTTGCGGGTGCTGGCCGTTCGCACGAGGCGATAGAGGTGGTCGCGCTCGGCCTCGTCGAGCTGCAGGGCGTGCGCGACGCCCTCGAGGACGCTCTCCGACACGGATCCGACGTTGCCCCGCTCGAGGCGCGTGTAGTACTCGACGCTGATCCCCGCGAGCAGCGCCACCTCCTCGCGTCGTAGGCCCGTCACGCGCCGGTTGGCGCCGTAGATCGGCAGCCCCGCCTGGTCGGGCGTGAGCCGGGCCCGCCGGGTGGCGAGGAAGTCGCGGATGTCGTCCTTGGGATTCACGTCCTCCACCGTAGGTCGCCGCGTCGACCGCCAGGGAGGCCCTGGCGATACCCGTCTCGACCCGCCCTCCCGGGGCGACACCGCCGCGCAGTGGCCGTGCGTCGGCAGCGCCGTGCTCGAGCTCCCGGCCACGCTGGTGGCGCGCTGGGCGCCCGGCGGGTCCGTGGTCGAGGACCTCACCGACGGCCGCTGCCGGCCCGTCGTCGGCGCCTGGTCCTGGGCCGGGGTGGCCGGCCTCTACGTCACCTTCGACACCCAGCTGTATGACGTCCAGCCCCCAGAGCTGGCCGCCGCCCTGCGCCAGGTCGCCGCGCGGTTCGGCGGGGCGCACCTCACCGACGCAGGTGGAGCACCGCCGCCCGCGCCACCTCGCCGATCACCGCGTCGACGCGGTGGTGGATCTGCAGGCTCCGGGAAAAGGTGAGGACCGACGCGGCGTACGCCCGCCCGTCCGGATAGGTGACGTAGCCGACCTCGTGGCGCACGGCGAGCAGGGTCCCCGTCTTGCCTCGCACGTCGAGGTCCGCAGCCGGGAAGCCCGAGGCGAGGCGGTTGCGGACCAGCTGGGCCCCCATGAGGTCGACGACCTCGCGGTCGGCCTGCGACCCGCCGGCCGCGCGGCCATGCATCTCGGCCAGGAAGCGCGTGAGCGCCGCGGTCGTGCCGCTGCTGACGCGTGCGGGGTCGAGCGGGTCCAGGGTCCGCGGATCCGTCCGCAGCAGCGCCGCGTCGTCGAGCCGCTCGCGACGGCGCTGGTCCTCGAGGAGCTCGAAGATCCGTCGCATCGGCGCGCGCAGCCGCAGGTCCGGGAGGCCCAGCCGGGCGAGGGTCTCCTGCACCCGCTCAGCGCCGACGAAGTCCCAGATCGCGTCCGCGGCGCCGTTGTCGCTCAAGGACATCGCGTAGTACGCAGCGTCGCGGGCACTCATCGTGATGGGGTCGCGGAGGCGGCCGGTGCCGACCGGTCCGATCGTGCGGTGGGCCGGGTCGAGGACGAGCGCCGTCGAGGCGTCGAGCTCCCCCTCGTGGTGCAGCGTCAGCAGCACCCAGACGAGGGGCAGCTTCGCGACCGACGCGAGGGGGCGGGGCGTCGACGCGTCCACGTCGACGCCGGCCCCGGTCGTGAGGTCCACAGCGGTGACCGACCCGTCGACCTGCACGGCGTCGAACGCGCTCCGGACCTGCTGCTCGATGGTCATCAGATCCCCCACTGCCCGCGCTCGACGACGGTGGTGGTGTCCGCCAGGGAGTCCTGACCGGCCAGGTCCGCCCACCACCGGGCCACCTCGTCGGTCGCGACCGGGTGCAACCACGGTGCCCCGCACCGCAACACGCTCGTCCGGACCATCTGATCACCGCTCAGCGGGCACCAGATCACCCCAGCGTCGTCGGCCGTCAGCCGCGTCGTGATCAGGTGCAGCGTGCCGAGACGGGCCCGGGTCGTGGCGGTGGCGTGGTCGAGCGAGACGTCGACGCTCTCCGCGGGCAGCCCGAAGCGGTCCAGCAGCTCGAGCAGCCGCTCGCCGTGCTGGGTCGCCACGTCCTCGGGGTCGAGGGCGACGGGCAGGTCACGCAGGTCACTCGGGTGGGCCACGGCGTCGACGTGCCTCAGCCCGGTCACGCCGAGTCGCGCCACGCTCCGGCTCGGCGGCGGGCCGGACGCGGGGGATCCGGGTGGCAGCACCGCCGCGTCGACCTCACCGCTGTCGAGGGCCCGCGCCCGGTCTGGGGCCGCCGCGATGACCGGATCGACGGGGGCGCCCACCCTCCCGGCGAGATCCTCGAGCGCCGGCACCAGCAGGTCTGAGGGAATCCCCGGCGGCAGTGCCACGCGAAGCCGGTCGGGCTGCCCCGGCGTGGCGCCGACGACCTCTCGGAGCTCGTCGAGCGCCTCCAGGATGGCGTGCGCCCGAGGCACGAGGGCGGCGCCCTCCGGGGTCAGCCGCACCGAGCGCGAGGTCCGGCGAAAGAGCGTGACCTGGAGCTCGTCCTCGAGGCGGCGGATGGCCTGGCTCAGCGGGGGCTGAGCGATGCCCAGGCGGTCGGCGGCGCGCGAGAAGTGCAGCTCGTCCGCGACGGCCACGAAGTACCGCAGGTGCCGCACCAGGTCCACGGATCCAGACTACTTGGCTATCGATAACGATTGATAGCCCTATTGGACCTGATGCCTCGCCACCTGGTGCGCTGATGGCCTGACCACCACCCAGCTCGGGGGCCGGCCAGCAACCCAGGGGGACGTCATGACGAGGCTCGACCACCGATCGGCCGCGACGAAGGCGGCCGGCCTCGCGCTGGGCGCCCTGACAGCCTCCGTGGCAGCCCTCTCCGCGTGCTCGACGATCCTGCCGTCGGAGCAGGACCGAGCCCGCGACGCCGTGGAGCGCTTCGCCGCGGGGATGGCGACCGGCCAGGTCGAGACGGAGAGCCTCACCCGCGACAGCCGGGACCGGGCCGCCAGCGAGACGCCGCTGATCCTGGCCGGCCTCGGCGACCGCCGCCCCGGCGTCGCCGTCGTGAGCGTCGAGAGGCCCGTCGGCGACGGCGTCACGCGCCTGGATGCGCAGGTGCGATACACGTGGCAGATCCGCGACGGACTGCCCCCGTGGAGCTATGTCGCGACCGTGCCCGTCGTCCGCACCGACGACGGCTGGCGGGTGCGGTGGACCCCGTCGGCGGTGGTGCTGGGGCTGGACGCCCGCCAACGCGTGCGGGCGTTGCGGCTGGCTGCTCCACGCGGCGAGGTCCTCGGCGCCGGAGGGCAGCCCCTCGTGGTCGACCGGCCGGTGCTCCGCGTGGGCATCGATCGCGCGAAGGTCCCCGCGGCAGAGGCGGCCTCGTCCGCCCGCCGGCTCGCGGCCGCCGTCGGGATCGACCCTGAGCCGTATGCCGGACGCGTGACGGCCGCCGGCCTGCAGGCCTTCGTCGAGGCGCTGGTGCTGCGCGTCGGCCAGGACCCCGAGGGCGGCGACGGCACCGACCTGTCCACGATCCCCGGCGCCAGCACCATCAAGGAGACCCGACCGCTCGCTCCCACGCCGGGATTCGCCTCGACGATCATCGGCCGGGTGGGTCCGGCGACGGCGGAGGTCGTGCAGCACTCACAGAGTCTCCAGGGTTCGCAGGGTTCGCAGGGTTCGCAGGGTTCGCAGGGTTCTCAGGTTGCCGTCTCCGCCGGAGACCTGGTGGGTCTCGACGGCCTGCAGGCCAAGCGGGACGCCGAGCTGCGGGGCCGCGCGGGCTACGAGATCGAGCGCGTCCACGAGAACGGCGTCACCGAGCCGCTGCACACGGTGAAGCCCGAGCCGGGCCGGCCGCTGCGCACCACGCTCGACGCCACCGCCCAGCTGGCGGCCGAGCGTGCCCTCGCCGACGTCGACCCGGCGGCCGCCGTGGTCGCCATACAACCGTCGACGGGCGAGGTGCGCGCCGTCGCGACGGGCCCCGGCAGCAAAGGCGCGCCGACCGCGACGCTGGGGCTCTATGCCCCCGGCTCGACCTTCAAGGTCGCCACTGCGCTCGCCCTGCTGCGGGCCGGGGTCACCCCCGAGACCACGACACCGTGCTCCCAGCGGGCCACCGTCGACGGACGCAGCTTCAAGAACTACGACGACTACCCGGCCGACCGTCTCGGCGACATCAGCCTGCGCACGGCGTTCGCCAGCTCGTGCAACACCAGCCTGATCTCGTTGCGGGACAAGGCGACCCAGCAGAGCCTCGCCGATGCCGCGGTCGCCCTGGGCCTGGGGACCGATCCGGCACTGGGCGTGCCCGCGTCGCTCGGGTCCGTGCCCCGCGAGGCGGTCGGCACCGAGCACGCCGCCTCCCTCATCGGTCAGGGCAAGGTGCAGACCACCCCGCTCGGCATGGCCACCGTGGTCGCGAGCGTCGCCGCCGGCCGCGTCGTGCGGCCCCGCCTGGTCCTGGATGCGCCGGACCCCGCGGGCGACGCACCGCGGCACCCCCTGACCGAGACGGAGGCGTCCGCGCTGCGAGACCTGATGCGCCGCACCACGACCGAGGGCAGCGGCCGGCTCCTCGCGGACGTCCCCGGCGCGCCTGTGCTGTCCAAGACGGGGACGGCGGAGTACGGCAGCGAGGCACCACCGCGCACGCACGCCTGGATGGTGGCGGTCCAGGGCGACCTGGCCGTCGCCGTCTTCGTCGAGGACGGGGCGGGAGGCGCGCACACTGCGGGCCCGGTCCTGGAGCGGTTCCTGGTCGACGTGGGCGCGGCACGATGAGGCAGGGGCGGGTCATGACGGCGCTGACGGTGACGCGGCTCCTGGCGGCGTTCGTGACCACCTCCCTCGTGATGGGGGTGCTGGCGGCGGGTCTCGTCATACCGCCCCTGGCCGGGCTGGGCACCGTGGCGAGGTCGGGCACCGAGCTCTACGACGCCCTCCCCTCCGAGCTCACGTCCGTCGTCCCCGACCAGCAGTCCCAGCTCCTCGCCGCCGACGGCCGGACCGTGATCGCCACGCTCTACAACGAGAACCGCATCGTCGTGCCGCTCACCGCCGTCGCCCCGGCGATGCGTCACGCGCAGGTGGCGATCGAGGACCACCGCTTCTACGAGCACGGAGGCGTCGACCTCGAGGGCATCGGCTCGGCCGTGGCCGGGGCCGCGATGGGCGGAACGGCCCGGGGTGCGTCCACCCTCACGCAGCAGTACGTCAAGGTCACCCTCGAGACCGCGGCCCGGCGTCGCGGGGACCAGGCCGCCGCCCGGGCTGCCACGGAGGTCAGCGCGGCCCGCAAGGTCCAGGAGCTGAAGTACGCCGTCGCCGTCGAGCGCCGGCTGAGCAAGGACCAGATCCTGCAGAACTACCTCAACCTCGCGTACTTCGGCGACGGCGCGTACGGCGTCGAAGCGGCCGCGCGGCACTACTTCGGCACGACCGCGGCCCGGTTGACCGTCCCCCAGGCCGCGACCCTCGCCGGGGTGGTGCAGCAGCCCGGCGCCAACGACCCGGTCCACAACCCGCGTGCGGCGCTGGCCCGCCGCAACACGGTGCTCGGCGAGATGCATCGCTACGGCTACCTCGACGCCGCCGGGCTGCGGAGCGCTCGCGCAGCACCGCTCGGTGTCGTCCGTGCCGCGCCGCCACGCAACAGCTGCGCGGCCTCCCCCTATCCCTTCTGGTGCGACTACGTCCTGAGCTGGTTGCGCGAGCAGCCGGCCCTCGGCCGGACCCCGCAGGAGCGGGAGGGCCGGGTCCGCACCGGCGGTCTTCGTATCGTCACGACGCTCGATCCGCGGCTGCAGTCCTCGGCGACCACAGCGATGGCCGAGACCATCACGGCCCGGGACTACCCCCGGTATGGCGCCGCCGCCGTCACGCTCGAGACCCGCACGGGCAAGGTGCGGTCCATGGTGCAGTCGGCGCGCTACGGCAGGTCAGGGCGCACTGAACCCGGTGCGACGCAGGTGAACTGGGCGACCGACTTCCGGCACGGCGGGTCGGGCGGGTTCAGCGTCGGCTCGACGATGAAGCTCTTCGCCGTCGTGGAGGCCGTCCGCCAGGGGCTGTCCCCCGACCACGTCATCACCGGCATCCGCCCGGAGCACAGCCGGTGGTACCCGCACGACTTCCAGCCAGGCTGCTCGGTCGGGCCCGCCGGCTGGCCGGTCAAGAACGCCGAGGGCGAGTCCGACGCCCCGCAGCTGAGCCTGCGCGAGGCGACGGCTCAGTCGGTCAACACAGCCTTCGTCGCCCTCGCGTCCGAGATCGGCACGTGCCGGATTCGCGACACCGCGCTCGCCATGGGTATGCACACGTCCACCGGCGCCGACCGCACCGCCACCGACGGACGACCCCTGTCGTCCGTGGCGCCGATCATCCTGCTCGGTGCGGACGCGAGCCCCACGACCATGGCGCAGATGTATGCCGCCGTCGCCAACCGTGGCATCTCCTGCCCCGCCACCCCGATCGAGTCCGTCACCGGCAGCGACGGCACGCCGCTGGACCTGCGCCAGGCGGGGTGCCGCCGCGTCCTCGACGAGCGGGTCGCCGACCAGGCCGCCGACGTCTTCACGTCCGTCATGACCGAGGGGACCGGCCGCGCCGTCCAGCTGGGCCGCCCCGCCATCGGCAAGACCGGCACCGACGAGGACAACGAGACGTGGTTCACCGGCGCCACCCCGGACTACGCCACGTCCGTGTGGGCGGGCACCCCCGACGAGAACCGCCGCGACTGGACCTACCCGACCCTGCACGACGCGACCGGGCGGGCACGCACGGTGCGGGCGCAGGCCTTTCGCATCCCCGGGCCGATCTGGCAGGGCATCATGCGCTCGGCCCACGAGGGTCGGCCGGTGCAGGCCCTGGCCGTGCCGCCGCACGCGCCCCCGCGCGTGACCCCACGCGCCACCCCGGCACCGCCAGCCCGACGGCGAGCAGGCTCAGGGCCAGACCGCCCACCTGCTGCGCCGACAGCACCTCGCCGAGCATCAGCCAGGCCCACACCGCCGTGACGGGCGGCGTGAGATAGAGCAGGGTGCTGGTGGCGGTGGCCCCGAGCTGCCGCAGGCAGGCGACATACGAGGCATAGCCACCCAGCCCCGACAGCACCACGAGCCAGGCCAGCGCGACCAGGAGACGACCGTCGACCTCCACCCTCAGACCGGTGGTGGCCAGCGCGTATGCCGTGAACGCCCCCGCGGCCAGGACGACCTGTGCCGTCAGCGACGGCAGGATGCCCGTCCGTGGTCGCCACCGCCGCTCGAGCAGGGCCGACCCCGACAGGCCGAGCACGCTGGCGACCGGCAGGAGCAGCGCGGCACCACCACCCGCGAGCGCAGCCCCACCCGTGGTCAGCGCGACCGCCGCCAGGCCCAGCGTCAGGGCGGCCCAGCCACCTGCCCCCAGACGATCTCCCCAGGCCAGCTGCCCCGCGACGGCCACCAGCATCGGCTGAAGGGCGCACACCAGAGCGGTCGTGCCCGCATCCACGCCCGCCGCCGCGGCGCCGAAGACCCCGCCCAGGAAGACGACGTGGGCGAGCAGCCCCAGCGTGGCCTGCTGCCACAGCTCGGTGCGGGTCAGCCGCGCGCGGGTCAGCCGCGTGCGGGTCGGGGCCACGACCGCCACCAGGAGCAACGCGGTGATCAGGTAGCGCCACGCGAGCAGGGGTGCGGGCGCGGCCGAGCCGGCGGCGAGCGCCGCACCGACGAAACCCGAGCTCCAGCACACGACGAACGCGGCACCGAGGAGAACCTTTGTCATGCCCGCAGGTAAACATACCGGTCGGTATACTGTCAGTGCACCGACATCGAGAGGAGCGGCCATGGACCCGCTGCGACGCCCCGTCATGCCCGCCCCCGAGACGACCGCCGTGGGGCGACGGATCCTCGACGCCGGCAGCCGCCTCTTCTACGAGCGGGGCATCACCGCCACGGGCGTCGACCTGGTGTGCGAGGAGGCGGAGACGACGAAACGCACGCTCTACCAACGGTTCGGGTCCAAGGACGGGCTCGTCGCGGCCTATCTCGCCGGGCGGGCGCACGACTGGCAGACCCACCTGCTCGAGGGCCTGGACGGCATCACGGACCCTGACGACAGGGTCGCCGAGGTGTTCGCCATCGCCCGCGAGCGCGCGAGCACCCACCGCCGCGGCTGCGCGTTCGTCAACGCGTGGGCCGAGCTCGGGGACCACGCCGGAGCGGCGGCCGACGTCGTGCGCGAGGAGAAGGACTGGATGCGAGCGCTGCTCACCGACCTGACCGGGTCCGAGCAGCGGGGCGCGATCGTGCACCAGCTCTACGAGGGGGCCCAGGTGTGCGCCACCATCGAGGGCGACCTGTCCGCCTTCGACCGCGCTGCTCAGGGCAGCGCTGCCCTCGGCAGCATCTGAGGCGACCGCCTCCCGGGCGGGCGCACCGTGGACGCATGACCACCGAATCCCCGCCCGCCGGGCGCACCCTCGACGAAGACCTCTACCGCCGCCTCTTCGACCGCCGCACCCTGCTCCTCGGGGAGCCCCTCGAGGACTGGAACGCCAACCGCCTGTGCAACGGCCTCGTGCTGCTCGCCGCGGAGGACCCGGCCGCCGACATACGGCTGCTCATCAACTCCCCCGGAGGGTCGGTGCCGGGCATGCTCGCCATCCGCGACTGCATGCGCGCGATCCCGTGCGACGTGGTGACCGTCAACGTCGGGATGGCCTACAGCGCAGGTCAGTTCCTGCTCAGCTCCGGCACGCGCGGTCGGCGCTATGCCATGCCACACTCCAAGGTCCTGCTGCACCAGGGGTCGGCGGGGATCGGCGGGACGGCCATGGACATCGCCATCCAGGCCGACGACCTGCGGCACACCCGCGACACCGTGATCGCCCTCGTCGCCGAGGACACCGGGCAGGACGTCGAGACCGTCGAGCGGGACTCTCGGCGCGACCGGTGGTTCGACGCGCAGGCCGCGCTGGACTACGGCTTCGTCGACCACGTCGTGACCTCGATCGAGCAGGTGCTGCCGGCCACGCGACGGGCGGTCGGTCTCGCGGGTCCCGGTCTGGTCGGTGCTGGTGCCGTCGGTGCTGGTGCCGTGGGCGCTGGTGCCGCCAGCGCCCGGCAGGCAGGTGAGCGGCGATGAGCAGCTACACGATTCCCTACGTCACCACCCGCACCAACCAGGGCGAGCGCACCGTCGACATCTACTCCCGGCTGCTGGGCGAGCGGATCATCTATCTCGGCACCGGGATCGACGACGGCGTCGCCAACGCCGTCATCGCGCAGCTGATCCACCTCGAGTCCGACAGCCCGGACCGACCGGTGGACCTCTACATCAACTCCCCCGGCGGCTCGATCCCGGCGATGCTCGCGATCTACGACGCGATGCAGTACGTCCGGCCGGCGGTGCACACCACGTGCGTCGGCCAGGCCGCGTCGACGGCGGCCGTGCTCCTCGCGGGCGGCGCCGCCGGGCACCGCTCGATCCTCCCCCACGGCCGCGTCGTGATCCACGCGCCGGCCGGCGAGGGACGTGGCGCGGTGCCCGACCTCATCCTCGAGGCGGACGAGATCGCCCGCGTGCGAACGATGCTCGAGGAGATCCTCGCCCTGCACACCGGGCGGTCGCGCGAGCAGATCCGCGAGGACACCGAGCGGGACCTCATCCTGACGGCGCAGGGCGCGCTGGACTACGGCGTGGTGGACGCCCTCGTCATGGCGCGGACGCCCGACTGATCAGGCCGCGAGGCAGAACGGGCCGGCAGACGGCGCGCGGCTCATGGTGCTCGCCGCGCGGGACGCCACCTCGCCGACCGTGAGGTCGAGCGCCCCGGCGACCGCGCCCAGCACCTCCGAGGACGGGTCCTTGCGGCCCCGCTCGATCTCGGAGAGGTACTGCGGCGCGATGCCGGCTCGCTCGGCCAGGTCGACGATGCGCTGACCCTGGTCGTGACGTTCGTCGCGGATGACGCCACCGACCGCCTCGCGCCACAGCGGCTCGACGGCGGGACGCCTGCGCAGGAAGCGGATCACGGTCCTCATGCCACCACGATACGTCCGCCCCGGACGCCGGGGCGGGTGGCGAGGAGCACCGAGGGCAGCACCGTGACCATCGGCACCAGGAGGACGACCAGGCTGATCAGGCCGTATGCCGGGAGATCCACCGGTGGCAGCACCGCGCCCAGGAGGCCGGCGCTGACGCCGAGCACGGCGGGGAGGACCGCCGCCGTGCCGATCGCCCAGGCGGTGACCCCCGTGATCGCGGCCTCGATCGCCGACATGGCCAGCAGCTGACGCCGGGTCGTGCCGGTGCGTCCCAGCAGGGTGAGCTCGTCGCGTCGGCGGGCCGTGGTCATGACCAGCGTGTTCGCCGCCGCCAGCACGACGAAGCCCAGCAGCGCGAGCAGGAGCGCCGTGGAGAGACGCTGGGCGCCGCCGCCGTCGGCGGCACGACCGGCATAGGTCTCGGGCGTGACGGCGCCGACCGCCTCGGTGACGGACCGCTCCGAGCCGGGTGCGACCCGCAGCAGGACGGCGTCGACCGACGGGGTGAGGTCGTTGGCGCGGGCGGTGGCCGGCCCGACGAGGTAGTCGCCGAGGCCCAGCCCGCGATCGTGCACCGCCACGACCGTGGCCGAGGTGGTGGGTGCCGACGGGTCGTCGCCATACCGGACGGCGACCGTGCTGCCGAGCCCACCCACCTCGAGCGCGGCGTCGCGGCTGACCGAGACGGTGCCGGGCCGGTCGAGGCCGGTCAGCGATCCCGCGACGACGCCGGGGTCGACCAGCCCGTCGACGACGCGGATCCGGACCGGTTCCCAGGACAGGGCCTCGAGCGCGGGGACGTCCTCGTCGGAGTCCGTGCGGACGGAGGCCTGCACCGACGCCGACGTGGCGGTCGCCGTGACTCCCGGGACGGCTCGGAGCGCGGCCGACGAGCCAGTCGGGTCCACGGGCACGACGAGGTCGCCGCGCAGGCCGTCGGCGAGCTGGGTCGTGGCGGCCCGGGCGATCGTGCTGTCGACCGTGGTCTGCGCGGTGCCCGCCGTCAGGGCGAGGGCCAGGGGGACGACGGCCGTGGTCAGGCGCCGCGCGAAGCCCCGTGTGTTGGCGAGCGCGAGCCACGCGGCGGCGCCGCGCAGCGACGGGATCCGCCCGAAGGTCCACCCCACCAGCACCGGGCCGGCGAGGGCAGCCGCCCCGACGAGCAGGAAGGCGGACGTGCCCGCGCTCGCGCTGCCGATGGCGCCCGGCACGACCGCGGGGCTCGCCGCCGAGACGAGCCCGGCGACGGCGAGGACCAGCGCGCCGGTGCGGCGACCCCGGCTCAGGCCCCGTGGCTCGGCGGCGCTCTCGCGGACGGCGTCGCTGGGGGCGGCGCGCAGGGTCTCGCGGGTCGCGAGCCGTGCGGCGGCCCACGCGACGGGGAGCAGCGCGAGGACGGCACCGACCACCGGCAGCGCGCCGAGGGTCAGCGCGGAACCGGGAGGCAGGACGCCGCCGGCGACGAGCAGGGGCGCGAGGAGCCCGCTCGCCGCCAGCCCGACGACCGCGCCGAGCGGCGCCGCGACGAGCACGACCAGCAGCACCTCCCCTGCGACGAGGCGCCGCACCTGCCGCCGGGTGGCGCCGACGGCCCGCAGCAGCGCGAAGTCACGCTGCCGGCCGCCCAGGGCCAAGGACACGGTGGAGGCCACCACGAGCACCACGACGAGGGACACGGTGCCGGCGAAGGACGCGGCGAGCGCGGTCAGCAGGCCCGCCGGCGTCCCGCCCGCCAGCCCGGTCTGGATCAGCACCCCCGCCACCGCCAGGAGCGCGGCGGCCAGGCCCAGGGTGATGGCGGTGCCCGCGAGCGCTCCCCGGTGCGCCCAGGCGCCGGACCGGGCGAGCCGCCCGAGCCCGCTCATCGCCCGAGTCCCAGGGCGACAGAGCTGATCTCGTCGACCGTGGGTGCCCCGAGATCGTCCGCGACGACGCCGTCGGCGAGGAACACGACGCGGTCCGACACCGCCGCGACCCGGGGGTCGTGCGTCACGAGGACGACCGTCTGCCCCAGCCGCGCCGCCGTGCGGCGGAAGACGTCGAGCACGTCCGAGGCGGTGCGCGAGTCCAGCGCTCCGGTCGGCTCGTCGGCGAAGACGACGGTGGGACGGGTCACCAGCGCTCGGGCGATCGCCACGCGCTGGGCCTGCCCGCCGGACAGCTCGCCGGGGCGTCGGTCCAGCAGCCCGTCGAGACCGATCGCCGCGACCAGGTCGGCGCGCCATACGGGATCGAGCTCGCGACCACCGAGGACCAGGGGCAGCGAGATGTTGTCGGCGACGCTGAGGTGGCCGATCAGGTTGTAGCTCTGGAAGACGAACCCGACCTGGTCGCGCCGGAAGCGTGTGAGGGCGTCGTCGGAGAAGGCGCTGATGTCGTGCTCGCCGATCACGACCCGGCCGCGCGTGGGCGAGTCCAGCCCCGCCGCGCAGTGCAGGAGCGTCGACTTGCCGGACCCGGACGGGCCCATGACCGACACGAACGACCCCGCCGTCAGCGACAGCGAGACGCCGCGCAGGGCAGGGACGGTGCCCGGCCCCCGGGCATAGGACTTGTGGACGTCGAGGAGCTGGACGGTGGGACGGGGACCGGGGTGCGGGGTGACCCGCGGATCGGTGCCGGTCGTGGGTGAGATCGTCATGCCTACGACGCTAGGGAGCGCGGGGACCCCTCATCGAGCCGCCGCCGATGCAGATCGACGGTTGCATCCTTCGACGGAACCGCCTGCGCCGCACCGGCTCGGCGGCGTCGCTGTGGCATCGGTCGGGCGTCAGTCGGGCACCTCGACGACGCGGTTCTGATAGGCCCAGACCGCCGCCTGCAGGCGCGACCGCACCCCCAGCTTGGGCATCATGCGCGCCAGGTGCGACTTGATCGTGGAGACCTCGAGCACCAGCTCCTCCGCGATCTCCTCGTTGGACAGCCCGCGGGCGAGCAGGAGCAGGATGTCGAGCTCGCGTGGGGTGAGGACGTCGGGAGTGCGAGCGAGGTATGCCGGACGAACCTCGCGCCGCCGCACGACTTCTCGCAGCACCCGCTTGGTGAGGGCCTCGTCGATGGTGCCGTTGCCCGCGGCGACCGCGCGGACCGCGGCGACCAGCACCTCGGGCTCCGCGTCCTTGAGCATGAAGCCCGAGGCACCAGCGTCGAGCGCGCCGAAGAGGTACTCGTCCACGTCGAAGGTCGTCAGCACCAGCACCGCGACGGGGTCGGTCACGCCCGGGCCGCACAGCTCGCGGGTCGCCGCGATGCCGTCCTGCCCCGGCATACGGACGTCCATGCACACGACGTCGGGGCGCAGCGCGCGAGCCGCCGCCACCGCCTCCGACCCGTCACCGACCGCCGCCACGACCTCGAGGTCCGGCTCGGCGCCAAGCAGCGTGGTCAGGCCGGCGCGGACCAGGGCCTGGTCGTCGGCCACGACGACGCGGATCATGCGATCTCCTCCTGGCGGGGGACGGTCAGGACGACGCGCCAGCCGCCGTCCGGGGTGGCGCCGTGCCGCAGCCGGGCGCCGGTCAGCTCGGCACGCTCCTGCATCCCGACCAGCCCGAAGCCACCCGTCGAGGCCCGCGGGGCGTCGGGTCGGCGGGTCGACGGGTCGTTGTCGACCGTGAGGGTGAGGCATCGCGGATCGCGGTCGTCGACGGTGACCCTCCTGAACGCCCCGGGCGCGTGCCTCGCGGCGTTGGCCAGCGACTCCTGGACCATCCGGTAGGCCGCGAGCTGGGCCAGCGGACCGATGCCCGAGCCGAGCTGCGGCGAGCGCTGCAGGACGGCCAGCTGCAGGTCAGGCCCGGTGTGGCTCAGCTCCTCGACGAGGGGCGCGATGCCGGCCAACGTCTCGGGGCGGGTGCGGGTGCCAGCTGCGTCAGTGCTCTCAGGCTGGCCGTTGTCGGAGTGGGCGTCGGTGCCGGTGTCCGTCGCGCTGTCGCGCAGCAGGCCGACGAGGCTGCGCAGGTCACGGAGCAACGCCGTGCTCTGCTCCCGCACCTGGCGCACCGCGACCTTGGCGCCCGCCGGGTCCGTGTCGATCTGGCCGGGGATCGCCGCGGTCATGACGGCGATGCCCGACAGGTGGTGCGCGGCAATGTCGTGCAGCTCGCGGGCCATGGCGGTGCGCTCGTCGGCGACGGCCGCCTGCACCCGCGCCTCGTGCTCGCGCGCCAGCGCCTGGACCTGCCCCTCCCGCGCCTCGCGGATCTCGCGACGGCCGTTGGCCCAGGCGGCGACCAGCAGCGGCATACCGATCGCGCCGATCCCCTGCGCGAGGGCCACACCGACGGTCTCGCCCGTCAGCGCCGTCCCCGCCGCGACCACGACCACGACCACCGTAGCCGCGAACGCCGGCCACGCCCCCCGGATCGGGCGCCGCGTCCCCACGGCGTAGGCCGCGACCAGCACGGCCATCGACGTCACCCCCGTCGCGTCCCCGAGCCCCGCGACCGCTGCCAGGGGCACGGCGGCTGCGCAGGCGAGCAGCACCGCTGTGGGGGCCGTATGCCGCAGGAGCAGCGCGAGGCACTGAGCCGTGACCAGCGCCAGGCCGAGCCGCCAGGCGAGGTGGGGCGGTGCGGGCGCCCCGATCCCTCCCTCGGGGTCGAGCGCCTGCAGCCGTGGTGCGAGCACGAGCGCCCCGGCCGCCACGAGCCAGCAGCACGCCGGGACGAGCGCCCGCCTGGTACTGCCGCTGGGTCTCGACACGAGGGCAACGTACGCGACGGACCTGACCGTCAGCGTCGGCGGCGAGGGCTGATCAGCAGGCGGGCGAGCGCACCGGCCGCCAGCAGCACCACCCCCAGCCAGAGCACCAGCAACCCCGGCCCGGGGAACGGCACCATGACGATGCCGACGACCAGGAGCACGGCTCCGGCGACCAGCAAGACCGTGTCCATGCGGCGAAGTATCCACCGTCGGCACGTCACGCTGCGGCACGTGATGACCGGTCACGCTCCGGGAGGGAAGGGGGAGCGATGCGATCTCCGTAACGTCAGGAGCGTTGCTCACACCCGTCAACGCTCCTGACGATGCGCCGACGACACACGATCCCCCACGCTCACACGCAGTGACCCCGGCTGACGCGCACCGTCATACGCTGAGGTCATGCGCACCACCACCGGACTCACGGCCCTCGGCGTCGGCACGGTCGTCGGTCTGGGGGTCGGCGCCCTGCTCGCCGCCCGGCAGATCAGCGGGCCGCAGCGGCCGACGCTCGACTACGGGTTCACGCCGTTCGAGGTCGGGGCCGACTCCGAGGACGTGACGTTCACGGCGGCGGACGGCATACGACTCGCAGGGTGGTGGCTCGACCGTCCGGACTCGGAGCAGGTCGTCATCGTCTGCCACGGCCATCGCGGCAACAAGGCCGACATGCTCGGGCTCGGGCCGGGGCTGTGGCGGGCGGGGTTCTCGGTGCTGATGTTCGACTTCCGCGGCAACGGGGCGTCGGCCGACGGACCGCAGTCGCTGGCGCACTACGAGCAGCGTGACCTCGAGGCCGCCATCGACCTGGTGGCCGAGCGGCGACCCGACGCGGAGATCGACGTCGTCGGGTTCTCGATGGGCGCCGCCGTCGCGATCCTCGTCGCGGCGCGGGACCCACGCGTGGCGCGCGTCATCGCCGACTCGTCCTTCGCCGACGTGCGCGGGGTGGTCGCGGCGGCGGCGCGCGGGCTGCGGCTGCCGCCGATGCCGCTGGTGGACCTGGTGGATCGCGCGACGCACCTGCGCTACGGCTACCGGTTCCACGAGGTCGAGCCCGTCGAGGTCGTCGCCCGCATCGCCCCGCGCCCGCTCCTGCTCGTGCACAGCACCGACGACTCCGTCATCCCCGTCGAGCACGCCCACCGTCTCGCGGAGGCCGCCGGCGAGGGCTGCGAGCTGCGGATCGTGGAGGGCGCCGCGCACTGCGGCGCCTACTTCGAGGATCGCCCCGGCTACATCGCCCGCGCCGCCGAGTTCCTCCGGCGCCCCTGACCCGGGCGCGGGAGCGGGCGGCGGGCGGCATACGGCTGGGTCTGCTCAGTCCGTATGCCGACCGCCGGCGCCTCCCGTCCACCGGGCACGGCGGCGCTGGTCCGACCCGGACGTGCGCCGCGCGTGCGGTGCGGCCCGCCCGATCGCCGTCATCGTCATCACCTGCCAGTGCGGCGGCACCGCGAGGAGCGACGTGACGGCCTCGCGGTCGAACGCCGCGAACTGCCGGCAGGCGAGCCCGAGGGAGTGCGCCTGGATCGTCATGTGCGCCACCGCCTGCCCGAGGTCGTACGCCGCGAACTCGCTGTAGTCCCAGTCGGTCTCCTCCACGTGGGTGTGGCAGAGGTTGACGACGAGCAGCCCGGCCGCCGCGGCCCAGGGCCGTGAGCTGCCCGCGAGCAGGGGCACGAGGTCGGCGTGCTCGGGGCTGTCGCGCACCGCGAGGTGGAAGGCCCACGGCTGGGAGTTGCCGGCCGAGGGCGCCCACCGCGCGGCGTCCACCAGCGCCTCGACCTCGTCCTCGCCGAGCACGTGGGCCGGGTCGAAGTCGCGCGGGCTCTACCGCTGCCGCAGCACGGGCAGCACCAGGTCGTGCGGGGGCGGCGTCATACGCCCATCATGCGCCGGGGGTCAGGCGCCGTCGGCCGGGTCCAGCTCCTGCAGGTGCTCGCCGAGGATGCGGATGGCGTTCACGGCGCACGGGAACCCCATGTAGGGGAATCCCTGGACCAGGGCCGCGATCACGCGCTCGGGGGCGTTGCCGGCCCGCAGCACCCCGCGCACGTGCGAGCGCAGCTGCGGCTCGAGACCCATCGCCGCGAGCGCGACCAGGACCAGCAGCTCGCGGGTGGCCAGGTCGAGACCGCCCCTCGTGTAGAAGTCGCCGAACATCGAGCCGGTCAGCAGCTCCGCCACCGTCTCGCCGTAGCCCGCGGGAAGCATGGACAACGAGGCGGCCATGCGGTCGCCATACAGCCGGTGCTGGAGCTCCCGGCCACGCTCGATGCGGTCCTCGTCGGTCACCTGCGCCTGGTCCGGCAGCGGCAGCTCGATGCCCTGCGCCTGCATCACCTCGTCGATGACGGCGACGGCGTTGAGCGTGCGCGGGAAGCCGACCAGCGAGGCGAGCTGGTAGACGGCCTCGCGCAGCTCGACCGGGGTGACGCCCACGCGCAGGGCGGCCGCAGAGTGCGCCTTGAGCTGCGGCAGCGTCTGGATGGTCGCCAGGACCGTCACCGTCACGAGCTCCCGGGTGCGGTCGTCGAGCTCACCGATCGCGAACACGTCGCCGAAGATCAGCGTCCGCAGGATCCGTCCCAGCTCGGGGTCCAGGTCGGGGGCGCTGGTGTCGCGCTCGCCGAACAACCGGGCAAAGACCTCGTCGGAGCGTGCGAGGCGGGTGTCGTCGGACATGGAGATCCTCTCTTCAACCGGTGTCGTCGTCCGGGCATCATCTCGCTGCCGGGTCGATCACGCGCCCTGGAGACCTGATCCCTCCACATGGCCGAGGCGTCCGCCACGATCACCGTCGGCTCGCGTGCAGCTGGTCGACGATCAGGCGATGGGGGATTGCTAGGCCAGCCGGTGCCGCGGGAGCGCGACAGGGGCCTTGTCGAGCCCACGCAGGGGTGAAAGCATCCAGCGAACTCGACGCCGAGCCAAGGAGACTCCCATGTCGCACCGCCGCACCCTCGAGAATCGCGCCGCCGCAGCCCTGTCCGTGGCCGCGCTGGGCGCCACCGCCCTGGCGCCATACGCGCAGGCCACCCCCGTCGACCACGTCGCTCCCGCCGCCTCCCGGCCCACGACCAAGGCGGTCCTGACCGCGCGCTGCCTCGACCGCACCGTCCCCCTCACCGTCGAGGAGAAGCGCCTCGCAGCTCGTCTGCCCGACCCCGCTGCCCCCTCCCGCCTGAGCCGTATGACGTTCGCGCAGGACATGATCGCCGGTGGCGGTCTCTAGCGCGTGGCTCCCCAGGTCGTCGACCGCCTCTGCCGCACCCGCGACGCCCGGGCCGCGCGGAGGCTGGCCGAGCAGGAGGGCCGCGCGCTGTGGCAGGCGGCCGTGAGGCGCGTGCAGTCCACGGGCACCGTGCGGGGCAGCCTGCCGCGCAGCGACGACCGACCCCTCTACTGGGCACGCCTGCAGGTCACGGCGGCGCTGCGGCAGTGGAAGCCGCGCGGCGGCATCACCGCGGCCGAGCGCGAGCAGGTCATCGAGACCTTCGAGAAGGCCTCGCGCGGCATGACCGACATCTCCTACCCCGCCGGACCGCGCGTGGCGCGCGTCCTCGCCAGCGGCTTCGACCCCTACACCCTCGACGGTGGTGATGCCGGTGACGTCCCGGGGGCGGCCGGCAACAACATCCGCCACGGGAACCCCTCAGGCGCAACGGCGCTCGCCATCGACGGCACCACCCGCGTCGGCAAGGACGGACGGCGTCAGGTCGTCCATGCCTATGTCCTGCCGGTCAACTACACGGAGTTCGAGTCCGGCTGGATCGAGGACACCGTCGGCCCGCACATGAAGCCCGGTCCGCGCGCCCTCACCTCGTCGTTCACCATCAGCCAGGGCCGCGAGGGCCGCTTCGACCTCGAGGTGTGGAACGGCCGCTACCACGGTGTCTCCGCCGGCAACGACGGCAGCTGGCCCTGCCGTCCCATCAACGGCGTCCCGCAGCTCGCGATCAACAACCCCGGCTGCAACACCCAGCCGCCGGCGCGCTGGGGCAACCCCCGCGTCTTCGACCTGTTCGACCCGCCGCAGTGGACGACGGCGTCGCTGCCGTTCCAGCGCATGATCGAGGGCGGCACCGGCACCAACCTGACGCCTCCGCCCGGTGCGCCGTGGACCGCCGGCCAGGGCTTCCCGGTCATCCGCAACACGAGCTTCACGCAGTTCCCCCGCTGCGACTCCCCCGAGCGGGTCACTGTGAACGCCGCGCCGGACGGCGGGATGCAGCCCTCCCAGCCCGGCACCCCTCCCTCGGAGGGTTCGTGCGCGTATGCCGGGGGCGGGGGCACCTACCTCTCCAACGAGTCGGGCTATCGCAACACCCTGCTGCGCGACCGGCTGGGCCGCGACATCCCCGCCGGGCACATCCACACGCCGATCATGCAGCACTTCGAGGAGGGCAACCGGTTCGCGCCGAGCGACCCGACCTTCGACGCGTGGCGTCGCGTGATCGTCGCGCAGACCGCTGCCCTGATCGGGGTGGCCGCCCAGCGCTGACCTCCGCAGTCCGGACGCCGCGCCCTCGGCCGTGGGGTCGTGCTTGGCTGGACGAGCACGACCCCGCGCCGGCGATCCCTCCGGCGTGCGTCCACCGTGAGAGGCAGCTCCGATGACCACCACCACCGACAAGCAGGTCTGGCTCGTGACGGGGGCGGGACGTGGCCTGGGCGTCGACATCGCCAGGGCGGCCCTCGCCGCAGGTCACGCCGTCGTCGCCACGGCCCGCAGCACGGACAAGGTCACGCAGGCCCTCGGGCGCCACGACGACCTGCTGGCCGTCCCGCTGGACGTGACCGACCCGCAGGCCGCCGCGGCAGCCGTCGACGCGGCGGTCGAGCGCTTCGGCCGGCTCGACGTGCTCGTCAACAACGCGGGAAGCTTCCAGGCCGGCTTCTTCGAGGAGATGGCGCCGGACGCCTTCCGATCCCAGATCGACACCACCCTGCTCGGCCCGGTCCACGTGACCCGGGCCGCCCTGCCGCAGATGCGCGCCCAGCGCTCCGGCCTCGTCATGACCATCTCGTCCACGGCCGGCATCGTCCCCACCGGGGACTTCCTGACCGCGTATGCCGCCTCCAAGTTCGGCGTCGAGGGGTTCATGGAGGCGCTGTCGAGCGAGGTGAGGCCATTCGGGATCGCCACGATGCTGGTCGAGCCCGGGTTCTTCCGGACCGAGCTCCTCACCCCGCAGTCCACGCAGTACGCGCCGCCCTCGATCGAGGACTACGCCGACCGCACGGAGCAGACCATCGAGACCTGGCGGAGCATGGACGGCCAGCAGGGCGGCGACCCCGCCAAGCTCGCGGCGGCCCTCGTCCACCTCGCCGCCCTGGACGAGCCGCCGCTGCGCTTCGCCGCTGGCGCGGACGCCCTGGAGACCTTCGAGGCCAAGGCGAAGTCGCTCCTCGAGCAGGCGGACGCCCACCGCGACCTGTCTGCCGGCCTGGCGCACGACGACGCCTGACCACGCGCCGAGGCACCGCTGACCCGTCGGTGACGCGCGTCTGCCCGGGCAGCCTGGCGGGCTGTCCGGGTGGACGTGTCTGTGGAGGGGTCGGCTGGCGGTCGCTGCGTGGCGGGTCAGGCGGTGAGGGCGTGGTGGCCTGGCGGTCTCGGGGCTGGGTCGCCGGGTGG
>NZ_DLOE01000051.1:0-720 GCF_002479615.1 Arsenicicoccus sp. UBA7492 | reverse complement strand
CTGACGCGGTCGTCAGCGTCGCTCTCGGGCCCGGTGCTGCTGTCGGTGTCAGGGTCGGGTGGTGGGGTGGGGTGCCAGCCGGTCCAGGTGTGGGTGATGTCCCACTGGACGCGGGACCCGTCGGCGGTGACTCGCCCGGTGATGTGGTGGGCGTGGATGAACCGGTGGTGGTGTCCGCACACCAGGGCCAGGTTGGCCAGGTCGGTCGGGCCGCCGTCGGCCCAGTGCACGATGTGGTGGGCCTGGCACCACGACGCCGCCGCGTCGCAGCCGGGGAAGCTGCACCCCCCGTCACGGACCTCCAGTGCGCGACGCTGCCGGGCGGTGGCCAGGCGAGTGGTGCGCCCCACATCCAACGGTCGACCGGCCGGGTCCAGCCAGACCGGGGTCACGTCAGCGCCGCAGGTCAGCTCCCGCGCGGCGCGGGGCCCCAGGATCGTGCCCAGGTCATCGACGCACGCGGCCGGGACCGGACACCCGCACGGCCCCCCGCCACTGGTGCCGCGCCACAGCCCGAACGCGTCCTTGGCGCGGTGCTCGCACGGCTCCAGCAACGCTTCCGGGGTCAGCACCAACGAGGCCCGCGCGGTCGCGCCCATCGGCCCCCGCACCCCTGAGGACGCCGCGATCCCGACGATGGTCAGCAACGCGTCCAGACGTCGTTGCGCCGCGGTCCGCTCGTCCCGCACCACCGTCCCGTCCGGCAACGTGGAGGTCTGC
>NZ_DLOE01000038.1:30859-46044 GCF_002479615.1 Arsenicicoccus sp. UBA7492 | reverse complement strand
ACTCCCCTTAGGAACTCATCCGCCTGGCGTGCTAACCCGGGCGGATGTGACTACCTGAGGTAGGTCAGGCGGGGGTGACGCGGATGATCGGCGTGCCCTTGGCGACTTCGCCGGACACGTCCAGCGGCTCGACCGGACCCGTCGCGAACGAGTTGGTCACGAGGACGGGCGTGATGAGCGAGTAGCCCGCCTCCTCGATCACCGCACGGTCGAAGGTCACGAGCGGGTCGCCCGCGGCCACCCTGTCGCCGGCCTTGACATGCACGTCGAAGCCACGGCCGTCGAGGTTGACGGTGTCGATGCCGACGTGGATGAGCAGCTCGACGCCACCCTCGACGGCCAGGCCGAAGGCGTGACCCGTCGACTGGGCCACGACCACGGTGCCGGCGGCCGGCGCGCAGATCGTGTCGTCGCGCGGGTCGATGCCGACGCCCGGGCCGACCAGGCCCGCGCTGAACACCTTGTCCGGCACCTCGGCCAGCGGCACGACGACGCCGTCGCAGGGCGCGCCGACCTCGACGACCCCAGCACCGGCAGAGCCAGCAGCACCGGCAGCACCCGCGCCGGCAGCAGCACCGGTCGCCGCGGCACCCGCACCGGCCGTCCCCGCACCAGCGGTGTCGGTGACCACGCTCGCGCCGCCCGCGGCGGCCTCCGGGCGGGAGTGCCCGGCGGGAGCCTCAGGAGCACGACCGGTCGTCGGGGCGTCGCCCGCGAGCGATCCAGCGCCAGCGCCGGCAGCAGCCCCACCAGCGACGGCCCCGGCGTGCGCCATACGGTCGTCGGTGGACAGGGTGACGTTCTCGTTGTCGACCGGGTCCTGCTCCGGGATCGCGGTGTCCGTGGCGCCGGCGTTGGCGGCGAGCGCCTCGGCCTTCTGCTCGGGAGTGCGGTAGTCGGTGAACACGATCAGCAGCATCGAGATGAAGAAGGACGCGGCCACGGCAATGGCGTAGAGCGGGATGTTGTCGAACGCGGGGATCGTCAGCAGCGAGGTGAAGACGAAGGCGCTGGTCTTGAGGCCGCCGCCGAGGCCGATGATCACGCCACCGACGAGGCAGCCGACGAGCATGCGCGGATAGATCCGCTTGAACCGCAGGTGGATTCCGTACAGGGAGGGCTCGGAGATGCCGCCGAGCAGACCGGCCGCGAGGGCACCGGTCGCCGTCTGGCGCATCGCCACGTCCTTGTCCTTCATGGCGTGGTAGAGCACGCCGGCGGTGGCGCCGAAGCAGGCGAAGTTCCACGCGCCCATGGGGCCCTGGATGAAGTCGAAGCCGTTCTGCTGGATGTTGAGCAGCATGATCGCGTTGATCGGCCAGTGCAGGCCCAGCGGCACCATGAAGGGGTAGGCCAGCGGGATGACGATCGCGAAGATCAGCGGGCTGAAGTCGTTGATGGACTTCAGGAAGCTGCCGAGGCCGGCGCCGACGTAGACGCCGATCGGGCCGATGAGGAAGGCCGTCAGCGGGATCATCACCAACATCGCAAGGAACGGCACGAAGATCAGGTGCAGGTTGCTCGGGATGAGGCGCTTGAGCAGCTTGTACAGCGGGCCGAGCACCGCGGCCATCAGCAGCGGCGGGAACACCGTCGAGCCGTAGTTGAAGATCGTCAGCGGCAGACCGAAGACGTCGAAGATCTTGACCTCGGAGCCGGCGACCGTGGCGGTGCGGGCGGCGTCACCGAGGGCGGTGAAGCCGGGCAGCATCAGCACGCCCATGATCGCGAAGCCCACCCAGGGGTCGGCGCCGAGCTTCTTGGACGCGTTGTAGGCGACCATCAGCGGCAGGAAGGTGAACACGCCCTGCCACAGCAGGTTGATGAACGCCCAGCCGCCCTCGAGCTTGACGCGGGGGTCGGCCCAGTTGCCGATGACGCCGAGGGTGGACATCAACGCCATGAAGGTGATGAACAGCGAGGCACCGAGCAGCGCGCCCAGGATCGGGCGGAACGAGTCGGAGAGGAACTCGAAGAAGTTGTCGAGCCAGGCGCGTCCCCCGCGGGGGCCGCCGGAGCGCAGCTCGGCCTTGAGCTCGTCGTCGGTCTTGGCGCCGGACGCGCCCGCGGCACCTGCAGAGCCGCCGCCGCCGGACGCCATCTCGGGCAGCGCCATGATGTCGTTGAAGACGTTCTGGACCGCGCCACCGATGACGACCTGGTAGCGGTCGCCGGACTGCGGGACGGCGCCCATGACGCCGGGGATCTTCTCCACCTGCGCCTGGTCGACGCCGGACGCGTCCTTGAGCTGGAACCGCAGCCGGGTCGCGCAGTGCGTGAGGCTGGTGATGTTGGAGGGGCCGCCGACGCTCGAGACGATGTCGCTGGCAGGGCTTGATGCCATGAGGTACTTCTTTCCTGGGGGAGCCGCTCGGGCGCGTCAAGTATTCCCTGCCCGGGGCAGGTCCGCTGACCGAGCACTCACCTGGCACCGGCGCGTCCCGTATGCCGAACGCCCGCCGTCTCACGGACGGGACCCTCAGGCGCGCCGGGCGACCACCGTCCCGGCCACGACGAGCAGCCCCAGCACGCACACGAGCACGGTCGTCACGACGGCGGCCACGCTGCCGTGCCACAGGGCGACGGCGCCGACCGTGACGGCCACGGCGACCCACACCAGGGCCCCCACGCCGTGGCGGTGGTCGGCGAGGTCGGCGTACACGAGCACCTGGACGAGGGCGAGGGCGACGCCGAGCGCGGTGAACACCCAGGCCTGGTGGCCGAGCTCGTCGACATAGGCGCGCCCGCCGACGACGGAGGTGAGCAGGTCGCCCGCGACCGCCGCGACCAGCACCCCCAGCACGCCGACGGCCGCGGTCACGCCCACGGCCGCCCGGACCGCGGCGCGGCGCTCGGCGGGACGGGCCATGCGCGGGTAGTACATGGTGGCGATGAACTGCGGCCCCCAGAAGGCGACCTTCTCGAACAGCGCGCCCATCGTGTAGACGCCGGACCCGTCGCGCGTCAGGTGGTGGCGGGCGAGGATCAGGTCGAGGCTCGACAGGACGAGCAGGCCCGCGGTCGGCATGGACCCCACCAGGCCGGCCCGGGCGCGCGCGATCCCGGCGGCCCACCGCGAGGGCGCCGTCATCGATCCATCCGGGCCCGCATCGTCCTCGCCGGCGCCACCCCGGCCGGCCCCGCGGACGGCGAGCGCCCCCGCGACGACGGCGACCACGACCCAGCCCACGGCATACCACCCGATCACCCCCAGGACGCCCTGGCCGAGTGCGGAGGCGGCGACGGCGGAGGCGATCTTGGCGACGCCGACCAGCAGCGCCGAGAGCCCGAGCGCCGCGAACCGCTCGGCGCCCTGCAGCACCCCGAGCGCCGCGAAGGCCACGGTCATGGGCACGGCCGACAGCGCCAGCACGACCAACGGCGCCACGGAGGGCAGGTGCAGCAGCGGAGCCACGAGGGGTGCCGTGACGGCGAGCAGCAACGCCGGCACGCCACCGACCAGCAGCGCCCCGACCAGCAGCCCGCCGTCCACGGGGCCGCCCGATCGGCCGTGCGCGGGCGCCGACTGCGACGCGACGCCGCGCGCCGTCACGAGCTGCAGCCCGAGGCCCGGCACGGTCAGGATCGTCGACAGGTTGATCAGCGAGCCCACGGCGCCCAGGTCGTCGGGGGTCATCGACCGCCCGAGCACCACGAAGAACGCGTAGCCGAGCAGCGCCCCGAGGAAGGTGCCGGCGAAGAGCAGCCCACCGGACGACAGGGCCGACGTGACCTGCGCGAGCGCTCGCGACACGACGGGCCGCGCGGCGGCGTCCGAGGTGGTGCGGCTCATGGGAGCTCCTTGGTCGGTGATGCCCGGGCACGGGGTCGTCAGCGTGCCATAGTGCCAGCATGCGACGCCGCGACGTGTGGCCGGGATCTCCCGGACGGGCCGCCTTCGCCGGATGCGTCGCCTCCATCCTCCTCGCCCTGGCCTGGACCTGGCCCGCGCTGGGCCGTGGTCAGCTCCTCTACCGCGACTTCGTGCAGGTGCCCGACCCCGTGCTGGGCCCCTCCGTCCTGGGAGCCGTCGGCCAGGCGCCGCGCGCGGTCCCGCTCGACGCCGTGACGGCCCTGCTCGCGCCCGTCGTCCCGTCGGGGGTCCAGCAGCAGGTCATGCTCGTGGCCTCCCTCGCCCTCGCCGGGTGCGGCCTGGCCGTCCTCCTGCGCCGGCACGGGACCGCGGCCTGCGTGATCGCCGCCGCCGTCGCGGTCTGGAGCCCGTATGCCGCGCAGCGGCTGCTCGTCGGACAGCCCCCCACGCTGCTGGGGTGGGCCATGGTGCCGTGGCTGGTGGCGGCGGTGCGGCTCGACGGGTCGCCGCGACGCCGCATCCTCGCGGTGCTGGTCGCCGCCCTGCCCGCCGCCCTGACGCCGTTCGGCGGGCTGCTGGCGCTGGCGGTCGTGGTGGTGACCGCCCTGACGACGAGGCATCGCCCCGGGCGGCATCGTCGGGAGTGGTTGGCCCTCGCGGGTCTCGGCGCGGCCTGGTGCCTGCCCTGGGTCGTCGCCGGCCTGCGGGGGGCCAGCGCGGCGGGCGAGACGTCGGGGGCCCGGGCGTTCGCGGTGCGGGCGGACGGGGTGCAGGGGGTGCTCGACGTGCTCGGCGGTGGGGGCATCTGGGCGCCCGCCGCCGCCCTCGCCTCACGCGCCCACGCCCCGGCCCTGCTGGCCTCGGCAGCCCTGGTGATCGTCGCGGCCCTCGTGCTGGCCGTGGGCAGCGTCCGCACGGGCCGGGCCGACCGCTGGCTCCTCGCGGCCGCCCTGGTCCTGCCCGCCCTCGTCGCCCTGACGCTGGCGTCCGGACCCGGGCTGGTGCTCTGGGGTGAGGCCCAGCACGTGCCCGGCGTCGGCATCCTGCGCGACACCCACCGGCTGCTCGGCCTGACGGTGCTCGCGACCGCGGTGCTGCTCGGCCTCGGGGTGGCCGCCCTGGCCCGGCGCCTCGGGCCGGTGGCCGCCGCCGGCGCAGCCGCGACCCTCGTGGCGCTCGCCGTGATCGGAGCCCCGGACGCCCCGGCCCGCGTCCACGCGGCCTACCGCCCCACGGGCTTCCCCGCCGGGTGGTCCGAGGCCGTCGCCGCGGTGGGCGACCGGACGACGCTCGTCCTGCCCTGGCAGCCCTTCCGACGGCAGGCCTGGGTGGGCGACCAGCCCTTCCTCGACCCCCTGCCCCTCGCTCTGCGTGGTCATGCGATCGCATCACGCAACCTCTCGGTCCCCCGCGACGGGGGCGCGGTGGTGGTCGGGTCCGACGACACGACCGCGGTCGAGGCCTGGGCCAGAGGCGACCTGGAGGCCCTCCGCCTGGCCGGGGTCGAAGCGGTCGTGACCTGGGCAGACACTCCCGGCGAGACGCCGCAGCCCCCACCCGGGGCACGCCGCGTCGGCACGACCGGACCCCTGCGCGTCTGGCTCGTCGACGACCCCTCGACGGGCCCCTCCAGCGCCCGGTCCTGAGGCCGCCCATCGGGGCGATCTGTCGGTAGAGTGACGCAGACCACAGGACAGGCTGAGCTCCGGCACGTACTCTTACCGACCAGTAGTACCCATCAGTAGCCCCTGGTCGCCAGCGACCAGCCCCCCAGCAGCACCCAGCACCACCTGCAACGGCGCCATCCAGCGCGGGCCCCGCCTCCCGCCTCTTGCAGATCGAGGTCTGACCATGTCTTCCCTCAGTGGCCGCACCGCAGCCGTCATCATCGCCGCCCTGTCCTGCCTGCTCGGCCTCGGCGCCTCCGCCCTGGCCATCAACGCCGTGAGCGCCGCCGCTCCCGACGACGCCAAGGCCGCGACGTCCGGACCGGCCGCCCAGGTCGCCCCGGCCGAGATCATCGGTTACGGCGGCTGACGGCTCCCCGTCACCGCGTCGACACCTTTCGCACCACGACCACGCCCACGCCCACAGCCGTGCGTATCGCCTTCCTCAGCTGGCGCGACCTCACCCACCCCGAGGGTGGCGGGGCCGAGCGCTACGCCCAGACCGTCTGCAGCGGGCTCGCCGCCCGCGGCCACGACATCACCCTGCTGTGCGCCGCCCACGGCGACGCCCCCGAGCAGGAGCACCTCGACGGCTACCGCATCCTCCGTCAAGGGGGACGCGCCTCCGTCTATCCCGCGACCGTCCGGCGGCTGCGCGAGCTCGAGCGCACCGAGGGCCACTTCGACGTCGTCGTCGACATCCAGAACGGCCTGCCCTTCGGCTCGCGCCTCGGCACCCTGTCCCCGGTGGTCGTGCTGATCCACCACGTGCACAAGGAGCAGTGGCCGGTCGTCTTCAACCGCGCCGTCGCCTCCGTGGGCTGGTTCCTCGAGTCCCGCATCTCGCCGTGGCTCTACCGCGGCTGCCAGTACGTCACGGTCTCCGGTCGCACCCGTGACGAGCTCGTCGAGCTCGGGGTCGACGCCGAGGACGTCTCGGTGATCCACAACGGCACCGAGCTGCCGTGGAGCACGCGGGAGTCGCGCACCGAGCACCCCAGCCTCGTCGTCCTCGGGCGGCTCGTCCCCCACAAGCGGGTCGAGCTGGCCATCGACACCGCCCAGCGCCTGCGCCACCGGTTCCCCGGGCTGCGGCTGCGGGTCGTCGGCGACGGCTGGTGGCGCGAGCGCGTCGAGGAGCACGCCCGCTCGGTCGGGGCCGACGACATCGTCGACGTGCTGGGCTTCGTCGACGAGGTCACCAAGCACCACGAGCTCTCGTCGGCGTGGGTCTCGCTGGCCCCGAGCCTCAAGGAGGGCTGGGGGCTCAACGTCATCGAGGCCGCCATCCACGGCGCCCCCACGGTGGCCTTCCACGACGCCGGCGGCCTGTCCGAGTCCGTGGTCGACGGCTATACGGGCACCCTCGCGCACGACCTCGACGAGTTCGTCGAGGCCACCGCCGAGCTCCTCGCCGACCATCACCTGCGGCACGAGATGGACCTCGCGGCCCGCGCCCACGCCCGCCGCTTCTCCTGGGGCGCGACCGTCGACAGCTGGGAGCGCACGCTCGCCCGGGCTGCCGCGCACCGCCCGGCCGTCGCCGAGATCGACCAGGTCGTCGCCGCACCCGAGCGGGTCGGCCACCGACCCGGCCGGCGCGCGAGCGCATGACCGCGGACCAGCAGCAGCGCGCCCCCGTGCCGGAGCATCCCGGTGCGGGGCGCCCGCTGCCGCCCCTGGCCCGCGTCGGCTCCCTGGCCCGCTCGGTCCAGCTCTTCCGCGCGTTCACGGTCGAGCAGACCGACCCCGCCTACTTCTACGGCCTGCTCGCGCTGGACTCGGTCCGCGAGGCGAGCCGCTGGTGCGAGCTCGACGGTGCCACCATGGTCGACGTGGGGGGCGGACCGGGCTACTTCGCGGACGCCTTCATGGCGGCCGGGGCCCGCTATGCCGGGATCGACCCCGACGCCGGGGAGCTCGAGCGCCGCGGGACGGTCACCTCCAACACCCTGCGCGCCTCGGGGTTGTCGCTGCCCATCGCGGACGACGTCGTGGACCTCACCTACTCCAGCAACGTGCTCGAGCACGTGCCCGCGCCGGAGGAAATGGCGGACGAGATGGTCCGCATCACCCGACCCGGCGGCACCGTCGTCATCTCCTGGACGCCCTGGCTGTCCCCCTGGGGCGGCCACGAGACCGCCCCCTGGCACTACCTCGGCGGCCGTCGCGCGGCGGACCGCTACGCCGACCGGCACGGCCATCGCCCCAAGAACGACTTCGGCCGCTCCCTCTATGCCTGCTCCATCGCCCGCATGCTCACCTGGCTCGCCGCCGCGGAGCGCGCCGGCCGGGTCGAGCGGGTCGAGATCCTGCCCCGCTACCACCCGGCCTGGGCCCGGTGGCTGATCCGCGTGCCGGGCGTCCGCGAGATCGTCTTGTGGAACGCCGTGCTGGTGCTGCGTGTTCGATGACCTCGGCTCCCCCCGCTCCCCGGACCGACCGGCCCCACCAGGCCGGTCGGTCCGATCGTGCGAGTCGTGCTGACCAGCACGTATGGCGGGTGCGGCTGCTCACGGCGTGCGTGCTGCTCACGGCCGCGAGCTTCCTGCAGGGCGGGGGCCGGGTCGTCCCGGACACCAAGCTCGACCTGACCCTGTCACCGGCGGCCTTCCTCGGCCGGGCCCTGCACGTGTGGGACGGGGGCCACCTCGGGCAGCTGCAGAACCAGGCCTACGGCTACCTCTTCCCCATGGGGCCGTTCCACCTGGTGCTGCGGGTGCTGCAGGTGCCCGAGTGGGTGACGCAGCGGCTGTGGTGGTCGCTGGTGCTGTGCACCGCCTTCCTCGGCTTCTGGCGGCTGGCGCGGGCCGTGGGGGTGGGTGGGCCGTGGACGCGCTACCTCGGGGCCTTGCTGTTCGCCCTGTCGCCGCGCTTCCTCGCCGAGATCGCGGTGACCTCGATCGAGGTGTGGCCCATGGCCGTGGCGCCGTGGGTGCTGCTGCCGCTGGTCGACCCGACCCCCCAGCGCACCCGCCTTCGGGTCCTGCGCTCGGCGCTCGCCTTCGGCTGCATCGGGGGCGTCAACGCCATCGCCACGGGTGCCGCCCTTGTGCTGCCCACCCTGTGGTGGCTGACCCGCGAGCGCCCGGCCCGGTCCCTGCGGGCGTTCGCGGCGTGGCTCGGCGCGTGCGTCCTCGCGGGTCTGTGGTGGATCGGCCCGCTCGTGGTGCTGGGGCGCTACAGCCCGCCCTTCCTGGACTGGATCGAGAACGCCGCCGCCACGACCGGCACCGCGAGCCCCTTCACGGCGCTGCAGGGGACCACGCACTGGCTGTCCTACCTGCGCGTGGCGGACGGCCCGACCTGGCCGGCCGGCTGGGTCACGGTGACCGTGCCGATCCTCGTGGTGACGACGACGGTGCCGGCGGTCATCGGGCTGGTCGGCCTGACCCTGCGCGGCCTCCCGGACCGGTCTTTCTGGCGCCTGGGCGCCGTCGTCGGCCTGGTGCTGCTGGTCGCCGGCTTCGCCGGACCCGCGCACGGCCCCTTCGCCGACGACGTCCGCACCCTCCTCGACGGCCCGCTCGCGCCCTTCCGCAACATCCACAAGTTCGAGCTGGTCCTGCGGATCCCGTTGCTGATCGGCCTCGTCCACGCCGTCCATGTCGTCGGCACCCGGTCCAGCGGCGAGCGCAGCGCCGGCCCCGCAGGGCCGGTCCGGTGGGTCCCACGGGAGCTCGTCGCCGCGGTCACCGGCATCCTCGTCGTCGCGGCAGCCGCCCCCGCCGTGGCCGCGATGCTGCCGCGCGCCGGCGCCTACGAGCAGGTCGCGGGCTACTGGCGCGACGTGGCGGGCTGGCTCGACGAGCAGCCGGGCTCCGGGTCGGTGCTCGTCGTGCCCGCGGCCCCGGCGGCCGAGCTCACCTGGGGGTCGCCCCGAGACGAGCCGCTCCAGGCGCTGATGCGACGACCCTTCGCCGTGCGCGACGCCGTGCCCCTCGGGTCCGCCGGCTCCACCCGCTACCTCGACGAGGTCGAGCGCCACCTGCGCACCGGGGTCGGGGGCACCGGCCTGCGCAGCTCGCTGCGCGACGCGGGCATCCGCTACCTGGTCGTCCGCAACGACCTGCGCGCCACCGCCCGGCGGGCCCCCGCCCTCGCGGTGCACCAGGCCCTGACGGACGCGGGCATCGACCGCGTGCGCTCCTTCGGCCCGCCCGCGGGCAGCGCCTTCGAGACCGACGACACCACGGTCGACGAGCGCACCCTGCTGCCCTACCCGAGCGTCGAGGTCTACGACGTCGGGGCCGTCGCCGACGCCCGGCTCGTCCCGGCGTCCACGCTGCGTCAGCTGACCGGTGGGCCGGAGGACCTGCCCTCGCTGGACCGCGTCCTGCCGGGTGGCGCCACCGTGCTCGGCGACGACCGCAAGGCCCTGCCCGCCACCCCCGCGCTCCCCGAGATCCTCACCGACGGCAACCAGCGGCGCGAGACGATCTTCGGCCGGGCCTCCGACAACCGGTCGCCCGTGCTGCGCCCCGCCGACCCCGGCACGACCGGCCGCCGGGTGCAGGACTACCTCGTGGACCCCCGCGCGCGACAGGTCACCCTGCTCTGGGAGGGCATCGCCGGGGCCGAGGCCTCCAGCTCCGGCTCGGACGCCGGCTCGTTCGTCCGCACCTCGAGCGGGGACGGCCCGGCCGCTGCCCTCGACGGGGACCCGACCACCCGGTGGGTGTCCGGCCCGTTCCAGCAGGCGGTCGGCGAGTGGTTCGAGGTGCGCCTGGACCGCCCCCGCGACCTCACGGGCAGCACGCTCACCCTCGCCTCGCCGTGGGCCGGCGCCGCGCCGCCCGTGGCCGTCGACGTCACCACCGACGCCGGCACCGTCCCCATGACCATCACCCCGGACCAGGCGGCCGGCGCGACGGCCGCCGTCCCCCTGCCCCCCGGCCCCACGACGCGCCTGCGCCTCACCCTGCGCGGCGTCGGCGCCGGCACCGAGCGGGCCTTCGCGATCACCGAGCTGACCCTGCCCGGCATCGTGCCGGTGCCACGTCTCGTGCTCCCACCCACCCCCTCGGGGACGCCCGACATCGTCAGCCTCCGACGCCAGGAGCCCGGCCGCACCGGCTGCCTGCGCCAGGGCGACCGCCCGCTCTGCGCCGGGGGCCTCGTCGCGACCGGCGAGGAGGCGGCCGGGATGTTCCGCACCTTCACCACCGCCGCGCGCACGAGCTATGCCTGGTCCGGCCACGTGCGGGCCCGGACGACCGCGGGGGGCCGGGCGCTCCTCGCCATACCGGGCAAGGTCCAGGCCGAGGCCACGACCTCCCGCGTGCCCGCGCTCGCGGGCCGCCCCGGAGCCGCCGTCGACGACGACCTCGGCACCGGGTGGGTCGCCTCCGCCCAGGACCGGCAGCCCACGCTGACCCTGACCCTCCCCTCGGTCCGCGCCCTGACCGGCGTGCGGCTCCTGTCCGATCCCTATCTCGCGGCCTCGCGGCCACGTCGCGTGCAGGTGCGGACCGGCGACGGCCGGACCCGCAACCTCACCGTCGCGCCGGACGGCAGCGTGCGCTTCACGGCTCGCACCGACCGCGTGGACATCACGTTCACCGGGGCCGACGAGGTGCGCTCGATCGACGCCGCCACCAAGCTCGCCGAGACGCTCCCCGTCGGTGTCTCCGAGGTCGAGCTCCTCGGTGCCGACGACGTCCGGACCCCGCTCGACCGGGACGCGCCCGTCGGTGCGGCCTGCGGCGACGGCCCGACCGTGCGCATCGACGGCGTCACCCGCGCCTCCCGCCTCGTCGCGACCGTGGGTGACGTGCTCGACGACCGGCCGCTGCGGTGGGTGCCGTGCGGCGGGCCCACCGACCTGGCCGGCGAACGCTCCGCGCAGCCAATCGCGCTCGACCCGGGCGAGCACCGGGTCACCGTCTTCGCGACGGCGGCCTACGTCCCCGAGAGTCTCCTCCTCACCACCCCCGAGCTCGTGCCCACGGCCTCGCGCGCGGTCGGCACGGACGTCGTCGCCGAGGGCGATGCCTATGCCGTGCCCGAGCGCGCCACCCCTGGCGTGCTCGTGCTCCCGCACAACGCCAACGCCGGCTGGGTCGCCACCGACGACGACGGCCACGAGCTCACCGCCATCCGCCTCGACGGGCGCCGTCAGGGCTGGGTGCTGCCCGCCGGGCCCGCCACGAACGTGCACCCCCGCTTCGCCCCCCAGCGGCCGTATGCCGCCCTCCTCGTCGCCGGGTTCCTCGGGCTGCTGCTCCTCGCCGCCGCTGCCTGGCGCGAGGGTCGTCGTGATCGCCCGGCGCTGCTCGAGGGGGTCCCCGCCGGCGCGACGCCGCTGCGTGACGGGGCCTGGAGCCCGTATGCCGTCACCGGCGTCGTCGCGGTGCTGCTGCCCGTCGCGACGGGACTCACGGGGCTGGGTGCGGTGGGCGCGGCCGTCCTCGTGGGCCTGCTCGCCCGTCTCGCGCCGCGTCCGGACCTGGTCCGGGCCGCGGTGGTGGCCGTCTCCGCCACGGTCGCGGTCGCCCTGGTCGCCGCGCGTCCCTGGACGTCCGGCAACGCCGCGCTCGCGTCGTGGTGGCCTCAGGGCACCGTCCTCACCGCCGTGGCGGTGTCGACCCTGCTGCTGCCGCGGCGGCAGGGCCCTCGCCGGAGCGAGCCTCCACCGCGTCCGTCTCGGCCTCTCGCCCCGCGTCTGTCTCGACGTCCCCCCGGACGTCGCTCGCCACTGCTTCCTCGGCGTCCCTCTCGGCGGTGACCCGCGCGGTCGGGACGGCCGCCGGGCGGCTCCGGCGCGGGTCCCGGCGACGCGCGCGGCGCATGATCGGCGCCTCCACGTAGCGATAGCTCACCCACGCCACCAGCAGTGACGCCACGATCGTCGTGGGCCACAGCACGAGGAAGTCCCCCGTGAAGGGCTTGTGGCCGATCGCGCGCGCGAGCAGGCCGAGCACGACGAGGTGATAGACGAACACGCCGTAGGACAGGTCTCCGAGCAGCCGGGCCGGGCGGCTGCCGAGGGCCGCGACGACGCGGGACGAGCTCGGCTCGGCGGCGATGCAGGGCAGCACGACCAGCACCGCCAGGATCGTGTAACCGAGGTTCTTGCTGCCCGCCTCGACCAGCGTCGCGCGGTCCAGGCCGTACGGCCCGGCCAGGCGGGTGGTGAGGAGCAGGTAGAGCGCACCCGCGGCAGCCCACAGCGTCCCCGGCGAGGCGACGAGGTCGTCGACCGCCGTGCGGGGCAGCTCGCCCGCGAGGCGCCCCTCGTGCCAGACCGCGAGGGCCATGCCCCCGCCGAACCACGCGGCGTACTCCGGGAGCCAGTAGTTCGTCATACCCTCGACGTTGTCGTGGGTGAGCACGATCCAGGCGAGCGAGACGGCGGGCAGGCAGGCGAGGACGACGAGGGCGAGCTCGGACCAGCTCAGCCAGCTCGACCGCGGCAGGCGCGACAGCCCCCACGCCGCCAGGGGCAGGACGAGGTAGAACGCGACCTCGGTCGACAGGCTCCACATCTGCGTGAGGCCGGGCACCGACGGGGACGGCACGTAGATCTGCGACATCGTCGCCACGCGCAGGTAGTGGACGAGGCCGACCTTGTCGTGCTGGAGCAGCAGGTAGGCCGCCAGCACGGCGACCCACGCGGCCGGCAGGATGCGGAACACCCGGTGCCGCAGGTAGGTCCGCAGGTCACGGGCGCCGGACACCTGCGTGGCGGTCGCGCTCCCGAGGCGGGCCCGGGCGTGCGGGCGATAGAGCAGGAAGCCGGACACCACGAAGAACAGCGCGACGCCCGCGTCGAGGCGGGCAAGGAGCCCGGCATACGGGCCGTGGATCGCCAGCCCGCTGGTGAAGCCCACGTGCGTGGTGACCACCATGAGGGCACCGACGATCCGCAACCCGTCGAGGGCCGCGAAGCGGGTGGTCCTGGGCTCAGCCACCCGAGGAGGGTAACCAGCGAGTAACCCCGAGCGCCTGCTGGTGTGACACGGACGACACGGATGGCGGTCCGAGCGCAACGTCTGGGTCACGAGGGGCAGACAACTCCCAGCCGCGCTGCTATGGTCCCAGGAACCGCGGCGCTACTCACCAGTAGGCACCGTCGCCGACCGAACGACACACCTCGTCTCGTCAACGTCACTGTTGCCGTTCCCTGAGCAGGAGTCCCCCATGCGTCGCATCCTCGGCGGTCTCGCCGTCTTCCTCGGCATCCTCGCCCTCGTCCTCGGCATGCGGGCCGACTCGATCTACGACCAGCTGGCCACGGTCCCGCTCGACCAGAAGACCACGGCCGAGTCCGAGGGCACCGGCGTCAGCGCCCTGCGCGTGGCCGCGGAGGGCGGCACGGTCAGGTTCGACAAGCTGACCGACCAGCACGTCAAGAACACCCGCACCATCATCGGCCTGCCCGGCAAGGTGCCCGAGGGCCAGCGCGACGACAACGCCTTCTGGCAGATCGGCCTCCGCACCGAGATCGTCGACGGTCAGCCGCTGTCCCTGAGCACCGACGGCGTCTCCATCAACCGGCGCACCGGCCTGGCGACCAACTGCTGCGGCGACTTCGTGGGCGTGGGCACCACCGAGAACCAGAACGCCACCCAGCCGATCACGCACGAGGGACTGTTCTTCAAGTTCCCCTTCGACGCGCAGAAGAAGTCCTATCCCTTCTGGGACGGCGAGCTCAAGGCCGCCCGCGACGCGGCCTTCGTGCGCGAGGAGAAGGTCAAGGGCCTCAACACCTACGTCTACGAGCAGACCATCCCCACCACCCGCCTCCCCGGGTCCCGCACCGTGCCTCGCACGATGTTCGGCAGCGGCACCGGCAACGTGCAGGTCCAGTCGGACTACGCCAACACCCGCACCTTCTGGGTCGAGCCCAGCACCGGGGCGATCATCCGCGCGCAGGAGAACATCAACCGCGAGGCGGTCTCTGACGCCGGCACGGTCACCCTGATCAAGGGCGTCATCGGCTACAACGACAAGACGCAGCAGAAGTTCGCCGACGAGTATGGCGACAAGGCCGGCAAGCTGGCGTTCGTCCGCGACCTGCTCGGCCCCATCGGCTTCATCGCCGGCGCGCTCCTGACGCTGCTCGGCCTGTTCCTGCTCTTTGCCCGCCGCCGCGGCGAGCACCGCGACTCCCGGCGCGTCGACCTCGTCGCCGCCGACCGCGAGACGTCGGGCGCCACCCGCGCCTGACCGGCACCGGCTAGCGGCGGCGCTGCTTGGCCATCCACTCCCAGATCGTCAGGCCGGACGCCGTCTGCGGGTCGTTGCGGGCGACGTAGATCCAGGACCAGTGCCCCTGGAACTCGTGGCCGTTCCACACGACGTTGGGGTACGCCGTGAGGCGGGCGTTGCCGAGGAGCCGGACCGCGCGCCCCGTCGTCGCCTGGTAGTCCACGACCGGGTCGTTGGTGGCGTGGACGAACCACGTCGGGGTCGAGCGCAGCCGCAGGATCTGCGCGTCGGTGAGCATCCGCTTCGTCGTCCCGGTCGCCTGGTCCTTGAGGACGTAGGCCGCACAGACCGGCACGTTGGCGGCGAAGTAGCGCGGGTAGGCCGACGCCAGCTTCATCGCCATGTAGCCGCCGTTGGACGGGCCGACGACGTAGATCCGGGACGTGTCGACGTCGTGGCCCTTGGCGAACTCGTCGACCAGGCTCTTGAGCCGGCGCGTGTAGGAGTATTCGCCGTCATCGAGCCACCGGGTCCCAGCAGATCTTCAAGGG
>NZ_DLOE01000038.1:0-30733 GCF_002479615.1 Arsenicicoccus sp. UBA7492 | reverse complement strand
CCCTTGAAGATCTGCTGGGACTCGGTGGTGGCGAAGGCGAGCGCACCCCGGTTGGCGAGCAGCGGGAGGTCGTTGTTGCTGGCCTTGCTCCAGCCACCCTCGCCGCCGCCGTGGAGGAAGAGGATGAGCGGCGCCTTGGACCGGGCCGGGCGCAGGGACTTCTTGGGTGCGTAGTAGCGGTACTTCAGGCCGTTGCGGGACGCGCCGGCGCCGAAGGCGTCGACCTCGGGGTCGACCACACCGCCCTGGTGGAAGGACGTGAGCTGCACGGCGGCGCCGCTCTTGAGGCGGACGGGCGCGGTCTGGGTGAGCGAGTAGGTGAGGTCGCGCACGACGTTGCGCCCGGGCTTGGTGGCGTAGGCGAGCGTCGAGGCCCCCGGCACGCCCTCGCCGTGCGCGAGCTCGACGACGATGTCACCGGATCGGTCGAGGTGGGCGCCGGTGACGGTGCGCTGCGCTGGGCGGCTGCCCGATCGGCTGGAGCGGGCGGGTGCGCACCGTCAGCAGGCTGTATGCCGCGACCGCGGGGCCATCGCACCCAGCGACGAGTCTGTGACAATGCGTGCATGACCTCGACGCCGCGGACGCCGCTCGCGATCAGGGTGCTGGCCATCGGGGCGGCCCTGCTCTACATGATGTGGGTCTTCTCGCCCTCCCAGCTGTCGCCGCGGACGTCATTCGTCAGCGAGCTGCTGGTCCACGACCAGCCCGGATCGGGGCTGCTGCGCGCGGCCGACGTCGCGGCCGGGAGTCTCGTCACCCTCGCCGCCGTGCTGGCCTGGCGGCGCCGGCGCCACGTCACCGACGTGCCGAGGTGGGTGCTGACCGCGGCGATCCTCGGGACCGCCGTCTTCGGGCTGGCCACGATCATCGACGCGCTGTCGCCGCTCGGCTGCACCCCCACCGCCTCGGAGGCCTGCCGCCAGGCCGAGCGTGACGGCTCCGTGCGCCTGCACCACCAGGTCCACAGCGTCTCCAGCTCGTTCGCCGGGCTCGGTACGACGGTGGCCATGGTCGCCACCGCACTGGCGGCACGCGCCCGCGCCGCGGTCCTGCGGCCGTGGGTCGTGCGCCTGTATGTCGTCTTCGCCGGCTTCTTCGTGCTCGTCACGGCGTGGGTGCTGCTGGAGGTGGCGCTGCACAGCGGGATGCTGCCCTTCACGGGTCTCGACGCCCTCGGCTGGAGCCAACGGCTGCAGATCACCTCCATCGCCGCCTGGCTCGCCGTCGTCGCCGCGGTCCCGCTCTGGGAACGTCCCGCGCGACGACGGGCCCGGACGCGATGACGTCCCGGGTGCTCGACGTGGGCGGGCGTGAGGTCCACGTCGCCGACTCGGGGTGGCCTGGGGGGCGGCCGGCGCCCGTCATACTCCTGGCCTCGGGGCTCGCGGGGGCATGGTTCGACTGGGCAGGGGTGCAGGCGCTGCTCGAGCCGCACGCCCGCGTGATCGTGATGGACCGGCCCGGGTGCGGCGACTCCCCGCAGCCCGTGGAGCCGGTCGTGGTGGACCTGGTGGGGTGCGCCGACGACCTCGTCGGGGTCCTCGACGCCTGCGGGGTCGGGTCGGCGGTGCTGGTCGGGCACTCCATGGGTGCCTGGTATGCCGAGGCGGCCGCCCGCCTGCACCCCCGCCGCGTGTCGGCCGTGGTGACGGTGGACGGCAGCGTGTGCGAGGGAGACGAGACGGCTCCCGAGCAGGACTCCAGCCCCGTGGCCACCCTGATCACCATCGGTGACCGCACGGTCGGATGGCGATGGCTGGGACCGCTGCTGCGGCGTCTCGGTGACCGCGGGCTGCCCACCGGCGAGTGGGGTCGCCGCCACCGCGAGCGCTCCGCCCGCACCTATGCCCGGGCCCACGTCTGGCGGACGATCGCGACCGAGGACGCGGCATACGCACGGTTGCGGCACGAGATGGCGCAGCTGCGCTCGACCCGGCCCCTGCCCGCCATCCCGGTGCACGCGGTCACGGCGTTGGCGGGCTCGATGCCGGGACGCTGGTCGTGGTGGGCCCGTCAGCAGCGGCGACAGGCCGCGGCGCTGTCCAGCGACAACCCGGCGGCGCAGGTCACGCGCGAGGTCATCCGCCCGGCCCGGCACATGGTGATGCTGCAGCACCCGCACCGCGTCGCCGACGCCATCCTTCGCACATCGGTGCAGGTTCGACGTCACATCTGACCATCGACCTGCACCGCTCTGCGCGGGGCCGGAGGCGAACCGGGTTGGGGGTGCGCAGCCCCGGGTACCACCAGGACATGAGAGTTCCCGAGCCGCGAGGCCCGCTCAGCGAGGCGGTCGGTGCGGCGCTGCGCACCGGCGACCCCTTGCCCACGCACGTCGCCGCGCCGTCCGCGGTCCTCGACGACGAGGACGCCCAGCTGGCGCTGTGGATGCTCTTCGAGCTGCACTTCCGCGGCTTCGAGGACGCCGTGGGCGACCGCGAGTGGGACCCCGACCTGCTGCGCCTGCGCGGCGGGCTCGAGGCGGGCATGGAGCAGGAGCTGCGCGCGGCGACCCGCGCCGTCGTCGAGGCGGCACCCGACAGCGGCGACCTCGCCGAGGACCTGTTCGCGCTCGTCGCGGCGGACGACGGGCCGTCGGTGGCGTCATACCTCCAGCGGCACGCCACCCGCGAGCAGGTGCTGGAGTTCCTGCGGCAGCGGAGCCTCTATGCCCTCAAGGAGTCCGACGCGCACTCGTTCGTGCTCGGGCGCCTCGACGGACCGGTCAAGGCGGCGCTCGCCGAGATCCAGTACGACGAGTACGGCGGCGGCCACCCCGAACGGTTGCACTCCACCCTGTACGCCGCGGCGCTGGACGCAGCCGGGCTCGACAGCACCTACGGCGCCTACCTGCCCGAGGTGCGCGTCGAGACCCTGGCCGCCAACACCGTGCAGGCCGTCTTCGGGATGCGCCGGCGGCTGCGCGGGGCGGCGATGGGCTTCCTCGCGGCGTTCGAGACGACGAGCTCGCTGCCCTGCCGCAAGATCGCGACCGGGATCGAGCGCGTGGGCCTGCCCGCCGCGACCGCCGAGTACTTCTCCGAGCACGTCGAGGCCGACGCCGTGCACGAGCAGGTCGCGGTGCGCGACGTCTGCGCAGGGCTCGTCGCCCGCGAGCCGCAGCTGCGCGAGGACGTGCTCTTCGGCGTCGCCACGTCGCTCCACCTCGACGCCGTGACGGGGGCCCGGATGCTCGAGCGCTGGGACGCCGCGTCCGTCCAGGCCGGCACGACCTCCCTCGTGAGGGTTCCCGTCGGGGTCCCCGACATGCCCGTCGGGCGGGCGTCATGAGCGGCGGAGGCGTGAGCCCGGGAGGCGCCGAGGTCACGGTGCGCCTGTGCCCCGGAGGCCCGCTCCTCGTGCGGGGGGCGGACGTCATACGGGACGAGCAAGGCGGGTCCCACCCGGTCACCCGACCGGTCGTCGCGGTCTGCGCGTGCGGCAAGTCCAGCCGCCGGCCCTGGTGCGACGGAACCCACAAGGTGGTGCGCCGTGGCTGAGATCGCTACGCGCACCATGAGATTCGGGTCGTTGCAGATCCGGTATGACGACCGCGTCCTCGAGCCCCGCCCGTGGACGACGGCCCAGTCGGCGTGGGCCGCCGAGCTGATCGAGCAGGCGCCCGAGGGCGACGTGCTCGAGCTGTGCACCGGCGCCGGGCACATCGGGCTGCTCGCGATCGCCGGCTCGGACCGGCGTCTCGTGGCCGTGGACGCCAGCCCGACCGCGGCCGAGCATGCCGCCGACAACGCCGCCGCCGCAGGGCTCGCGGGACAGGTCGAGGTGCGCCTGGGACAGCTCGACGAGGTCCTGGACGCAGACGAACGCTTCGCCGTCGTGATCGCCGACCCGCCGTGGGTGCCCCGCGCCGAGACGGGGCGATTCCCGCAGGACCCGCTGCTGGCCATCGACGGCGGCGACGACGGCCTCGACGTGGCGCGGCTCTGCCTCGAGGTGATCTCGCACCACCTGGTGCCCGGCGGCGCCGCCGTGCTGCAGCTCGGGACGCTCGAGCAGGTGTCGGCGCTCGGTGACCGGGTCGCCGAGGGCGGCGTGCTGCGCACGGGAGAGGTGCGGAAGCACGACGGTGGGGTGCTCGTCCGGCTCGACCGGATGGCTTGACGACCCGGCCCCACGTGTGGCGCGTTCACGCACATGTCATCTCGCTCTCGGGCGAGGTTCGCCGGGCGGGGCCTAGCGTCGAGGGATCCATCCCACGCGCTCCAGGAGAAGCCATGATCCGCACGAGCCGCACCATCGCCACCGTCCTCGCCACCGCGACCGCTTTCGCCGGCCTGGCCACCGCAGCCCAGGCCGAGCAGCAGCCCAAGCCGACCGGCACGCCAGCCGCCGCGACCCCCGCCACGCCAGCCGCCGCATCAGCCGCCGCCTCATCCCCGGCGGACGCCGGCGACGCCGACAAGCGCAAGCCTGGCAAGCCCGGCAAGCCCGGTCAGCATGGCGGCCTCTACCGTCCGCTGCCGACGTTCGACCTCCAGGCGCACCGCGGCGGCCTCGGCCTGACCACGGAGGAGACCGTGCCCGGCTTCGCCAAGGCGCTGGCGCTCGGCGTCAACACCCTCGAGCTCGACACCGTCGTCACCGAGGACGGCGCGGTCGTCCTCAACCACGACTTCTCGATGAACGCCGTCAACTGCCGCGACACCAAGCCGCTGACGGCCGGTGACCCGATGTACCCCTACGTCGGCAAGAGCATCGCCAAGCTCACCCTCGCGCAGATCAAGACCGTCGAGTGCGGCTACCGCACGCTGCCGGACCACCCGGGCCAGCAGCTGGTCAAGGGCCCGCTGGTCGAGCTGCGCGAGGTCCTCGACCTGGTCAACGACTACCGCGCCCGCGGCGTCATGCTCAACATCGAGACCAAGTCGGATGCCGGCGACCGGAGCAACAGCGCGCCGCTGCCGTTCTTCGTCAAGCGCGTCTATCAGGAGGTGCGTCGCGCGGGCCTGCAGGAGCAGGTCATGATCCAGTCCTTCGACTGGTCGACGCTGCGGCTCATGCACAAGCTCGACCGGCGGATCCCGCTCGTGGCGCTCGACAACTTCGAGAACCAGCAGGTCGGCAAGCCCGGCGCCTCCCCGTGGCTCGGCGGGATCGACATCGACGACTTCGGCGGCAACGTGGTGCGCGCCGCCGCCTCCATCGAGGGCGTCAAGGTCTTCTCCTCCGGCTGGGACATCGGCAACAAGCCGTCCGGCTACTACGTCGACGCGGCCATGATCCGCCAGGCCCGCGCCTCCGGCCTCAAGGTCGTGCCGTGGACCGTCGACGACCCGGCCGTCATGCACCACCTGATCGACCTGGGGGTCGACGGCCTGATCACCAACTACCCGGACCGTGGGCGCCTGGTCATGGCGGAGCGCGGTATGCCGCTGCCCCGGGCCTACTCCCGCAAGCTCTGACGGCGGCGGCTGCGGCATACCAACGTCCATAGCCGCCTCCTGGGGAAGTCTGGGTACCGCTGTCGGTGCGCAGACTTCCCCGCGGAGTCAGGCCAGGAGCTCGGCGGTGGTGGTGAGGGTGATCTGCGGCTCGAACAGGCTCATCACCCGCAGCGCCGCCGCGTGGTCGTCGGGCGTGGAGCCGGCGCACGCGTCGGACACCACCGTCACCCTGGCGCCCGCGTCGGCCGCCGCCAGGGCCGTCGCAATAACGCAGCAGTCCGTCGAGACGCCGGTCACGACGAGCCGCGGTGTGGCGCCGACGATCTCGCGCAGGGCGGCACCCCACTTGCCGAACGTCGGCTCGGTGACCACGTGCGCCCCGGCCGCGAGTGACGCCAGCTCGGGCACGACGGCATACAGGGAGTCGCTCTCCTCGACGCGCGCAAAGGGCCACCGGGTGTAGTAGTCCGCCCACGATCCCTGCGGCGACGTCGGCGCGACGAAGCGCGTCACCACCACCCGCCCCGCGAATTCCCGTGCGAGAGCGTGCACCCGGGGCACGATCGACGCGAACGTCGGTGAGCCCCAGTCGCTCTCGGGCGACGCGAAGATGACCTGTGGGTCGATCACCACCAGCCAGGCGTCACCGTCAGGCGTCGAGTCGGCCATAGGTGCCGGCCTCCTGTCGACGAACCCGGTTGCGGCGCAGCAGGAGACAGCCGACGAGACCGATCAGCAGGGCGAGCAGGACGCCGATGTTGGAGTAGGGCCAGGCGCCCTCCCACGCGTCGCCGGTGCGCGTGCCGAGGCCGAGCGGGGAGAGCAGGTAGCCCTGCCAGTTGTTCCACGGGGCGTCGGCGGCGAAGGTGTTGACCACGAGACCCCAGCCCACGACCGAGGCGATCGCCATGAGCGCCAACGAGGTCCAGTCGAACCTCCCGTAGCGCCCGCCACCGTCGAACAGCGCGTCGTCGTCGTAGTCGCGCCGCCGCAGGGCGATGTCGCCGATCATCACGCCGGCCCACGCCGCGAGCGGGACGCCCAGCGTGATGAGGAAGCTCTGGAACGGCCCGAGGAAGCTCTGGGCGAAGAACACGACCCAGATCGTGCCGGCCGTGAGGATGATCCCGTCGACGAGAGCCGCTGCGGGACGGGGGATCCGGACACCGAGGGACAGCAGCGTGAGGCCGGAGGAGTAGATGCCGAGGACGGCCCCCGACACGAGTGCGAGCACCGCGGCGACGAGAAAGATCACGAGGAACCAGGTGGGCAGGATCGTGGCGAGCGTGCCGATGGGGTCGGCGGTGATCCCCTCGGAGAGCTTGGGGTCGGATCCGGCGAGCAGCAGGCCGTAGAGCACGAGCAGCGTCGGAGCGACGGCGCCGCCCAGGGTGTTCCACGCGACGATGGCGCCGCTGGACGCGTCACGGCGCTGGTAGCGCGACCAGTCCGCGGCGATGTTGATCCAGCCGAGCCCGAAGCCGGTCATCACCATGACCAGCGCGCCGACGACGGACTGCCATGGGCCCGAGGGGAGCTCGCGCACGGCATCCCACCGCACGTGGCTCACGGTGAGGGCGATGTAGACGATCGTCGCCGCACCCGTGACCCAGGTCAGGACCGACTGCAGCCGCATGATGATGTGGTAGCCGGCGACCGAGGCGAGCACGATGATCGCCGCGACGACGACGGTCGCGACGACCTTGGTGGGCGTCCCGCCACCCCATCCGAGGCGGCCGAAGATCGTGGACGTCGCCAGCACGGCCATGATGGCGAGGAAGGTCTCCCACCCGATCGACACGAGCCAGGACATGACGCCGGGGACCTTCTGCCCCTGCACGCCGAAGGCCGCGCGGCTGAGGATCATCGTCGGGGCGGACCCGCGCTTGCCGGCGATCGCGATGATCCCGCACAGAGCGAAGCTGAGGATCACGCCGACGACGGCGACCACGGCAGCCTGCGCGAACGAGATGCCGAAGCCGAGCACGTAGGCGCCGTACGAGATCCCGAAGACGCTGACGTTGGCCGCGAACCACGGCCAGAACAGGTCGTGCGGGCGTGCGGTGCGCGCGGACTCGTCGATGATCTCGATGCCGGTGGTCTCGACCCCGCGGCGGCGGACCTCGGTGGCGGTCTGGCCTGGTGAAGACGTCGCTGTCATGGTCCTTATGCTCTCACCGAGCCGAGCGCGGTCGTCGCAGATCCGGTCTCGGTCGTATGACGAACCGCCCCGGGTGCGTGGGCTGCGCCTTCGCCCTAGGGTCGGGGCCATGACGGACACCGCACGCCACGAGGGCGAACCCCACACGATCGTCGCGCTGCACGGTTGGTTCGGCTGGGGCCAGGGGTGGGGCGCCGACTTCCCCGAGCTGCTGGCGCGGGCCGCCGGCGAGGACAGCACGATCCACTGGATCGACTACCGCGGGTATGGCGAACGCCTCGGCGAGACAGGCGAGTACACGCTCGACGAGATCGCCGACGACGTCCTGGCGCGGCTGGACGCCGCGGGCGTGGAGAGGTTCACGCTCGTCGGGCACTCCATGGGCGGGGCGGCCGCGCTGCGCATCGCCGCCCGCGCCCCGGAGCGGGTGCGCGCGATCGTCGGCATCAGTCCCGTGGGCGCGACGCCGACGCCGTTCGACGACGCTGGACGCGCTCTCTTCGACGGGGCGCCGGCCGACGACGGCAACCGCGCCGGGATCATCGACTTCACGACGGGCAACCGCCACAGCCAGACGTGGGTGCAGCACATGGTGGCGGCGTCGCGGGAGCACTCGACGGAGGAGTCCTTCGGGCGCCACCTGCAGGCATGGACGAGCGCAGACTTCGCGGACGAGGTGCCGAGCGACCTGCCCGCGCTCGTCGTGGTGGGGGCGCACGACCCGGCCCTTGGCGAGGGGACCGTCCGCGAGACGTGGTGCCGGCTGCTGCCGGACGCCGAGGTCGTGGTGCTGCCGGAGTCGGGGCACTACGCGATGCTCGAGCAGCCCGTGGCGCTGGCCGACGCGCTCGAGCCCTTCCTGCGCACCCACTGACGCCACCTGACCCGCCGCCACCCACGACCACCCCCACCACGAACGCCGTGATCAGGAAGCCGGCGCCGGCGACCCGCACGTCGAGGTCGCTCGCGACGGCCGGCAGCACCCCGGCCAGCAGGAACTCGGCGCTCCCCATCGCGAACAGGCTGAACCCGAGGGCGTAGACCCCGAGGGCAGAGGCGTGGCGTCGCGGGTCGGGGGTGCGTGCAGCTCGGTGGAGTCCATGCGCCCACGGTCCGCCCCGCCATGACAGGTCGCCCAGACCGTTTGCCAGCCTGGCAACGACGCGGCTCGATCATCGGGTGGAGAAGGCCACCGATGACGGTGGCCGATCCCACCCGTTCCCGGATGGCGCCGTCCGGCTCAGGGGTGACGCAGCTCGGTGAATCGAGGATCCCGCGTCGCGCGGACGATCACGAGGGCCACTCCTGCCGCTGATCGGCGAGGTACGTCGATCCGTAGTAGCCGGCACCGGAACCCGCCGCCTCACGGACAGCAGCGACCCGATCCCGTGCGGCGGCGACGTCATCGGTCTCGGTGACGATGTGGTGCGGTGGGAGGTTCGACATACCCCAGTGTGCTTCCGCCCCGCTTGTGCTGCACCCTCATTGACGGCCGACGCGGGTCAGGCGTGGGTCAGGCGTGGGCAGGCGCGTCGGGATAGGGGTCGTCGGCGGGGTCCTGCAGGTCGCGGCCCGCCGTCTCGCGGCAGGTGGCGAGGTGCGGGCGGGGGCGGTCAAGAGTCGGTCCTGTTGGCGGCATCCCATGGCTGCTCGGCCGCGACCCGACCCACGACGCCGGCGGTCGCGCCCCTGCAGGGACAACGCGGAAACCTGAGCACGGTGATCGCGGAAACCTGAGCACCCTTGTCGGTGCTCAGGTTTCCGCGATCATGGGCCGCCCGACCGTCTCAGGCGGGGAGGGGCGTGATGCCCTCCCACGTCAGGTCGCGGCGCACCCGGCCGAGCGTGCGGTCCTCGACGAAGCAGTGCCAGCGGTCGACCCACTCGCCCTGCTGGTGCAGCTCGTCCCGGAAACGGCGGAACGCCCCGCGGCCCTGGATCGAGCGCCGCAGCAGGTCGGCGAACCGCGGGTCCTCGTCCTCCACCCAGGCGGCGAAGACCTCCATGTCGCGGTACTCGCTGCGCCCGTCCGGCACGACGTGCACCCACTCCGGCCCGTCGACGTCCACCAGCTCGTCGTCCATGGTCATCCCCGGTTCGGTCAGGAACGCCGGGACCACCTCGCCCGTATGGCGATTCACGTAGGCCCCGTCCTCGCCCTCCCCACCCGGCGCGTCCGCCACCTCCTGGAGGTCGATCGCCAGCGCCCCCTCTGGCAGCGCGCCACCGTCCCGCACCAGGGTGAGCAGCGCGGCGAGCTCGTCGTCGCCGTACCACTCCCGCTCCTGGATCTGGGTGGTCAGCCGAGACGTCAGGTCGCCCAGCACCTCCGCCGCACCATCGCGGTCGTCGAGCCACATCGCCAGCAGCCGCAGCCCCACCTGCTGCAGCGCGAACGTGACGTCGGCCGAGCCGATGGCGGCGGCCAGGTCGGCGGGCGTCTGCGCCATACGAAGCGCACCCAGGTCGAGCCGGGCCACCTCCGGCCCGCCGTCCTCCGGCGCGAGACGCGCGACCCGGTCGAGCGGGTCGTCGCGGCCGAAGGGGTCCGGGATGGGCCCCCAGCCGTCGATGACGGTGGGCTCGGTGATCTCACGACCCCACTCCTGCACGGACTCTCGCGTCACGAGGACCCGGCACTCGTGCCGCCAGCCGCGCTGCGGGTCGTAGTCGAACGTGAACTCCTGGTGGTCGCTGAGCGGGCCGATGGACGTCGACGGCGGCAGGATCCCCGGCAGCGGCGTTGCCCCGTCGAGGGAGTGCGTCACCTGCGAGCGGTCGGGCAGCGTGAACGTCCACGGCTGGTCCACGTCCCAGCGCGCGAAGGCGTGGTTGATGGCGATCGCCAGCTGCGCGTAGGGGATTCGTCGAGGCACCACGATCAGGCGGACCGGCGAGGGGTCGAGGCGCTGGCCGAGGCCGGACACGAGCTGGACCCTGATGAGCTTGCAACGAGCCATGACCACATCGTGCCGCGAGCCGGCCGAGTGTGACCACCCGAGGTAGGTCATCAGGGTTCGTGATGATGCGGACCACGACGCCCCCGTCATCCCTAGCGTCACCGTCATGAGCCAGACCATCAGACATCACTGGACCGGACTGAAGGGCCGCCGAGCCCTCAACTTCAACTGGGACGCGATCGACCACGACTCCGTCGTGCTCGTCACGGCCTCGGAGTACACCCTCAACGCCGCCGCGCCGGCCACGTCGCAGCGCTTCGTCGGCGCGGCGAGCATCACCGTCGCCAACGTGACGCCGCACGGCCCGCCCTACGACTCCAACCACGGGGTCACCTTCGTCGTGGACGTGGCGTGGGGGGCACCGCTCAACGTGGTCACCGACATCACCGTCCTGGACGCCAAGCCGGTCTGGATCGGGACGCCATGAGCGACGTCGCGATCCGCAAGTACTGGCGCGGCCTCAAGGGTCGCGTCCCGCTCAACATCAACTGGGACCAGGTCGACGCTGACTCGGCCGTCTACGTGACGGCGTCGGAGTACACGCCCAACGGCGCGGCGCCCACCACGTCGCAGCGGTTCGTCGGGGACGCGACCATCACGGTCCGCAACGTCACGCCGCACGGCCCGCCCTACGACGCCAACCACGGCGTGACGTTCGTCGTGGACGTGGCGTGGGGGGCGCCGCTCAACGTGGTCACCGACATCGTGCTGCTCGACCGCCCGCGGGGCTCCCAGCATCCGCCGCTGGACTGGCGGCGGCTCGCCTTCACCGTGCAGCACCAGCAGCAGACCAACTGGTGCTGGTGCGCGGTCGCGGTCAGCGTGGCCAACTTCTACGGCGCCAACCTCATGCAGTGCACGTTCGCCAACACCTACCTCAGCCGCACCGACTGCTGCACGGCGACCGGCGGCGCGGGACCGTGCAACCAGCAGACCGGGCTGGGCGCCGCGATCCGGGCGGCCGGCCACCTCGCGAGCTTCTCGGAGTCGCGGCCGAGCTTCGACACCGTGCGGGGCGAGATCGACGGGGGCCGGCCGGTCGGCGTGCGCATCGAGTGGAGCGGTGGGGGCGGCCACGCGGTCGTCGTCGACGGCTACCTCGCGGTGGACCAGTTCGTCGGGGTCGAGGACCCCTGGTCCGGCGCGTCCGACGTGCGGCTCTCCACGCTCCACAGCTCCTACCTGGGCACCGGCTCGGTGACCCACACCTACCTGACACGCTGAGAGGTATGCCGATGAGCACCTACGTGCCCGAACCACCGCCCGGCCTCGGCGACGAGATCGCCGGCACCGTCACCGATCTCATCGATGCCCGGACGGAGGAACCCGTGGACGACCAGGCAGGCGGTGCCGCACCCCAGGCGTCGTGGCCGGCATACCACCTGGGTGCCGACGCCCTCCGCTCCGGCGACGCGCTGTCGCAGGTCGTGCCGATCGGCTGGCTGGCGGTCGTGCAGCGCGCCGGGCTGACCGCGCTGGCCGAGCTGGACGTGCGGGCGGATGCGTCGCCCGAGGTCCGGCAGGTCTCGTATGGCGACCTCGCCCAGGGCGTCGCCAGGCTGAGCGAGGCGGCGCGGGGCCTGGACGACGAGCTCGGCGGCGGAGCTCCGCTGGAGCAACGCTTATTGCGCGTGCCGGCGTGCCTGTTCTTGGGGTTGTGGCTCCACGACGACGCCGACCCCTCACGCGACGTCGTGATCCCGAGCGAGCCGACGCCGCCGGCCTTCGAGGCGGGGCGGCCCTATCCGATGGCGGAGGCCCTCGAGACCCTCGCCGCCACCGTGGTCGAGGCTCCCCAGCCCTGACCCGGCTCGTCAGCGGTGGGAACGGTCGCCGAGGGGGCCGACCGGACCGTCGCCGGAGCCAACGAGGCCACCGCCCGGACCGCCGGGCGGTGGTCGTTGGCGCGGTGGGCGATCTCGAGCCAGACCTCGCCGACGCCGGTGAGGGGGCGCCACACGTCTCCGGTCGGCGGCACCACGAACGGCGCTGACGGGCAGATCATCACGTGCCGCCGATCCTGCATCGTCGACAGGCACTCGGCGAACGTCCCGACGTCGCGACCAGGCTCGGGCGGACCGCCGTGGCCGGTCCACGCGCACCAGTAGCGGTCCCACGCCAGAGGGACGCCCTCCAAGCGGTGCAGCGGTCGACCGAGGATCACCTCCAGCGGCACGCTCGCCATGGGGGCCAGAGGGCTTGCGGCCGTCACCCGGACCCCCACCCGCAGCGGGTGCAGCGGCCGCGAGACGAGCCGGGGGTCGTCGAGCGGACCGGGCACGACCTGCAGGTCGACGAGGTGGGCGAGCAGGTCGTTGCCGATCTGGGCGGGCCGCTCCAGCGCGACCAGGCTGAGCCGCACCCGCGGCAGTGCCCGGGCGGCGATCTGCGCCAGGCGCTCGACATACGGCAGGATCGTCGACGTCGCGTAGCCGACGACCAGGTGCGTGCCCGTCCCGTCGGAGTGGGACGCCTCGGCGAGGAGCGCGTCGTGCTCGGCGACCACGCGCGCGGCTCGGGGGAGCATGCGCTCACCGAGCGGAGTGAGTATGGCGCCGCCCCGGCCACGCTCGAGCACCGAGCCGCCGGCCTGGCGATCAAAAGCGTTGAGGTGAGCGGTGATCGCGGGCTGGGAGTAGCCGAGCTCACGCGCCGCCGCCGTCACGGAACCCGTCCGCACCACGGCGAGGAAGGATCGCACGAGCTGGATCTCCACGTCCCCACGCTAGACCTGTGGATGTGACCTGCGCCACACTCCTGGGTCTTGCATGCCCGTCGTGGATCCGCTCTGCCCGGAGCCGCGTGGGGCCTACTCTAAAAATCATGTAGCGACCCACCCAGATGACGCTGCCGGTCCGCCAGCCTGCATCGCGTGCAGATACAGCGGAACTCTGGGCACGCCTGATTGCGGAAACCTGGGCACGCTGGACGGTGCTCAGGTTTCCGCGATCCTCGTGGATTGGGGCGGCGGGGTATGGGGTGACGCCGGGCGGGCGGCCAGCTGGGGGACTTTGCTTACAAGGAGCGACCATGGATGTCACAGTGTTCTCACTGCATCTCTGAGGGGGGCTCACATGCGTGCAGGACGCTGGGGGATCGCCGCGCTGACCGCGGCACTGCTGGCTGCGTGCGGGGGCGGAGGGTCGCCCGGCGCGCAGTCCGCCAAGACCGTGACGGTGACCGCATCGCCGACGAGCACGAGCACGAGCACCACGGCGGCACCGGCGTCGACCGCCACGTCGGGCTCGACGAGCGCGTCGACCACGTCGGGAGCCACACCGAGCTCCACTGCGACCGGGGGACCCGCGACCAAGCAGATCGTGCTCACGCTGCCCAACCCCGACGGCGGGTGGAAGGTCGAGGAGTCCGCCGACGCTCTGAACTGCGGCGGCGAGCCATCGCTGGTGGCGACGAGCGGGAGGACCTATCACTGCGGTCCAAGCGCCGCCTCCGCCGTGGCCTGCGTGGCGGACAACGGTGGCTCGCACATCCTGTGCGCGATGCAGCCGTGGGCCAGGAAGGCCACTCGCTTCCCGGTCGACGGGACGTTGCCGACGACGTCCAAGCCGGCCAACCCCGTGCCGCTCGGGATCGAGCTGGCCGACGGGTCCCGGTGGTTCATCCGCTCCGGCGGGGCCTGGCCGCCCGGCCCGCAGGAGACCGCCGCCATGTACTCGTGCTCCGAGGGCTGCGGCGGGGAGAGCGAGGCACTGCTGACGGCGCCCGGCAACCTCGATGACTTCGGGCTGATCAAGGAGGGCGACGTCTGGTACGCCCGCCGCGGGCCCCTGGGCTACGACACCGTCAAGACCGGCAAGATCACCAAGGAGCGCATCACCAAGGCGTGGTTCATCCGGGCGGCGCCGTCCTCTGGCTCGTCTGGCGGCACAGGCGCGACCGGTGCCCTCGGCCCCGTCACACGCCCCAACCTCACCATCGCCGAGCCCTCTGACGTGCAGAAGCTCCCGAACACCAACGGGCTTCGCGCCTTCGCCCGCGCTCAGCTCGCCCAGGTCACCAAGGAGAACGACGGCTGCCCCATGACGATCACGGTGGAGGCCCTCGACGCCCAGAGCTCGGCCATGGTCAGCGAGTTCGGCTCCGGCTGCGGTGGCGGCATGGCGATGTGGGGCGTCAAGAAGGGTCGCTGGATCAAGGTCTGGTCAGGTCAGGACGTGCCGCTGTGCTCTGAGTTGCGCGCCAAGGGAGCGGTGCTCAACCCGGACGTCATCGGCAGGTGCTCCGGGCCGGCGCCAGCATTCACGGCCCAGCGCTACACGCCCTGATCATCCTGACGCCCCGCAGCGGCATACGTCACGGGGAGACCTGACCACACGATTGCGGAAACCTGGGCACGCTGGACGGTGCCCAGGCTTCCGCCATCAGTGGCGTGCTACCTCCTTCACTGAACAGTGCCGAATGCAGTGATGTCAGTGACGAATGCACTGAGGAATGCACCGAGGACGGCGCTCAGCGGAAGTCGGCCTTGCTGATCAGGCCGTGCACCCCCGTCGTGCGGTCGACGACCTGCGACACCACGAAGTCGGACGCCGCCGACAGGTAGGCATAGGCCACCGCACGGCCGATGCCCTGCTCCTGCTCGAGGAAGTCCAGGGCGTTGACCACGGCGCGGCGCATGGCGACGTCGAGGTCGGAGTCGTTGGTGCCGCCACCGGAGCCGTCGGGGTCGGACAGGCCGATGGGGAGCCAGTGGTCGCGGGTCTCGGCCCAGGGATAGCGGTGGGCGACGGTGGGCGCGTCGCCGGATCCCTTCTTGCACACCGTCATTCGGAAGGCGCCGCGCAGCGAGCCCTCCATCGCCGTGAGCGCCACCTCGCCGGAGCCCATCGCCATGTGCGGGTCGCCGACGTAGAACAGCCCGCCCGGCGCGCGCACCGGCAGGTAGAACGTGGAGCCGACCCCGAGCTGGCGGATGTCGATGTTGCCGCCGCCGAGGGTGGGCGGGACCGAGTTGGCGAGCGGGTCGGTGAGGCCGTTGGCGTCGGCATACGCGACGCCCATCATCCGAAGAAGTAGTTGAGCGGGAACCGGATCGAGCGGCTGCCGCTACGCATCACGGCCTTGCCGCGCTCGATGCCGGTGAAGACCGAGACGTTGCCGTAGTGCGTCGGGTCGCCGCTCGCCCGGCCGTCGGTGGCGCGCGGCGGCATGACCTCGGCGAGCGAGATGCCCGCCGGCGCAGTGCCGTCCGCCTTGACCGCGAGGGCGCCCTTGCCGTGGCGGGAGGACACGACGCCGTAGGGGACGCGGGGGAGCAGGTGCAGGGGTTCGATCTTGAGGACGTCGCCGGGCTCGGCGCCCGCCACCGCGATCGGTCCGGTGACGACGTGCGGCCCGTCCTTGTCGAAGCTGCGCGGCGTGCGGTCGTAGTGCGCCGCCACGTCGACGGCGTCGCGCAGCACCCCGGCGCGCGGCACCCCCTTGGACCCGAACCAGGCCACCGGGTCGCGCCCCTGGTCCTCGAGGATTCCCTCGTGCGACAGCGCGTCGATCGTGACGGTGGCCCCGGAGCGGACGGTCAGCACGGGCGTGGCGTGCACCGTCGGCACGTAGCCCCACAGCACCTCGTCGGTCTCCGACGCCAGGTAGTGCTGCCCCTTGATCGGTCCCGTGTGCGGCTGCAGCACGCCCCTGGGGTTGCGCCAGGAGAGCGGCGCCTCGGTCAATCCCGTTGGCAGCTGGTGGGATGCGTGCGCCTGCTCGGCCCCGACGGCGGCGGCGGTGACGCCCAGCCCGGTGGCGGCAGCGGCCTGCAGCAGGCGCCGTCGCCCGAGCCCGTGCTCCAGCGCGGCGACGAGGTGGGCGGGGTCGGTGCTCGGCATGGGTGCTCCTCAGCGGGTGTCTTGGCCGTATGCCGAGAAGCTAGGCCTCACGCGTTACCGCCCTGTGTCGCGGTGCAGGCCACCATGTTTCGCCTGGGCCCGATAGATCACCACCGAGCCAGGACGGCGTCGACCGTCGGCGCTCCCCGTGCGAGCTCGGTCTTCCAGTCGAGCCGGCCCTCGTGCTGCAGCCGACCGACGATGATCATGGGGTGCACTCCCTGGCGGTCCGCCTCGGCGTACACCCAAGGGCGACGGACGTTGGCCGGTGGATCCATGACATGCGGGAGCGCCCATCGTCCGGCGAGCTCGTCTGCCTCGCCCTCCTGGGGATCGCTGGCATCCACGCCTTCGTCGACGACGATGCGGCCGCCGACCACGTGACCCAGGACGACGTGCGCGATCTCGTGCAGGAGCGTGAAGACGACCCGGTCCAGTCGCTTGCCGTAGCTCGACAGGGCGATGACGGGGCCGCCATCGCCCTCGGAGAACGAGGCTCCACTGAGACGACTCCCCGGGAATGCCTCGACATGGACAAGCCGCACACCTGCAGCCGCGAAACGCTCCGGAAGCGTCGCCAGGTCCTCGGGCGATCGGACGTCTTGAGTCAGCCCTGCGGCGAGCTTGAGCAGGGCATCCCGATCGTAAGAAGCGACGCGCAGGTCGCGTGAGACCGCACGCGCGCAGGCCAGCCAGGCGCACTGCGTGGAGGTGATGGGCTGGCCGGAGTTGTGACGGCGGGCTGCAGCCGCGAACGCGGGTTCGTCGTCCAAGGTCTCGATGCCCAGCAGGCGGAGGAGCGCGTCGCGTTGTTGGACAAGGGGACCTGAGGGGAGGAAGCCACGCTTGCGCAGCACCGAGATGGGTGCGCGTTGATTCATCTTGGCGCGCGTGCGGACGTCAGCAAGCTTGCTGGCAGCGCTGGGGTCGCTCTCTCGGCGCCACAGCTCGTAGGCGTTCTGGAGGTTGAGCCACACCTCCGCGGACGTGCCGAGGGCAGTGCCGATCTCGCAGGCCGTCTCGCGAGTGATCTCCTTCTTGCCCGAGACGATGCCCGAGACGAGCTGCGCAGGACGGCCGATGATCTCGGCGAAGTCTGCCTGGGTCCACCCTCGCGCTTCCAGCTCCTCGGCGAGGAAGTCGCCAGGGGGGAAGGCCATGACGCTCTGTGTGGACATCTTGATCACCCCTTGTGGTAGTCGAGTCCGTCGACGATGACGGTCACGCGGCCCTGCGAGTCTGTGTAGAAGCGCAGGATGAGTCGGTACTGCTGGTCGAGGCGGATGGACGAGTGCCCACGCCATCGGTTGCCTTTGAGCTGCTCGAGGTGCAGTGACTTCATCGCTCTGAGGTCGCGGTCGTCCGCCGCACCCGCCAGGAACTGGATGCGGCGGTGGAACATCTTGGTGACCGGTGGCGGCCACCGCTTCACGTCCTGGATCTCGCCGGCGGCAAGGCGACGCAGCTCGTCATCCTCGAACTCGAGCCTCACGCGCCCCCCTCGTCACCACGAGCACCCATCCCCAGGGTAACCCAAAATCGGAACATCAGATACAGCCCATGACTGAATAGTTGTATCCGACTTAACCCTCGGTCGCCGCGCCGATCGGACGAGGTGCTCGTGATGGTGCGTGGACTGGGTCGAGCGCCTAGCCAGGCTCGATCTAGGGACGCTCGTCGGGGTCAGACTTCCGCCCGTGCTGGTCGGGCAGGTCACCCCACCCGTCAATGGGCACGACCTGCAGGACCAGACCGCCGAGCACCTCGGGCGGGTCCATCGTCGGCAGCACCTCGCAGTGGTGCAACCAGTTGTCCCCGAAGTCGAAGGTGTAGGTGAACGTGACACCCACCTTGAGCTCGGTCAGCGGACTCTCCAGCGGCTTGTAGCGCGGCGTGCCGCTGCCGTCGTCGAGCTCGTCGATCGTCTCCTCGTCCGTGACGACCAGATCATCCTCGAATGCGAACTGGACGAGGTGACCCAGGTCGTAGCGGCCGAACGCTTGGTCGATGGCGTCGGCGAGGACCGCGTAGGTGGTGCGCGGAGGGATCGCGAAGACCCGCCCCGGAGCGGGGTCGAACTCCTCCCCACGACCGCTGACGAGCGTGACCTTGAGGACCTTGCAGCGTGCAGCCATGCCTCCATCCTGCCCGCCTCAGACGTGCAGCGGCCGGCTCCCTGCACACCCTCCAGTCCGTGGTCGCCGCAGACCCGGCCCTACGATCGGCCGGTGACCCCAGACGAGCTGATCAGCCGATACCCGCGGATCTACCACACGGCGGACGCGCGAGCGTGGTCGGCGATCCAACGCTTTGGCCTGCTGCCGGCCAACCAGCTCAGGGATACGGCCGGCCTCGGCGCGTCGACCCCGTCCGCGCGCCGCGCTGACTCTGAGCTCGTCACGCTGCCCGGTGAGGGGCATGTCGCCATCCTGCGCGATCAGAAGCCCCTGAAGTTCCTCTCGGAAGTGTTGGACGACGAGACGTCGGTTGAGCAGTTCCTCGAGATCCTCGACAGCCGGTGCTTCTTCTGGGCGAGCGAGGCGCGACTGCTCCGGCTCCTCAACGGGCGCCACTACCGCGCCATGCAGCAGGTGGTGCTGACGCTCGACACCGCGTCACTGGTGTCTGGCTACGAGGACCTCATCGAGTTGTCGCCCTACAACTCGGGCTCGGCGCACGTGCCCAACGCGCCCGTCCGCGGCAAGACCACCTTCAAGCGCCTTGCCGACTACGACCACGCCGCCTGGCAGCGGAAGCGTGGCAAGTCGGGGGATGCGCTGGTGGAGGTGACCATCAGGGGTGCGGTCCCAGACCTGAGCAACCACCTGGCGGAGGTCCGGCACTTCCCCGGCCCAGACTTTCCCTTGAGGCCAAGCCAGGAGTGATGCCGCCAGGCGCGAGGCATCCCACTGTCAGAAGTCGTACTCCGTGATCGGCGAATACCCGCGGAGCCACGTCCCCGCGCCTTGGGTCATCGGCCCGTGCCGGTTGTGCAGCACTGACAGGGTCACCTCGTGGTCCTCGAGCTGCTTCCCCAGACCGCGATACAGCTCCACCTCGACGATGACATCGGCCGCTTCCGCCCACACGTGGTCCAGCTCGGCCGTCGCCCCAGCCCCATGCACGACCTTGCGCAGCGGCACGTTGGCGATGACGCACCGGCCCTCATCCGCCATCGCTCGTATGGCGCCGGGAGTTGCGCCACGGACGCGGTCCGCCCGGTCGAGCGCAACCGCCCGCCAGGTCGCCACGTTGCGCGGCAGCGAGGGGGAGCGCTCGATGTGTAGAGGCACGTCGCCCCAGTCCGATCGGTCTCGGTGGACCCCTGCCAGGAGGTGAGCTGTCGCGACAGGGTCCAGCTCCGGTCCAGTCAGCAACGACGGGGCGCCGGCGAGCGCGAGGCGCCCCACCCACTCGACGAGGACCGTGCTGGCACCCTTCCTCGGCCCGCCTGTGACGACCCAGACCCCGGCCTTGGGGAACCCGCCCATGACCTTGTCGAGCGTCGGCCACCCCGTCGACACCAGAGTGGGGACGGGAGTCGGCTGCACAGCGAGCAACTCGTTGATGAGGGGCATGCTTCACATGATGGCGCCGCCCACCGACATACCCTTCAGCGCCGAACGTCACTTGACGCTGAGCTCGTGCTGCTCAGCCCCGCATGTACTTCCACACCAGGTGGTCGATCTGCTTGGGCGAGTGACCCAGCTGCTCCGCCGCGGCCCTGAGCAGTTCCTCGCCCTCGGTGGGGCCGACGGGGCGTTCCAGAGCTTGCTCCAGGAACCGAAGCACCCAGGTGTCGGCCTTCACGCCCTCGGCGCCCGCCAGCATCATGAAGTAGGCGAACGTCACGCCGCCCAACCCTCTGACGCTCGTGTAGGCCGATCTGGCCATCGCGGGCTGGCCAACCACGTCGGCAGCGGTGCGCAGGCCTGCCTCACTGAGACGCCGAGCAGCCTCACGAATCGCATCCGTCTTGAGCACCTTGCCGCCGCCGAGTTTCTGCGTGGTATCAAGCACCGCCGCGAGGTCCGGGTCCCCGGCCAAGGCCGCTAGGTCGTTGGCTGAGCCGGCCCTGTGGTCGCGCCACTTCGCGGTTCGCCCACGCACACCGTTGTGGGGCTGTCCGTAATGAGTCCTCACCGATAGGACTGCGTCGATGAGCGCAAGCTCGACATCGTCGGGGTAGCCGCCGGGCCAGGCCTCCGGCTCTGGAGGCAAGACCGCCTCTAGCGCCGATCGCACCGTCGCGGCGTCATGGCTCAACACGTCTGTCATCTTCGACTCCCGACTGGCCCAACTACATAGAGTGACAACTTGCAACTTAACGTAGAGAAGGTGTCAGGCGCCGGCTTTTGCCGCGACAGCCCACCTGGATGGTCGCGCGGCCTAGGCCGAGAGGAAGCGCTGGTAGCGCCAATCGAGCAGCTGAGGGTCGGGGCGATCTCCACGCCGCTCAGGCAGCACTGACACCTTCTGTCCGTGCAGGCCCTTGATGCCGTACTCGAGCAGTGGCCCATCGATCTCATCCAGGATGTCCGCACGGATGTGGATGGTGAGCTCGGGGCTGATGCCCAGGATGCCCGCGTCGTAGGCAGCATGATGGATCTTGCAGAGCGACAAACCATTCCGAACGGCCGCGACACCCAGCGCGTGCCTGTCCTCGACGATGTGGGCCGCGTCTAGAAGTGAGCTGTGCCTGAGCGAACACACGGCGCACGTCGTGTTGTACGCCAGCATCACCATGGATCTGAAGACGCGCTGATGCAGCCGCACCTCGGTCTCGCGGGTGGCCCAGCGCCGCATGACCTCCTCCAGAGGTGAGTCGGGTGCCTGATGAACCTGATCCTTGTCATACGCAAGCACGTATTGATGCAGAGCCGGCTCCTCGCCGATGAGGAATACCGGGAACACCGTCTGAAACAGTCCTGGAGCGACGCCGACGAGCCAGATGACAGGGAGACCGAGTTCCATGGCGGCCTGAAGGCCGCGGTTGTCGGCGCCACTGCGCGCATCGCCGCGCATCTTGTAGCGAGGCAGCCCATCAGATCCGAGCACGTCCTCGTAGGGACGTTCGCGCCCCTCTGGCGTGTGGACGGTCATGATCGTGAGTGCGGCTCGGCAGCTTTTCGGCTTTCGGATGCCTCGACCGGTGTCGATGAGCGTGAGTCGCTGCCCGTCGAACTCGAACTGAGTCAGCTCCTGGCGCGTGATGGCGTCCCGCCCATCGTTCGTCCGGGCGGCAAGCCACGCCATGGCTTCGGTCCGCAGGCGCGTCTCGTCCGCAAGACTCAGCATGGCGACAGCTTCCCACCGCCCAACGCGAAGCAGCCCTCGCCCCGCCGACTGATCTGGACCGGGCGCGTGAGCAGACGGACGCGAGTCAGCCTATGAAGGGTGAGCGAGCCCCGGACCACGTCACAGCAAGGACGTCTCGGGCCCGCGTCGCCGCAACGTAGACGAGGGATCGCTGCCGCAGGAGCGCGTCAGCCTTGTCCTGCTCGCTCACCTCATAGTCCTTGACGACCCGAGGAACGGCCCCCTCGTGCACGCCAAAGAGCAACACATGGGTGAACTCAAGGCCCTTGGCCCGATGCATGGTCATCACCAAGGGCTTGCCGGGCTTGACGTTCTCCTGCTCCACCGAGCGCGCATCCACGCCGCGCTCGGCCAGGCCGTTGACGACGTTGCTGCGGACCCACCTATCTGGCACGAGCACTGCGATCGCTTCGGGGGCCGGCGCTCGGCCCTCCGCCATGGGCTGGGACCCCGGCAGCCAGGACTGAATCAGCTCAGCGGCAATGTCCAGCTCACCCGCCATCGACGGAGCTTCGATGAGGTGGGGCACGGGTCCCGAGCGCGCCGATCGATAGCCGTGCGCCTCGTCCTCGCCCTCCATATCGGTGAACGCCCCTCCAGAGAGGATCCCCATCGCCCATCGGAGGTTCTGCGCCGTCGTCCGATAGTTCAGCGTCAGCCGGCGAGAGCGGCCACGGATGTTGATCCCGACGTGCGAGAGCGTCACCTTCTGCCCATAGATGCGCTGGTGCGAGTCCTCGCAGATGAAGAGATCGTTCCGCCCGTCGGCGACGAGCGCACGCAACAGACGCAGCCGCGATGGCGTCAGGTCCTGAGCCTCATCCACGAGCACGTGGTCAAAGATTGGTCCGTTCTGCTCCAGCCATGCACAGGCGATGGCAGCCTTCTCGTCGAAGTCGGTCGTGCCGTCCGCCCGGGCCTTGGAGCGATACCGCTCAACGACCCCCCACACGGCTTTCCGCTTCGCACGGTCTAGGGCCACGCCACGCCCCGCCCGCCGCACACGCACATACTCCGTCTCGCTCGTGATGCTGTTTGGGAGGATGACGAGCGCGTATTCGGTCTCGAGGAAAGTCTCGGTCGCCAGCTCGGGAGGCAGGCCAGAGCCCGCCTCGGCAAGGGCTTCATCCCACAGGCCAGGTCTGCTGCTCCCCAAGACGGACGTGCGCCCCTCACCCAGCACCTCCGCGACAGCGGGCTCGATGGAGACCTCCGCGCGCTGCACGACGGCCCACGCGACCGCATCGATTCCCTTCACGACGATGCCGGGCTCTCGCAGGTGGGATTGCAGCTTGAGCTGGTCGTCCAGGCGCAACAAGCTTGCCGCCAGGTCATCAGCAAGGTTCCGGGTGTATGTCGTCAGCAGGACTCGGGCCTGCGGGTTGTTGGCCGCCAACCGATGCGCGCGATGCACCGCCACGACGGTCTTGCCGGTTCCTGCACCCCCGGACAGCCGGAAAGCCCCCTTGTAGTCCGCGTCGACATACTTGCGCTGCTCTGGGTGCAAGAAAAGGCGCCAGGCGCCGAAGTCCCCAGCTTCGATGATCTGTCGCAGGTCGGCGTCGTCCTTGACCCAATGGAACGTCGCCTGGGCGGCCGGGTGCTCCAGGCTCTTGAGCAGCTGCTCCTCCTCGGCGCCCTGGCCGAGGTCGACGGGGATGTCGAGCTTGAAGGTCGCTCGGACATCCTCCACGGCCGCCCCGGTGGCAAGTTCGAGCAACGCGTCACCATGCCACTCCACGCGCGCCTGCGAAATGACGTCCGTGAGAGCAGCCTCCGTGGGCGCCGCAAGTGCGGACTCCGCCAACCCGGCCTCGATGCCCAGCTCTGCGTGGAGCAACTCGGGGGTCAGTCCTGCCGGCCAGCTGGGGGCGGCCTCCTGGGGAGGCTGACCCGATATGACGTCGTGCCCACTCGGCTCCGAGGACACCGCCAAATCCTCAATGGCGGCGTCAACAGGCACGGCCTTCCGCGACACGGTGTCCGGCGCCGCCGTCACCGCAGGATCCGCGTTCCCCGTCGCCGCATCACGGTAGGCGTCAACGACGCGCTCGACCTCGGGGACGCCATTGATGGGGTTCATCGACAGGCGGACAGTTTCGGCGATGGCATTCGCCTTGTCGTGCGGCCACACGCCATGGATCACATAGAACGAATCGTCGCCCGAGGTGATCTTGAACAGCACACACCGGAAGTTGTCATCGACGCGGCCAGTCCGGACCCTCTCGTCGACGCTGCCCTTGATGGGCTCGATGTGCAGTCCGGGCCGGGTGTCGTCCTCCTGCAGCTTCTCAAAGAAGGCGTAGGCCTTCTTCTTCATGGAGGGGTCCAGCCCGTCCTTGACCTTGCTCCAGATCAGCGTGGGCATGCCCTACTCCTTGTCTCGGCTGCTCAGGGACTCCCGTACCTCGTCGGCGAGTGCCTTCACGTCGTCCTGCGCACGATGCACCACCCATCCTGCAGCGCGCAGCACGGCGACGTCGTCGTCGGGCATCTCGGCATACACCACGGCCACCTTGGGTGCGGGCCAGGACAGCTCTGCAGCCACACCACCGTCGAGCTCTTCGCCGACCGAGGCAGGGGGTGCGTCAGCGGCGGACAGCTCGCGGGCGAGCTGCACGATGTCGTCGTCGAGACCCTCAAGGTCCGTGCCCTCCCACACTCCCCGACTGCGCTCGGCCCGGTCGCGCACGTCGACGCGAGACTCCAGGTCGCTTCGAGACGTGATGGTGCAGGGAACGTCTGACTGGCCAAGCAGGTTGGACAGCCGCAGCCATTCACGCCACGCCTCCTCGTGGTCCGCGTTGCCGACAGCTTCGTCGGTGTCGTCCACGACGAGCGCCATCTCGACGGGCTGGTTGCCGCGCAGCCTGGCCGCGAACGTCAGGTGCGGGATGCGATAGGTCAAGAGATCGTCGCCAGCCCCGGACTCGACGTGGGCTGCTGCAATCATGCCGAGGGCGACGCCGACAAGGCTCTCGTCCGGAGCGATGCTCGACCGTCCACCGCGCCCCGTGTAAAGCCCCAGCAGGAGGGGTGCAGCGTTGGCCAACCGCAGCCGAGCGCTGTCCTCGGGCGACTGGATGACCCCCTCCAGAAGCGCCAGTGGCCCACCCTTGTGCTCCGCTGCGGCGGCGCGGGACACTCCCGCACCTAACACTCCTGCGGGGAGAGCCATCATCTGACCAATGAGCACCTCGTTGAGCCAACCGGGAGGCGAGGCCTGATCCAGGTCCGCCGCGGTCACGGCAATGACTTGATATCCGCTGGCCCGCAACGCCTCTCGCTTCCGCGCATCGTCGGCAATGGCGTTGTGTGCCTGCGTCGCATGGAACGCACGGCCATCGGCATAGATCGCGATGGGGGCGACTCCGGGGGTGCTGAGCACGAAGTCGGGTCGAGTGCCCGCGACGTCCACCTGAGGCGCCAGTGTCCAGGTCCGGTTGTTGGCTCCGGTGACGATCAGCTCAGTGCCGCGCGACCCTGGCCGCTCTCGCACAGAGGCGACCCCGCCCAGTCGGTCCTTCAGGACTAGGCGAAGCTTTTGCTCGAGCGGTGACTCGGGAGACACCCACCCAGCCGTTCCGTGCGTGATCGACCATCGGGGCTGATCGGGATCGAGCTCAGCCACCGACTCGTCCTGGTCCACCTGGAGCAGGTACTTGAGCGCGCGCAGCGCCTCGACGCGGTGGGCCTGATCTGCGTGGCGCACGAAGGGCAGCAGACACCTATAGCAGCTGGCGCGCGCTTCGTCCTGGCACGGGCACTTCTCGAGGACCTGGGCTGACCGCACGAGGATGCCCCACAGTCGATCTGGCGAGGCGAGGTCAGTGAGATAGCCCGTGCCTCCCGGGACGGTGTCATGCAGAAAGAGCGACTCCAGCACCTGACCACCGTCGCCGACCGGATGGGGCACGATCTCCACGCGCAAGTGGTCAGGCGCGCCACCCATGGTCTTGTGCAGGCCAAGCAGCAGGGCGGCAGACAGGCCGGGGAGGCTGTAGAGCCCGTCGGTCACCACGAGGGGAAGGCTGATCGCCACCCCCTGTGTCACGAGCTCCCGCCCAAGGGCAAGCAACCGCGTGTGCTCCTTGTCATCGTGGCGGTGTCGACACCATGCCCGGTGCTCTGACGGTGAGCTCGACCCAGCATCCTTGTCGAGCTTCCCGCAGGCCTCGCAGATCCGGAACTTCTGCGCCGTCACGTCACGACCGGCAATCCGGTTGATCGTGGGGGCACCGGTCACCCGGCCGAGGTTCCACCACCGCACCGGGAGCCGCCGGTAGTGGGCCACTCCCAGACCGACGCGTGCAACCGACCATCGCCCTTCGCAGAGAGCCGGGTCGAAGTCAACGGCGGTGACGACCTCAAAGGGCGTGCGGCGGCGTTCGTCGGAGTCGTCGCCGATGCGTGCGTCGTCCCGTCGTATGTCGGAGAACACCCGCTTCAGCCGGACGGCCTCAAAGCGTTGGCCCATGTCGGCGATGCCCGTGCTCCCGCATCGAGGGCAGGCGCGGGGCGCCTCCTTGGCCCCACCTGGGCCGAGGTCGCACACGTAGCCACACGAGTCGCAGGCGGCATGCAGCCGCACCTCTGCGTCGTCCCGCCCAATCTCGACGCCATCGACCCGCATCTCTAGCCCTCGGGCATAGAAGTAGGCGCCGGGGGCAAGTTCCGTCAGCGCGCGAGCGGACCCGCGGTCGATGACCAGGGGATCGGTGTCGTACTGCTGGGTCTCGGGGTTCATCCATGAGACCTGGGCATCCAGCTCGACGGAGTCGTCAAGCAGGGAGTAGTTGGGAAGCAGGCCACGGATCTCGAGGCCGGTGATCCACGGCTCCTCGGTCAGCTCCCTGAGCACTCGCCTCAGCAGGTGGATGGCACCCTTCGCGGACCGCGAAGCCGCCCTGTCATCCTCGGTGGCAGCGGTTCGCTCAGCCGCCTCACGCAGCTCAGGGAGGGCATCCTCGATCTCGCGCCGCTGGCGTCTGATCTCCTCCACCTCACGGGTGTGCTCCTGGACCGCCCGATAGATCGTCGCCTCCAGCGTGTCGACGCCACGGACCTTCTGGGGAAGCTGCTGCTCCACAGCAGGGTCGACAGCAGGCATGTCATCGCCCTGGTCGGGCAGAGCCCACCGACGCAGCGCCAGCAATCCCGCGGTCGCGGGGTCATCAAACGTCCCGACGAATCGGTCGAGCAGATGCTCGCCCCGCACGCGGACCCGCTCGATGACGTCGCCGAGCAGGGTGCCCGGGTCGGCCGAGGCCAAGACGTCACCGGACCGGCGCGGAACGCGCTCGTAGCCGTCCCGCACCATGCCGTCGATGACGGACGCGAGGAACTGTCGCCGCAGGATCTCCTCCGCGTCGAGATAGGTCGCCGGTGGCCGGACCTCCCCGTTAATCATCGACGTGGGGTCGCCGAGTCGGGGGAGCTGCTCACCCCGGCCCGTGACGTAGGCGAGGGCCAGCGAGCTGCCCGTGAGGCGACCGGCGCGGCCCACGCGCTGCAGGTACTTTGCGACAGAGTCGGGTAGAGATGAGAGCATCACGGTCGTCAGGTCACCGATATCGATGCCCATCTCCAGCGTTGGCGTTGCCACCAGCACGTTGGGGTCGCCTGGCCGCTGATCCGACCTCTTGAATCCCGCTTCGATCTCGCGGCGTTCCGCGGGGAGCAGCAAGCTGGTGTGCTCGCGAGCATCGACTCGACGCATGTCCGTCGTCTCGAAGAGCCGGCGATAGAACGAGTCGGCCTCACGGTGGCCCGCACGCAGCGCCCCCACACACTCGACAGAGGGGCAGGGACCGTCCAGGAGCTCCTCGGCGATCGCCGGGGAGACAGGCAGCGGAGACCGGCAGGTGTCGCAGACGAGGAGGGTGGTTTGGGTGGCGATCGTGGAGTCGCTCAGGGGGGTGATCACGACGTTTGTCGGCGGTATGCCGTACGCCTTCCCGCCCTTGTCCGTCGTGGTTTGTGTTAGCACGTCTCGTTGCGCCAGGGCGGCGAGAAGCCGCGCAGCCACCGCCGCGCCATGGCCCGCGTTGATACCGAGGCACTTCTGCGCCCAGCGGGCATACCAGCTCAGGGATGACGTCACGCGGACGAAGGCGCTGCGGTCGTTGGCAGGTCCGCCGGCCACGGCATACGCAGGGGCGCTGCGCCCGCGCGGGAAGGAGGGGGCACCCTCATCTCGGCGCCGCCTTCCCCAGATCCAGACGCGGTTTCCGTCATCGCTGACGTACTTCTTGAGCCATTCGTGGTCAATGGCGCCGTCACGACGCAGGTGCTCGACGCTGCCTCGGACCCATCTCGCTAGCTGCTGCTCTGTGATGTCGGAAAGTTCGCCGGGCAGGACGTCGATGTCGTCGGCAGCCAACGCCCTTCGAGCCGCCGCGACCAAAGCAGAGGTGGGCCCTGCAGACACATGGACTCCGACCGAGCCCGTCGCCTCCAGGGTGCGGCCGTAGGTGGACTGCAGGCCCACCTCCAGCGCCGCGTCGAAGAGAAGTCGGCGACGCACGGCCGTGCGGGATCGCGTCGGCACGCGACTCCATGTGCCGGCTCGCCAGTACGGCGCGAAGCGCTCGTGCTCGCTGACGGCGGCTGGCACCAGCCGATAGCGGGCAAAGGCGTCACCCTCGGCTCGTCTCAGCACCTCGTCCACCCACACGTCTAGCGCCGTCGGCTCCGTCAACGCTTCGCGTAGGGCCGCACGGAGCGACATGGCGTGCGAGCGGTGGTCCACGAATCCGGCTCGGTGGGCGGCGTCCTGCACGGAGTCAGTGAAGACGAGGGCGCGCTTCTCCCGCGGGTCGAGGTGGCGATCGCCAAAAAGCGTCGACAGGCTCACGGACAAGAGCGTGGCGATCGCGCTGCCCAGGAAGCGGATCGAGTCGCTCTTGCCGCACGATGGGCACTCGTCGTTCTGAGCACGCTTCTCGACGTCTTCTGTCTCACCATCGAGCATGAGGACGGGCAGGACATCACCCTCAAGGAGGTCGGGATCGTCATCTGCTGGGCGTCGCGCCAGGACGGTCCGCTGGCCCATGTGCAGCCAACGCAGGTTGGGCGTACGGCGATCTGAGGCAACGGCCCCGCCCCCGTTGGAGGTCAGGTGCAAGGAGGCTTCACCGGGCGCGTGCAGCAGGGCCCGGAAGCGACCCCGATGCAGCAGGTGGTCGCGGCGGATGCTCTCGTCGCGATCCGCGAGGTCACGGCCGGTAGATGCAAGTGTCGCGCCCCAGCCCGAGCGACCACAGGCCCGGCAATAGATGGCCGGCAGCGCACGTCCCGCCAGCTCCGCAGCTGGATCGAGCTGCCCGTCGTCACCCCACCGAAAGCTCGGCTGCGACGACACCAGCCGGTCCACGCGCGTCACCTCTCGCACCCACATCGTCACCTCCACCGACACGGAGTCGCGATGGCCGAGCCGCACGTGGCTGAGGGCCGCGAGGATGGCCTCGATCGCGCCCCGAGCGGCTGTTGGATCGTCTGCCACAGCGGTTCGCGGCAGCAGCTCGTCGCGGAGGTCATCCAGCGGGATGGCATCCCCCGCCGCCTCGACCATCGCTCGCACGTCGGGGTGGGCGGCAAGGAGCTGGGCATCAGCGAGATCCCTGGGGAGGGCCGCACGGTCATACAGCGCGTCGATGACAGTGGCGACCAAAGAGTCCCCGTCGCCGCGGTGCTGGAGACCGGTCTCCGCTAGGTCGCGGACTGCGCCAGTCACGAGGCCGGAGAGCCGTCGGATCGCCTTGTCACCCAGCGCCTCGCGCGTTGCCTCGGTCAGTGCGTCCACGTCGACGCGCGTCTCGGTGATCACCGAGTCGTCCGGAAATACCTCGCCAAACACCTGCTGGGCGAACGACAGCATTCGCTCAGGATCACCACGGTCCCCCAAGGTGGCCGAAGTCGCCACGGGAGTGAGTCGGCCTAGGGGACGGGCGTCGAACGACGCCCGCTCGGGGTGATCCGCCGGCACCTGGTCCCTGAGCGCGAGCCCCAACCGGCGCAACAGCATCGCCACGTCCGTGCCCTGAGCACCGTCATACGTGTGGAACTCGTCCAGGACCAGATAGGTGAGGGACAGGGCACTCTTGGCCCAGAGCGGTTGGTCCGAGGGACGCAGCAGCAGCTGGTCGAGCATCTTGTAGTTGGTCAGCAGAATGTCCGGCGGATCGTCTCGCAGAATCGAGCGATTGGTGATCAGCCCCTCTGGCGTGACCCGCGTGCGGCCCTCGCCGGCCTGCCCCTCACGCGCATCACCGGTGTACAGACCGGCGGTGACCCTCGACAGCTGAGGATCGCTGGTCAGCAGTTGGGTGAGGCGCCCCGCCTGGTCGTCAGCGAGGGCGTTCATCGGATACAGGATCAGGGCCTTCATGCCGGCCTCGCCCCGTTCACGGGCTCTGCGCACGTGGTCCAGGATCGGATGCAGGAAGGCCTCGGTCTTGCCGGAGCCCGTGCCGGTCGTGACGATCGTCGGGAGCGGACGTGGCTTCTCGGCCCCAAGGTCCGCGCTCGTCAGTCGTCGATAGGCCTCAGCCTGGTGCCGGTACGGCGGGAACGGGGGCTTCAAATCGAGGTACCGGCCCCAGGTGGGCGCCGCCTCCGCGAAGGGCAACCGCAGCCGTACGTACGGTCCCTTGAAGATCCCGTCCGTCGAGTCCTCCAGGAACTCCCCGAGCGCCCGCCTCGGCTCCGCGTCGGCCAAGGCGAAGGTCGTCGTGAGGTAGTCCACGAGCCCACGGCGGATCTCGGCGGCCTGCAGACTGGGCAACAGCTCCGTCATTTTGTTGAGTCCCCTCGTCACGATGTCCTACCCCGTCGGAACCCTAGGTCATGAAGGACTGTCCTTAGGCGATGCGCCCGTAGGTCCTGATAGCAGACATACAAGCGCCCCTGGCAACTTCTTCAGCAGCGCTTGCGTCTCCGGGCAGTTGCTGGCCGAGGTCGGGCGTCGTCGAAATCAGCCTCACCGCGCGCTCGCGAGGGCTAGCGTGGCAGGGGTGAGCGTCTTAGCCTCGATCCACCGAT
>NZ_DLOE01000050.1:11268-36267 GCF_002479615.1 Arsenicicoccus sp. UBA7492 | reverse complement strand
ACGGAAGCGTCAGAAGAGCCCGATAATTGCGGCGACTAATTGCGGCGACCTACAGCCTGGACCGGCTCAGCCGGGTCGTTCCGCAGATCATGGCGGACCTCCACGACGCCGGCGTGATCATCTACACCGCCGACCGAGAACCGCAGCCCCTCGGCGACACGACCACGCTGCTCGATATCCAGATCGCCACGATCCACGCATCTTCCTCCCGGGTCAGGCGCATCAAGCACTGACCCGAGCGCGCCGGCCGCCCGGACGGATCGTGACTCCTTCCACGTCGAGCGCGCGCCGGACCGCCTGTTGACTCACCCCGAACCGCAAGCCGACCTCTATCAGCGTCGAACCACCCTCGTAGAGTTCGACCGCCTCAGTCACGTCGGACTCATCGAGGCCGCGCCTGCGGATCGGGATCGACCGGCGGACAAGATGGGCAGCCACTGTGCGGCGGTGAACACTGAACCGCTCGCCCAACTCAACGAGGGTCGCGCCTTCCCGATACAGGGCCACCAGCTCGTCGACCTGCGCCGGGCGCAGAAAGGTTTGAGCTATCCCAACTGCACGCACCATCCGACCCCGCGAGTCCACAACCGACGGCTCCAAAGGCCGCCAAGAACGCTTGTATACGCCACGCGACCTGCGGGACACCACCGTTTTCAATGCCGAGTAGGGGTTCTCAAACTCTCTACCGAGGTCCACCGTTCAGCCGTCCGTCGGCGTTTCCCCGCCCAGCAAAGGCTGTGCCTCTCTGACGAGCGGGGCCGTCATACCCCCTCCTGCCGCCTGAGCTCGTCGCGCTGACGCCCCGGGAGCTGATCGGCGACAAGGTCGTAGGAGTCCTGGACCAGGTCCTGCACCAGTCCTGCGGTGATGGACCGGCCAGGGCTGACGGACACCCAGTGATCCTTGTCGAAGTACCTCCCGCGCTGGATGCCCTCGTGGTCTCGGATCAGCGCGGCCCCGTGATCGGGGTCGGCCTTGACCGTGATGATCGGCTTGTCCGGGTCTTCGGTGACGATCAGGAAGACCCTGCCCGCGACCTTGATGACGAGCAGGTGCTTGGTGAACGGGTGTCCCTCGGTCACGCCGGGCAGTGCTCGGGCGACGTCCAGAGCGGTCTGCTGCAGCCGCTCCCCGTCGAGGCTCACCGGTCTCGGCCGAAGGTCGCGGGGTCCACGGGCCGCTGCCGCCGGGGCAGTCCCTCGACCACCAGCAGGTAGGACTCAGTGACCAGGTCCTCGACGAGGCCGGGCTCGATGGTGTCGCCCGGGTGCACCGTGATCCAGTGCTTCTTGTTCATGTGATAGCCCGGCGTGACGTCAGGGTGCGCCTCGCGCAGCGCCTTCCCGTCCTCGGGTGCGGCCTTGAGGATCACGATGGATTCTCCGGTGATCTCGGTCTGCAGCATGAACACCCTGCCGCGGACCTTCCACACCTCCCAGTCCTCGCCGAACGGGTGGGTGAGCTCCGAGCCGGGGAGCTCCTCGGTGCGCCGCGCGGCGAGCGCCGCCAGCTCTGCTTCCTGCATGTCTGCGCCTCCTACAGGTTCGCCTCGGGCCGGCTGTGGTGGAGGAGTGGTTCAGGCGGCGAGGCGCTTCTTGAGGCCCATCAGCAGCAGCACCAGCGACACGGTCAGCAGGATGTGACCCAGCCCGGAGATGCCCGAGATGGCAGGGCTGGACGCCGCGGCGCTGCCCAGCACCTGCAGCGTCCCCTTGATCGTCAGCATGGCAACCGTGACGACCAGCCCGGCGTGGTACGCCACGAGGAAGGGCTTCCACTGCGCGGTGCGGCTCAGCGCGAACGTCCGCTCGAGCACCAGCAGGATCAGCCCCAGCAGCGTCCCGAGGGCGAGCAGGTGCGTGTGCACGACGGACAGCTGCGTGCTGCCCAGGTAGTCGTGGGCCTTGGTGAGCTCGCGGTAGTACACGCCACCGATCAGCCCCAGCGCCGTGTAGGCGACCACGCCCCAGTAGATCGGCGTGAGGGTGCCCGGGGTCGGGGCGTCGGTGCGGGAGGTGGCGGCGTTCGTCATACGGCCCATCCTCCCCGACGGCACCGGCCACCCCCTCCATCAGAAGGTTGACCGGGCCGCTCCCCTGCCCGGGTTCCTCTGCGGGGAGCACCCCTGCGAGGGACCACCCCTGCGAGGGACCAGGCCGTATGACGCGACGGCGACCCCTCCACCAGGAGGGGCCGCCGCCGGGACGCTGGGGTCGCTCAGTCGCGACGCACGTCGTTGTCGCGGGGCTTGTCGGTGCCCGCGTTGTGGTCCATGGTCTGGCCGGCGCCGTCGTCCGTGCGGTCGAACGCGGTGGCGTCGGAGGGCGTCGTCGCGGCGAACTCCTCCTGGTCCTTGGCGTCCAGGATGACCGGCTCGGTGGAGACGGCGCTGAGCGGGTCGCCGGCCTCGTGGTCGGAGACGATGGCGTCGTCGGAGGTGGTGGTCGTGGTCGACGCGTAGCCCGTGGCAGCGCCGGCACCCGTGCCGATCGTCGAGGACGCCGGGGTGTAGGGGTCGGCCAGCGGCGTCGCCCACGGGTCGTCCTGCGGAGCGGTCTTCTTGTAGATCACGGCGGCCACGGCGGCGGCGGTCGCGAGCAGACCCAGGGTCACGAGCAGCTTGCCCTGCTTGCGCTCACGGGCGGCGAGCTCCTTCTTGAACTGGCGCTTCGACAGGTGGGTCTTGGGGTAGGAGTCGTCCTTGTCCTTGACCTTGTCGGCGACCTTCTTGGTGGCGAAGAGGCCGAGCGCGGTCTTGCCCGCGTCCTGCGCCTTGTCGCTGGTGGCGGCCTTGGCGGCAGTTCCGGCGGCGACCAGGCCGGGGAGGGCCTCGAGCAGGTCCTCGACCAGGCCGTTGCCCTTGTCGCCGGCCTTGTGCGCCTTGGCCTCGGCGGCCTCGGAGCCGTGGGAGACGGTGTCCTTGACCTTGTCGGCGGCGGCGAGCGCGCCCGTGGCGACGGCGCCGGCGGCCAGCTTGGGGGCCGTCAGGACGCTGTCCTTGACCTGGCCGACCTTCTCGCCCGCGGAGCTCGTGAAGGCGTGCGCCTTGGCGGCCGCGTCCTCCTGGGCCAGCTCCAGCCGGCTCTTCTTCTCGATCTTGTACTTGTTGCGGAACATGTGTGTCCTCCTGGAGATCGATTCGCGGGGCGTCGTGCGCCCATCTTGCCCGTGCGGGACAACGCGTGCACGTTTCCTTCGGTTCCTCCACCTACCCGGCCGAGCGGGGTCGTATGCCGCCAGTCTGTGGTGCCGTCACGACGCCTCCGCCATACGGGCTCGTCGTGCGAGGATGAGGCCCATGAACTGGACGCTGCACACCAACCACGGCGACATCTCGATCACCCTCTTCCCCGAGGCTGCCCCCACGACCGTGGGCAAGATCACGGGCCTGGCCAAGGAGGGCTACTACGACGGCCTGACCTTCCACCGCATCATCCCGGGCTTCATGATCCAGGGCGGCTGCCCGCAGGGCACCGGCACGGGCCAGCCCGACAAGCCGGGCTTCCCGTTCGACGACGAGATCTCCCCTGACAAGGACTTCACCAAGCCCTACATGCTCGCCATGGCCAACGCCGGCAAGCGCATGGGCCGCGGCACCAACGGCTCGCAGTTCTTCATCACGGTCGGCGCCACGACCTGGCTGCAGGGCAAGCACACGATCTTCGGCGAGGTCGCGGACCAGGCGTCGCGCGACGTCGTCGACAAGATCGCCGCCGTCCGCACCGGCGCCCAGGACAAGCCGGTCGAGCCCGTCGTCATCGAGAGCGTCACCGTCACCGACTGACCTCGACCCGCGCACTCTCCATCAGCGCACCCGAGCCCCGCGAGCACTCGCGGAACCCTCGCGCCCGACGGCCCGTTCCCTCTCAGGCAGCCACGTGCTGCCGACCGGGACGGGCCGTCGCGCTGTCCCGGACGACCTCCGCGCCTAGGCTCGGACCGACCACCCCCGCTCAGATCTCGACGAGGACGTGCCGATGAGCTCCTCCTACCCGCCGGTGAACCCGCCGATGCCGCCGACCCCCTCGGGGTCCTCGGGGCCCGGGGCCGGGCAGGCGCCGACCTGCCCGCGTCACCCCGACGTGGTGGCGTACGTCCGGTGCAGCCGGTGCGGCCGACCCGCCTGCCCGCAGTGCCAGCGCCAGGCGGCAGTCGGGATCCACTGCGTGGACTGCGTGCGCGAGAGTGCCCGCACCGCGCCGCGTGCGCGCAACCCGCTCGGAGGCTCGGCGTCGGCGCTGTCGATCGGCGGCGGCACCCCCGCGACCACGATCCTGGTGGCGCTGTGCGTGGTGGTCTACTTCCTGCAGCTGATCGTGCCCGGCCTCGAGCAGTCCCTGTGGTTCGCGCCGTATGCCGGGCGCGACGAGCCGTGGCGGTTCGTGACGGCGGCGTTCCTGCACGGCGGAATCACCCACATCCTGTTCAACATGCTCGCGCTGTGGACCATCGGCCAGCCGCTCGAGCGCGCGATGGGCGTCTCGCGGTTCATAGCGTTGTTCCTGGTCAGCGCGGTCGGCGGCTCGGTGGGCTACCTGCTGATCGCGCAGGCCACCGCGTCGCCGGGGCAGGTGCTGACCCAGTGGCAGACGAGCTGGTTCCAGCCGACGGTGGGGGCCTCCGGCGCGGTGTTCGGGCTGTTCGCAGCCGAGCTGGTGCTCGCGCGCCGGCAGGGCCGAGACCTGCGGGCGATGCTGATCTTCCTCGGCCTCAACCTGGTCATCGGGTTCACCGTCCCCAACATCGCCTGGCAGGCGCACCTCGGTGGCTTCGTGACCGGCGCGGCGCTCGCGTCGGTGATGTGGGCGACCCGGTCGCGCGAGCGACAGCGGTGGCAGTGGCCCGGCGTGGCCGCGGTGCTGGCGATCCTGGTCGCCCTCGCCGTCCTGAAGTACGCCCTCTCACCGCAGCTCACCGGCTTCGTCGTCGGCGGCGCCTGACGGCGGTCCCCCTCCCCGGCGGCGAACGTCACCTCCGCGTCACGCGCCCCCGCCCTACCCCGCCGCCGGCGGTTCTTGTCCACAGCTGATTCCGGCGATCCACAGACTTGACGGCCTGTCCCCACCTCCTCCCCAGGGTTGTCCACCGGGTTGTCCACAGTTTCTGTGGACAACCCGGACCAAAGCTGTCTTACACACATGTAATTACCCACATGGTGGGGATAACCCTGTGGATAACTCTCGGCCACATCCACTGGGGCCTGCCGAGAGGGCGCAAGGGGTTGCGTCGGGCGCCGCGGGACCGCCATACGCGCCCTCTCAGGCCGGCTGCCCGTGCTGTGAGGTGAGACGGGTGAGGTGCCGGGAGGCGGGGCGAGGCGGGACGGCTGCGGGGGCTGGTGGCGAGGGTGTCTCGGGTTGCAGGGTGAGACGGGTGCGGTGAGGCGAGTCGGGCCGGCGCGTGGGCTGGCGGCGAGGATGTCTCAGGTTGCAGGGTGAGACGGGTTCGGTGCCGCGAGTCGGGGCGAGTCGGGGCAGGCGAGACGCGAAAACCTACCTCGGGTAGTCACATCGACCTGGCGTGCGAAGCCAGGCGAGTGTGACTACCTGAGGTAGGTCCGGGAGAGGGGTGCGTCAGCGCCAGCGGGTCGTCATCATGAAGCCGATGAGCATCAGGCCGAAGCCGATCCCGAGGTTCCAGTACTGGATGTTGGGGATGGGGTACTGCCCGGCGGTGAGGTAGAACGCGACCACCCACACCAGCCCGATCAGCATCAGCGTCACCATCACCGGCGCCCACCAGCGCGGGCTGGGGGTCTTGATCCCCGCACCCTTCTCGGCAGGCGGGGTGTACGACGCCTTGGCGCGGCGCTTGGACTCGGGCACGGCTCACTCCTCGTTGCGGGGCCCACCGGATACGGTAGGTCTCGGGGTCTGACGCACAGCCTAGCGAGGGGAGGAGGGGCCATGGGTGACACCAGCGCTCGCCGCGCGCGCCTCGTGCGGCTCCTCTTCGGGGGGCGTCCCACCGCGTGGGGGCTGCTCGTCCCTGTCGTTCTTGTCCTGGCGGGTCTGCTGTTCGCGACCAGCGCCGTCACCTCCCGGGGCAGCTCGTTGCGACCGTCCGACACGCGTGACCTCGCCGGCGTCATCGACGCGCAGGACGCCTCGCTCGAGGCCAAGCAGCGCACGGTCAGCGACCTGACCACCCAGGTCGAGAGCCTCAGCACGCGCAACGCGCCGGCCGACTCACGGCTCCGCGCGATGACCCAGCGGGCCGCGACCCTCGACCGGGCGGCGGGCATGCAGGGGGCCACCGGGCCCTCGTTGACGGTGACGATGACGGACTCGACGCGCTCGGTCGACAGCTTCGGTGGTGAGTTCACGGCTGACGACCTGGTCATCCACCAGCAGGACGTGCAGGCGGTCGTCAACGCGATGTGGCGCGGGGGCGCCGAGGCGATGATGATCCAGGACCAGCGGGTGATCTCGACGAGCGCGGTCCGCTGCGTCGGCAACACCTTGATCCTGCAGGGGCGCGTCTACTCCCCGCCATTCGTGATCAAGGCGATCGGTGACGTCGACGGCATGCGCCAGACCCTCGACCAGGACCCCACCGTGCAGATCATCCAGCAGTACGTCGCGGCCGTCGGCCTCGGCTACGACGTCTCCACGCAGCCGTCGGCGACCTTCCCGGCCTATGACGGCTCTGCCGCGCTGCGGCATGCGTCAGTAGTCGAGTGAAGGCTGTTCGGGCGTTAACAGGGACTCTGGGTGAATTGCTCATCACCCTTGGTGTGCTGACCTTGCTCTTCGTGGGATGGCAGCTGTGGTGGACCGATGTCGCCGCCAACGCCGTCCAGTCCGACACCGTCGGATCGCTCAGCGAGGACTTCCAGCGCCCCGGAGCGGTCAGCCCGGCGATCGCCAAGCTCAAGGACGTGCCCCTCGGCGAGGCCTTCGCGATCGTGCGGATCCCGGCGCTGGGCCGCGGCTACGCCGTGCCCGTCGTCGAGGGCACCACCCGCGACGTGCTGCGCAAGGGCATCGGCCACTACGACGGCACCGCGATGCCCGGTCAGGTGGGGAACTTCGCCATCGCCGGCCACCGCATGACCTACGGCGGGCCCTTCCGCGACATCGAGCGGGTCCTCCCCGGCGACCGGGTCATCGTCGAGACCGCCGCCACCTACTACGTCTATCGGGTCGGCCCGCACACGCTCGTGCCCCCGTCGCACGTCGCTGCCATCGCGGCGATGCCCGAGCGTCCCGGCGTCCGCCCGGACAAGCCCTACATCACCCTCACCGCCTGCCATCCCAAGTACGCCGCCCAGCAGCGCTGGATCGTCCACGGCGAGCTGGAGCGCGCCATACCGCGCAGCCAGGGCCTGCCGGCCGGCTATCTGGACCTGGCGGGAGACCGCTGATGTATGCCGCACTGTGGCGCGCCCTCCCCGGCCCGACCTGGGTGCGGGTGATCCTGTGCCTGCTGCTCGTGGCGCTGGTGGTGTGGGTGTGCTTCCAGATGGTCTTCCCGTGGCTCGCGGACCTCATGCCGTTCAACGACCAGACGGTCGAGCCCTCCGGCTGACCCCGCGACTAGGGTTGGGGAGCCGGACCTCGTCCGCCGCACCCTCGCACCCCGCACCCTCTCGCGCCAAGGCAGACCCATGACCCGCATCCTCGTCGTCGACAACTACGACTCCTTCGTGTTCACCATCGTGGGCTACCTCCAGCAGCTCGGTGCGCAGTGCGAGGTCGTGCGCAACGACGCGGTGACGGCGGCCGAGGGCGCGGCATACGACGGGGTCCTGGTCTCCCCCGGCCCGGGCACGCCCGAGGAGGCCGGGGTCTCGATGGCGATGATCGAGGCGTGCGGCGAGCGCGAGCAGCCGATGCTGGGCGTGTGCCTCGGGCACCAGGCGCTCGGCGTGGTCACCGGCGGCACCGTCTCGCGGGCGCCCGAGCTGCTGCACGGCAAGACGTCCGAGGTGCTGCACGACGGGCAGGGTGTGCTGGCGGGGCTGCCGAGCCCGTTCACGGCGACGCGCTACCACTCGCTGACGATCGAGCCGGAGACGATCGGCGCCGACCTCGAGGTCACCGGCCGCACCGAGTCCGGCATCGTGATGGCCGTGCAGCACCGCAGGCTGCCGCTGCACGGCGTGCAGTTCCACCCCGAGAGCGTGCTCACCGTCGGCGGCCACCGCCTGCTCGCCAACTGGCTCGAGACGTGCGGCCTGGACGGCGCGGTCGCCGCGAGCGAGGGCCTCAGCCCGTTGATCCACCGCTGAGCTCCGCCTCCGATCACGCAGCCGCAGCCTTCCACCCGGGGCCACGCACCGGGAGCCACGCCCTGCAGCCTCGCACCATTGGTCACCAATGACGTTGTGGAACGTTTATATCGGGGTCCCAGACGCCATTGGTGACCAATCGCGTCTGGAGGGGTGTGAGTGCGGCGCGGCTCGGCGCGGCTCAGGGCGTCGGCGGCGCGACCGGGCTCGTGGGGGGCGAGGTCGGCGGGGACGAGGTGGGTTGCGTGGACGGCGGCGTCGTCTGGGTGGGGCGCGGCCGAGGGGTTGTCGGCGTGGGAGCCGGAGCCGTCGTGGTCACCGTGACCGTCGGGACGGCAGCCGGCACGGCCACCGTCAGGGTGATCTTGGTGCCGGGTGGCTGCGAGCCCTCGCGGACGTCCTGGTCGAGGACGAGGTCGCGGGTGTCCCGGCTGGGCTCGTCCTTGCGCGCCACGCGGAAGCCGGCGTCCGTCAGCGTCTTGGCCGCCGACGTGTAGTCCTGCCCCACGACGTTGGGGACCGCCACCTTGCCGGTCGACACGAAGAGCGCGACCGTCGAGCCCACAGGCACGGTCTGCCCGATCGCCGGGTCGGTGCGCACGACCTGACCTGCGGGGATGGTCTTGTCGTCGATCTCGGTGACCTTGCCCGCCACGAGGTTGTAGTTGACGAGTCGTTGCTTCGCGGAGGCCACGGTGTACTTGGTGACGTCGGGCACCGCCGTGTCGCTCGGGCCGGTCGAGACCTGCACCGCGACGGGATACGCGGGGTCCTGCTGGGCGCCCGGCTGGGGGTTCTGCCCGACGACGATGCCCTTGGGCTTGTCGCTCTCCTTGGGCTGGAAGGACCCCTTGAGCTGGCTGGACTCGAGCAGCGAGCGCGCCGTGCCCTCGGTCTGGTCCATGAGGTTGGGGACCGTCTTGTACTGGATCGGGTCGGGCCGCGTCATCCAGTAGACGCCGAACCCCGCCAGCCCGATGAGCAGCAGCAGCGCGACGATCCACGCGATCCAGTTGCGGTCGCGCTCAGCACCGATCGCCGGATAGCTGGACGTGTGGTGCCCCTCGCGCGGAGGGGCGCCGGGGAGGTCGTCGCGGAGCACCGGCTCGGGTCGTGGGTCCTCATCAGGCCGTATGCCGCCCGCCGCCGCAGCACCGGCCGCCGCACCGCCGGCGGACCCGCCTGCGAGAGCGCCGCCCGCGAGAGCGCCACCAGCCAGTGCGCCGCCGGCAGCGCCCGCAGCCCCGTCGGCCAGAGCACCGCCCGCAGCCGCCGCTCCCGCCGCTCCTGCACCGCCTCCAGCGGTCGCGGACGTCGCCCCGCCCGGGCCGCTCGCGAGCACGTCGGCCCGGTTGATGCTCTCGGTGGGGGCGAAGAGCGCGGCCGCCGTCGCCTGCGCCGCAGGGCTCAGCGGACGTCCCGCGCGGGCCGCCTCGAGGTCGGCGCGGAACTCGTCGGCGGTCTGGTAGCGGCGGTCCCGGTCCTTGACCAGCGCGTGCATGATCACCGTGTCGAGCGTGCGGGGGATGCTGTGCTCGTGGCTGGACGGCAGCGAGGGATCCTCGCCGACGTGCTGGTAGGCGATGGCGAGCGGTGAGTCGCCGACGAACGGCGGCCGCCCCGTCACCAGCTCGAAGAGCAGGCACCCGGCCGAGTAGAGGTCGGAGCGGCCGTCGACGTCCTGGCCGCGGGCCTGCTCGGGCGAGAGGTATTGCGCGGTGCCGATGACGGCCTGGGTCTGGGTCATGGTGGCGGTCGACTCCCCGCCCCCGCGGGCGATCCCGAAGTCCATGACCTTGACGTCGCCGTCGTCGGTCAGCATGACGTTGCCGGGCTTGACGTCCCGGTGCACGATGCCGCGCTGGTGGGAGTAGCCGAGGGCGGACAGCACCCGCATGACGATGCGCATGGCCTCGTCGGCCGAGAAGGCGCCGCGGTCGTGCATGAGCTGGCTGAGGGTGTGCCCCTGGACCCGCTCCATGACGATGTAGGGGATGACCTCCTGCACGCCGACGCTGTTGGTGACGATGTCCTCGCCGGAGTCGAACACCGCGACGATGTGCGGGTGGTTGAGGCTGGCGGCGGCCTGCGCCTCGCGGCGGAAGCGTCCCTGGAAGGTCCGGTCGCCGAGCCGGCCGGCGTGGAGCATCTTGATGGCGACCCGGCGGCCGAGGCGGACGTCGTGCGCCTCGTGGACGGTGGCCATGCCGCCGCGGCCGATCTCCTCGCCGAGCTCGTAGCGGCCGCCGATCAGCCTGCTCACTTGCGGATCACCGCCTCCATGACCTGCTTGGCGATGGGGGCGGCGACCTTGTTGCCACCCGTCTCGCGTCCGGCGGACCCACCATCCTCGACGACGACGGCGACCGCCACCTGGGGCTGGTCGGCGGCGGCGTTCAGCGGCGCGATGGAGGTGAACCACGCGTGCGGGGCCTTGTCGTTGCCCTGCTGGGCCGTGCCGGTCTTGCCGCCGACCTCGACGCCCGAGATGCGGGCGTTGGAGCCAGTGCCGTCCTCGACGACGCCGCGCATCATCTGGGCGATCTGGTCGGCGACCTCGGAGGACACGGCCTTGGACAGCTGCTCGGGCTTGGTCTCGTCGAGGACGCTGAGGTTGTCGCCGCGCACGGAGGCGATGAGGTGGGGCTTCATGACGACGCCCTTGTTGGCGATGGCGGCGCTGACCATGGCGACCTGCAGCGGCGTGACCCGCACGTCGTACTGCCCGATCGCGGCCTGGGCGGACTGGGCCTTGTCCATGCCGGCCGGCACCTTGCTCGGCGTGACCCGCTGGGGGACGCGCAGCTCGTCGCCGAAGCCGAACTTCGACGCCTGCTCGACCAGCGCGTCACCGCCCAGCTTGATCCCGATGCCGCCGAACGCCGAGTTGCACGACGTCTCGAGCGCCTGCTGGAGCGTGATCTGGTCGGAGCCGGTGCACAGGCCGTTCTGCCAGTTGGTGAGCGGCACGGACGACAGCGGGAGCTTGAGCTGCGCGGGCGCCGGGATGCGGGCCTTGCCGTCATACTGCCCGGAGGTCAGGGCCGCGGCCGTGGTCACGAGCTTGAAGACCGAGCCGGGGGGATAGAGGTCGCCGCCGATGGCGCGGTTGACGAGAGGCTTGGAGCGGTCGGCGTTGAGGGACTTCCAGGCGTCGGTGACGGCGGAGAAGCGGTGGCTCGACAGCTCGGCGGGGTCGTAGGTCGGGTGGCTGACCATGGCGAGGATCGCGCCGGTGCGCGGGTCGAGGGCGACGACGGCGCCGCGCTGGTCGCCGAGGGCCTTCTCGGCCGCCTGCTGCACCTCGGGGCGGATCGTCAGCTCGACTGAGGCCCCGGCGGGCTGGCGTCCGCTGACCAGGTCGCTGATCCGGCGGTAGAAGAGCTTGTCGGAGCTGCCGGACAGCAGCTCGTCCTCGGCGCCCTCGATGCCGCCGCCCGCGCCGTAGGTGAACGAGTAGTAGCCCGTGACGTGGCTGTAGAGCCGCCCGGAGGGATAGGTGCGCTCCCACCTGAGCTCGTCGTCGGTGGCGACGGACTTGGCAATGGGGGTGCCCCCGACCAGGATCTGGCCGCGCTCGCGGTCGTACGACGCGAGCACGCTGCGGCGGTTGTCGCTGCGGTCGCCGAGGGCCTTGGCCTGGAAGAACATGATCGAGGTCGACGAGATCAGCAGGCTGCAGAACATGATGGCGGCCACGATCGCAAGCCGGCGGATGGGCGGGTTCACCGGGTCTTCACCACCTGGGTCGCCTCGTCGGAGCCGAGCGGCTGGTCGGGGTCGTCGCCGTCGTCGATCGGGCGCCGGGCCTGGTCGCTGATGCGCAGGAGCAGCGCGATGATGCTCCAGTTGGCGATCAGGCTAGACCCTCCGGCGGACAGGAACGGCGTGGTCAGACCGGTCAGCGGGATGACGCGGGTGAGGCCCCCGACGATGACGAAGACCTGCAGCGCCATCCCGAACGCCAGGCCCGCCGCGAGCAGCTTGCCGAAGCCGTCACGCACGCCGATCGCGGTGCGCAGGCCACGCTCGACGAGGATGGCGTAGAGCGCGAGGATCGCGAACAGCCCGAACAGGCCGAGCTCCTCCGCGAGGCTCGCGACGATGTAGTCGGACTTGGCGAACGGTGTGATCTCGGGGTGACCCTGGCCAAGACCGGTGCCGAGGAGGCCGCCGGACGCCATACCCATGATGCCCATCCCGACCTGCGACAGGCCCTTGTAGAAGGGGTCGAGCCACAGGTCGACGCGGGTCTGCACGTGGCTGAACAGCAGCCACGCGACGTAGGCGCCGCCGCAGAACATGGTGAGGCCCAGGGCGATCCACGAGACCCGCTCGGTGGCGACGTAGAGCATGGCGACGAACAGGCCGAAGAACAGCAGCGACGAGCCGAGGTCCTTCTCGAAGATCAGGATGCACAGGCTGAACGCCCACGCCACGAGGATCGGGCCGAGGTCGCGGGCGCGCGGCAGCGGGAAGCCCAGCACGCGCCGGCCGACCAGCGACAGCACGTCCCGCGTCTGGACGAGGTAGCCGGCGAAGAAGATCGCGAGCACGATCTTGGCGATCTCGCCGGGCTGCAGGCCGAACGGTCCGATGCGGATCCAGATGCGGGAGCCGTACTGCGCGTCGCCGATCACGGGCAGCAGCGGCAGGAGCAGCAGGATCACCCCCGCCGCCATGAAGGTGTAGGTGTAGCGCCGCAGCCGACGGTGGTCGCGCAGCCATAGCAGCAGCGCGATCGCCGCCACCACCGACACGGCGCTCCACAGCAGCTGGCGCGGTGCGAGGACGCCCTCCTGGGTGCCCTCGAGGTCGATGCGGTGGATCATCACGAGCCCGAGGCCGTTGAGCAGCAACGAGATCGGCAGCAGCAGCGGGTCGGCATAGCTCGCCCGCCAGCGCAGCGCCAGGTGGAACGCGAGGCCGATCCCGAGCAGGCCGGCACCGTTGGTCACCATGTCGGTGGGCAGGCGGCCCTGGGTCTGCAGGCCGACGTTGGCATAGGCGAGCATCACGAGCGCGACGGCGAGCAGGGTGAGCAGCAGCTCGACGTTGCGACCGGTCCGAGGGCGGTATGACGAGACGGTGGTCACGGGGTCACCGCCGTGCTGGAGGCGCTGGTCGCCGCAGGCGGCGAGGCTGGGGTCGTGGCCGGCGTCGCGGCAGGCGTCGTGGTGGTGGTCGCGGAGGGGCTCGCGCTGCCGGACGGCGTCGGCGCGGCACCCGGCCCACCGCACGGTCGGCCCTGGGCCTTGGCGGACGCGCAGGCCGTGGCCTGGACGCGCAGGTCGGCGACGACCGCGCGGGCGGCCTCGAGGCTGCCGGCCGCGACGCCGTCGGTGACCCGCGTGCGATAGAAGTCGGGGAGGTCCGCGACCGGGATGTCGGTGCGCTCGGCCGTGCTGGACAGCGAGACCGGGCCGACCGTCTGGTCCAGGCCCCGATAGATGGTGACGCGGTCGTCCTGGGTGCCCACGTAGTACTGCTGCTGGTTCCAGCGCCAGCCGGCGTAGGCGAGGCCGGCGAGCACGACCAGGGTCAGGACGACGGAGGCGACGACCTTGGCGAGGCGGGACCATCGCGACACGCCGCCCTCCTCGGCCAGGGTGACCTGCGGCTCGGCGGTGGCGCCGCTCGCGGAGCGCGTCAGGGCGGCGGCGCGGGCGGCGGGGGTGTCGGGGATGGCGCGGGGCATCTGCCGCGCGGCGGCGGCCCCCACGACCTGCGGGCGCGTGGACGGGCCCTCGCCGTCGGACAGGCGGACGACGTCGGCCACGATCGCGGTGATGTTGTCCTGACCTCCGGAGCGCAGGGCGAGGTCGACGAGCCGGTCGGCGGCGCGGCCCGGGTCGGGCACGGTGGCGAGGATCTCGGCGATGGTGTCGTGCGCGACGAACCCGCTCACCCCGTCCGAGCAGACGAGGTAGCGGTCGCCGTGGCGCAGCTCGCGCCAGGACACGTCGGGCTCGTCGCCCGGCTGCCCGGTCAGCACGCGGGTCACCATCGAGCGCTGCGGGTGGTGCTCGGCCTCGTCGGCCGAGATGCGCCCGTCGTCGACGAGCGTCTGGACATAGGTGTGGTCGTGCGTGAGCTGGGTCAGCTCGCCGCCGCGCAGGAGATAGGCCCGCGAGTCGCCGATGTGCGCCAGCGCCAGCTTGTTGTCGGTGCGCAGCAGCGCCGTGACGGTCGTCCCCATGCCGTGCAGCTCGGGCTGCTCCTGCGCGACGTCGTGCAGCTCGGCGTTGGCGCTCGCGATGGCGTCCTCGAGGTGCTGCAGGGCCCGCGACCCGTGGGTGTCGTCGTCCAGGTGCACCATGGCGCCGATCGCCGTGGAGCTCGCCACGTCACCGCCCGCGTGGCCCCCCATGCCGTCGGCCACGGCGAGCAGGTGGGGGCCGGCATACCCGCTGTCCTGGTTGCTGTCCCGGACCAGGCCGACGTGGGAGCGTGCGGCATAGCGCACGGCCATGGGCATGGGCTACTTCCTCAGCTCGAGGACGGTGCGGCCGATGCGGAGCTGGCTGCCGACGCCCACCGGCGTGATCTCGGTTAGGCGCTCCTCGCCGAGGTAGGTGCCGTTGGTGGAGCGGAGGTCCTCGACCTTCCACCCCTGCTCGTCGCGGTAGACGCGGCAGTGGCGTCCGCTCGCGAAGTCGTCGTCGAGGATCAGCGCGCACTCCGGGTTGCGGCCGACGAGCACGCCGGACTCCTTGAGGTTGATCGTCGTGCCGCGCAGACCACCCTCGGTGACCACGATGCGCGTCGGCTCGTTGGAGCGACGTCGTGGCGCGACCGCCGGGCGTCGTCCCGCGCGTGGGGAGACGCGCGTGCCGTAGAGGTCGCGGCGCAGCACCCCCGCCAGGCTGAACACGAAGAACCAGAGCCCGGCGAGCAGGCCCAGCCGGATGATCGTGAGGGTCAGCTCGCTCATGACCGGGTCACCCCCGGCCCAGGCGGAAGGTGAAGGACGTGCGCCCCACCGTCACGCGGTCGCCGTCGGCCAGGCGCTGGCTCGTGATGCGGTGGCCCTCGACGAAGGTGCCGTTGGTGCTGCCGAGGTCGCGGATCGAGCTGACCAGGTGCGGACCGTCGTTGGTGATGCGGACCTCGGCGTGCTGCCGCGAGATGCCCGGGTCGTCGAGCACGATGTCGGCCACGCCGTCCCGCCCGATGACCGTGATCGCCCCCAGCAGCGGGTAGCGGTCGCCGTCGATGTCCAGCCACGGCCGGCGGGTCGGGTCTGGGCGGCGAGGCTCGGGCGCGGGGCGGGCGGGCTGCTGCGGGCGAGTGGCCTGCAGGTCGTCGTGCCGGTCGTCGTAGCCGTCAGCGGCGTAGGGGTCGGCGCGCTCGAGGGGGCGGTAGGTGCTCGCTGTGGCCGCGGCTCCCGCTCCTGCTGCCGCGCCGCCCAGGCCTTGGCCGACGCCGCCGGAGACGCCCCCGGGGATGGCGGCCGAGCCCGGGCCGTATGCCGGCGCCCCGCCGTCTCGCGGGTCGGCGTCCTCGCGGCGGCGGTCGGCATACCCGCTCTCGTCAGGACCGGGGGCGGGTCGGCGCATGGGCCGCCGCTCGGCCGAGACGGCCCACGGGTCCTTGGCGCTCGCCGGGCGCAGCTTGAAGACGCCGGTCTCGAGCTCGGCGTCCTCGCTGAGGATCACCCGCAGCGGCCCCGCCGGGCGGTAGCGCTGGCTGTCGGCGTGGTCCTCGGCGGCGGCGACGAGCTCGTCCGTCAGGCCGTCGGAGTACTGGCTGAGCTGGTCGTAGTCGCTCGGGCTGAGCGCGATCGTGTAGAGGTTGGGCACGATCGTGCGCCCCTGGCCCACCACCGCCGCCTTGTCGTCCATCGCCGTGCGGATCGCGCTCGCGATCTCCACCGGCTGCACGCTCGACTTGAACGCCTTGGCGAAGGCGCCGTTGACCATGGACGACAGCTTGCTCTCGAGATTGTCGAACAGTCCCACCGGCGCTCCTCCCTCTGCGACCTACGGCGACACACGGACTCGTCTTGCATCGTAACGGCGGCGTCTGTCCGGCCGGTGGAGGCTGCCCTGGCGCGGGGTCTCGGTTTGGTGACTGGCGCGGGCATAGGGCAAGATGGGGCGTCGCACGTGGTCCCCGGATCGCGCGCAGCCACGGGCAAGTGGCGGAATGGCAGACGCGCTGGCTTCAGGTGCCAGTGTCCGCAAGGACGTGGGGGTTCAAGTCCCCCCTTGCCCACCAGATCGACCCCCGGATCTCGCCGTCCGGGGGCCGTTCTCTTTACCCCCGCCCCGGCGGCGCGCTGCCCGGCCCCGCCTCACCATGCGCCGCCCCAACGCGCGCCGCGCCCACAACACGCCGCCCCGCCTGGGTCATTGGTCACCAATCGCTCGCGTATCGGTCATTGCGGAAACCTGGGCACCGTCCGGCGTGCTCAGGTTTCCGCACTCTCCGTGCCCAGGTTTCCGCAATCACGGCGGGGTCTGTCGGTGCCCGTCGGGGCCTGTCGGTTCCTCCGTCGTCCACAACTTCTGGCCGCTGCACGCAATGCCCCGCCGCCATCCACAGGTCGATGACGGGCAGGCTCGGCGGGTGAGCGGAGTGGCAACGATGGCCTCATGCATGCGGCTGCCGCGATCCCCGACGAGGTGCGCACCCTCGCCGAGCGTCGGCACGGCGTCGTGACGAGGGCCGAGCTCGTGCGCCACGGCATGGGGAGGCGTGCGGCGCAGCGGATCCTCGGGTCGCAGTGCCGGATCCTGCCGGGGGTCTACTGCCTGGATGCCCCCGCGCACGTGCGTCCCGAGTCGCTGGGCCTCGAGGTGCGGGCGTGGGCCGGGCTCCTCTACGCCGGTGAGGGTGCCGCCGTGGCAGGGCGGGCGGCGGCATGCCTGCTCGGGCTGGAGGACAAGGCGCCGCCGGTGATCCAGGTCGCCATCCCGGAGTCGCGGCGGGTGCACGACCAGCCGGGGTTCCGGTTCACGCGGCACCGGCCCGGGGTGCTGGCACAGCCGCTGCCGCGATCGATGCCGATGCTGCGCATCGAGGACGTCGTGCTGGACCTGACGGGGCGCGGGAGCGACGGCTACGCGATCGGGCTGGTCACGAGGGCGTGCCAGCGGCAGCTCACGACGGCGGCCCGTCTGCTCGAGCGGGTGCGGGGGCGGGCACGACACCCCCGGCGGGCGCTGCTGATCGGCCTGCTCGAGGACGCGGCGGGCGGGACGACGAGCTTCCTGGAGCACGGCTACCTCACGCGGGTCGAGCGGGCGCACGGACTGCCGCCCACGCGACGCCAGCACGTGGTGCTCGAGACGGGTCATCGCAGCGACGGTGCGTATGTCGACGAGCGGGTGCTGCTGGAGCACGACGGGCGGGCCTTCCACGTGGAGGACGCCCGTGAGGCCGACCTCGCGCTCGACGCGGCGCACCTGGCGCACGGTTGGGTGACGGTGCGGACGACCTACCCCATGGTGTTTGCCGACGCCTGCGCGACGGCTCGGCGGGTGGAGGACGTCCGCGTCGCGCGTGGGGGCGAGCCGTCGCTGCGGCGCTGCCCGTCGTGCAGTCGCGTGGCGGACGTCGCCGTCCACGCCGCCTGCGACCGCCCGGTCGTCGAAGCGCACCGTCGGCATCGACACCGAGTCGGCTGCGGCGGCATGACCGGCGTCGTCGACGACGGCGCGCCCGAGGGCGATGGCTCGTCGTGCGTGCGAGCTCGGCATACGAGCGTCTCTGGGCTCTCCCGGTCCGGCGAGACGGTATGACGACCCGCCCGGAGCAGGCCCTGCCGCCGTCAGCTCGCGACGGTGAAGCGCTCGCCGCGGTGGGCGGGGCGCTCGAGCTCGTCGACGAGGGCCACCGCGAAGTCCTCGGCGCTGACCTGGTCGCCGGCGGGCACGTCGAGCTCGACGGTGTAGCGCCCGGTCCGCTCGCCGGGCGCGATGACCGGCGCGGGGGCGAGCATCGTCCAGTCCAGCCCCTCGGCCGCGCGATAGAGGTCGAGCACGGCGGCGAAGGTGTCGGACTCGGGCTTGTACTCCGCGGGGAAGCCTGGGGTGTTGCGCAGCTGGGTGTCCCCGACCTGGAGCGCACCGGCTCCGCCGACGACGACGAGGCGACCCTCGGGACGTGCCTCGATGAGCGCGCGGTGCGCGGCGAGGGTCGGCTCGTGGCTGCCGCCGTCTCGTGCCGGGGGCACCGAGATGACGGTCGCGTCGCTGGCGGCGATCTGGGCGATGACGACGTCGGTGTCGGACAGGTCGATGGTCAGGGCCTCGGCCCCGTCGACGGGAGTGCCGCGGCGCGATCCGGCGACGACCTCGTGGCCGCGGGAGAGTGCCTCCGCGACGACGCGCTGACCGACCATGCCGGTGGCCCCGATGACGGTGATCTTCATGTCTGCCTCCTGTGATGATGTGCTGCCTGGACCAACGATAGTATGGATAGGTAACCAAGTACCTCAAGGTAACCATCACCCCCAGGAGCAGATTCGTCGTGGACCGCCAGCCCCGCTTCGACGTCCTCGACCCCGGCTGCCCCTCGCGCAGCGTGCTCCGCCACCTCACCGACCGGTGGACCCCGCTGGTGGTGGGGGTGTTCGCGGAGGGGCCTGCGCGCTTCGGCGAGGTCCGGGACCAGGTGGGCGGCGTCACCGCCAAGGTGCTCACCCAGACGCTGCGCTCCATGGAGCGGGACGGCCTCGTGAGCCGGCGCGCCCAGCCGACGATGCCGCCGCGGGTGGACTACGAGCTCACCACGCTGGGGCTGACGCTCGTCGAGCCGCTGGACGCGCTGCGGGGCTGGGCGGAGCAGCATGCGGGCGAGGTGCTGGAGGCGCGATCGTCCTACGACCTGGGGCCTGCGCCGGCGCTTGACGGCGGCTGACCGCCGATCAGGACAGGACCCAGCCGTCGGGGGTCTCGCGGATCACCCGGTCCGCGCGCGACCGGGTCGCCCGGATCAGCTCGGCATTGACCTCGTCGACCTCGTCCACCCAGGCCCGTGCCGCTGCGGCCGGCTTGCCAAAGGCCGTATGCCGGGCGACCAGCCGCTCGCGGCGCACCGCGTCGTCGGGCTCGACCCACCACACCTCGTCGCACGCGGCGCGCGCCTGCTCCCACCCCGGCAGCAGGAGGTAGTTGCCCTCCGAGACGACGACGCGCGCCGCCGCCTCCACGACCAGGGCCGCTGCGAGGGGCTGCTCCAGGTCGCGCTCGAAGCCGGGCACGTAGACGTCCTCGTCGGCAGTGCTGACCCGGGCGAGGGTGGCGGCATACCCGTCCCGGTCGAAGGTCTCGGGCGCTCCCTTGCGCTCGCGCAGGCCCAGCCGGTCGAGCTGCGCGTCGGCGAGGTGGAAGCCGTCCATCGGCAGGTGCGCCGCGAAGCCCTCGCCGTGCCGGGCGCGCAGCGCGTCCAGGAGGGCCAGCGCCAGCGTGGTCTTGCCGGCGCCGGGCGCCCCCGTGATTCCGAGGACGAGTCGCCGGCCCCCGCCGGGGCCGCGCTCGCCCGGGCTGCGCTCGCCCGAGCCGGGCCCGCCAAGCCCCTCGATGAGCGTCTCGACGAGCTGCGAGAGGGTGGCGGTCGTCATACGTGACCACCCGGGTGAGCGGTCGAGTCCGGCCGCCCCGCAACCGGGCTCACCAGATCTCGAACGACCCGCGGAACACCCGGGCGGCGTCGTCCTCGGTCACCTCCTTGGGGCAGGCGCTGAGCAGGCGCTGCTGCTTCATGGTGCCGGTGACCAGGTCGTCAACATCCGCGTCGCTATAGCCGACGGCGCCGAGCCCGTTGGGCAGCGCGATGTCGCGCATCAGGCGGGACAGCACGGTCGGCAGCAGGTCGGCCGGGTCGTCGGTCATCGGGGCGTCCGGGTCGAGCATCCGGGCGGCCTCGACGTGCCGGTCCGGGTTGGTGTCGAAGGTGAACCGGAAGGCTTCCGGCGCCGTCAGCGACACCGACATGCCGTGCGGCACCATCGGCTCGTCCGCCGCGTAGTCGTCGGGGTGGAAGTCCTTGACCTGCCCCGCGATCGGGTAGGCATTGGCGTGCGGCAGGTGCACCCCGGCGTTGCCGAAGCCCATCCCCGCGAAGGTCGCTGCGAGCGCCATGTCATAGCGCGCGTCCTCGTCGTCGCCGTGGTGCACCGCCTGGCGGAAGGCGTGCGAGAGCAGCTGCAGCGCGCGGCTGCACCACATGTCCGAGACCGGGTTGGCGCCGCAGTACGGCACGCGCTGCTCGGGCTGCTTGCGGGGGTAGGCGGCATACGGCTTGGCGGTCCAGCTCTCGAGCGCGTGGCACAGGATGTCCATGCCGGCGCTCGCGGTGACCCCCGCGGGCTGGGTCAGGGTCAGCCGTGGGTCCACGACGGCGAGGGTGGGGCGCAGCCGCGCGTGGCTGATCCCCGTCTTGACCTTTTGCGCGAGCACGTCGAGCACGCAGATGGTGGTGCTCTCGGCGCCCGTGCCGGTGGTGGTGGGGACGGCCACGAGCGGCTTGAGCGGGTTGACGGGGTCGCGGCCCTCGCCGACGGGCACGTTGACGTAGTCCATGAGCTCGCCGGGGTTGGTCATCAGCAGGTTGATGGCCTTGGCGGTGTCGATGCTCGACCCACCGCCGACCGCGACGTAGGCGTCGTAGGGGCCCTGCGCGCGGGCGTTGTCGATGGCCTCCTGCAGGCTCGCATCGGTCGGCTCCACGTGCACCTGGTCAAAGACGTCGGCCCGTATGTCGAACCGGGCCATCTGCTCGGCAACGCGCTGCGGGGTGCCGGTGGCGGCGATGCCGGGGTCGGTGACGACGAGGACGCGCTTGGCGCCCGTGAGGGACAGGTCGTAGCCGATCTCCTCCGACGCGCCGAGCCCGAACTTGAGCTGGGGGGCGCCGTACGTGAAGACGGTCTCCTGGTGAGCGTGCTCGCTCACTTGATCGCCACCGGGTTGACGGGGGTGCCCGCGGCCTTGGCGACCTTGAGCGGCGCGGCGACGTAGAAGAAGGTGAACTGGCCGTCCTCGGCGCAGTCCGCGGCGAGCTCCTCCAGGTCGCAGATCTCGGTGAGGGCGACGCCGAGGTTGCGCATGAGCGCGCAGTGAAGCGGGAGCGCGACGCCCGAGCCCGGGTCGTAGGTGACCTCGTTGGCGATGGTGTCGGTCGCGAGGTTGGGGATCTCCATGTCCTGGAACCACTGGGCGAGCTCGAGCGAGTAGGTCAGGCCCGGCTCGCAGAAGTCGTCGTAGAAGGCGTCACCCTTGTCGAAGAAGTGCTTGAGGTAGTTGGTGCGGACCACGAGGATGTCGTGCTTCTCGATCGGGGTGCCCTGCGCCTCCGCGCACGCGACGAGGTCCTCGTGGGTGAACGTCTCGGCTGGGTCCAGAGCCTCCTTGCCGCGCCACCGCGCGATGTCGAGCAGGATGCCGCGGCCGGCCACGCCCCGCTCCGCGATCGGCATGATCGACGCCTTGTCGAGCCCGCCGACGGTGGTGTCGGCGTCGTAGCCGTTTCAGATCTTGCCGTCGTACCAGAGGTGGCCGAGGGCGTCATACTGCGTCGATCCCTGCAGGAAGGCGTCGAGCTTGTCGTCGGCGTAGTGCAGGCCGCCGGGGTACTCGGGGCCGCCCGCGCCGTCGTACCAGTTGGACTCGTCGAGGATCTGGGTGCGCACCGCGGGGGTGCGGCCGGGCCAGACCGGGTCGCCCTTGGGGTCGCCGATCATGCGCTGCAGCGTGAAGACGCGGCCGGTCCTGACGCTGCCGATCCCGCGCATCACCTCGCCCGGGGTGAGGTAGTTGAGGGCGCCCACCTCGTCGTCGGGACCCCACTTGCCCCAGTTGGTGGGGGCGTCCTTGAGCAGCTCGTTCATCGAGGGTGCATCGGTCATCGTCGTCCTCCTGCACTGAGGGGTGGGGCGCCTCGTCGCGGCCCTCCGCACCAGTAGACCCTGTCGGCCCGGACACCGCTACTCCGGGACCAGGGCGCGTATGCCGGGGCCCGCCGCGCGACCCGCGTGACGTGCTGGCGCCGTGGGGCAGCGCGTGGGCTAGCGTCCGGGCTAGTCACTCCGGGCTAGTCACTCTGGGCCATCTTTCAGGTCATCGAGGCACCTGGCGCGCACGAGGGTGGACTCGTCACGCAGGATGAACCCGTCGTGACCTCCCGATGACACCGACCACCCGAAGGGCCCACCCCGCATGTCCGCTGCCTCTGTCTCCACCTCCGCCCCTGCCGTGCTGGCTGCGGCCCTGGCCGTGTCTGTCGTCCCCGCCTCCGCTGCCTCGGCCGCTCCGGCCGCCGCGCCGCCCCCGCCGCCGCTGCAGCTGGCGAGGTTCCAGGCCGACGCGGGTGGCACCAAGGTCAAGGACGACATGAAGAACGTCAACGGGGAGTACCTCCAGGTGCGCAACACCTCCGCGAAGGCGATCAACGTCACCGGCTACTGGTTCCGTGACGCCCACGGGAACCGGTTCGTCTTCCCGCGGGGGTCGGTGATCGGGGCCCGCACGACGGTCACGGTCTACACCGGCGTGGGCACCAACCGCGGCGCCGCGTTCTACTGGAAGCAGGGCTTCCACAAGTGGAACAACACGGGCGACACGGCCAGCCTCCACTCCCCCAAGAACGTCCGGCTGGACGTGTGCACCTACACGAAGAACGTCGCCGGGTTCGTCGCCTGCTGACCTGCTCGAGGGGAGCCGTGATCCGCGGGCGCCCGCCCCACTGGTCACCCCCAGGCTGCCTGCACCTCAGGACCGAGAGGTCAGCCCGGCGAGGGGGCACAAAGTTCGCGCGACACGCCGTCGTCCGCGTCATCTGCGCCCCCTCGGTGCGCACGCGAGCCACGTCGGAGCGCACGACCCGCCCGGACGACCCGCACGCGCCTGGCTAGGGCTTCCACGTGCCTCGCGCCACGTCCGGCACGAAGTCGTCGAGGTCGACGGGGAAGGTCACGGTCCGGCCGGTCTGGGCGGACAGGTAGGCCGCCATCAGCAGCTCCACCACCGCCACCCCGTTGGCGAGGGTCTCGACGGGTTGCTCGCCGCGCAGGAAGCACGTCGCCAGGTGCGTGTTCTCGTCGGTGTAGCCGTAGGCGAGCGCCTCGTCCGACACGAGCGGCATCAGCCCCTGCTCGGCGTTCTGCTTCTCGACGAGGTCCTCGCCCTCGCTCTGGGTCAGCGCGCGGGAGAAGAAGACCTTGGCCTCGGTGTCGAGGGTGTCGGCGGACATGGAGTACTCCGGCCCGAGCAGCTCGAAGCTCAGCCGCAGCCCCGCCCCCACGAAGCTCCAGGACGTGGTGCCCTCGGCGATGACGGTCTCGCCGTCGCCGTTCACGAACTCGAAGTTCGCCCGCGCGTAGTCCTCGGACGGGCGCGAGCGGTAGTCCGGTGCGCCGGGATAGGCCGACAGGAGCTCGTCCGCATAGCGGGGCCGGCTCCACTTCAGCGACTGGATCGACGCGGACACGCTGACGGGCGTGAGCCAGGTGGAGGGGTCGACGCCGGGCGGGGTGAGCAGGTAGCGGCCCGCCTCGACGCTGTGGCACATCATGTCGTTGAGGACGCCGCCGCCCTGCTTGACCCCGTCCCAGAACCACGCCTTGTGCGGGCCGGAGTGCTCCTCGGCGCAGCGCGCGAGATAGGGGTTGCCGGCGGCCGCCGCGCCGCGCTTCCACAGCAGGTCGTGGGCGCGGGTGATGGACGGCGCATAGAGCTGGTTCTCGAGGTAGCCGTGCAGCAGGCCGGCCTCCTCGATCATCGCGAGCACCTGCTTGGCCTCGCCGAGGGTGCGGGCGAGCGGCTTCTCGATGGCGATGGCCCGCAGCGAGGACCGGCGGGCGCGCACCTCGTCGCAGATGGCGCGGACCACCTCGACGCGGGTGTCGTTGGGGGTGAGGACCCAGACGGCCTCGACGCGCCCGTCTCGCACCAGGGCCGCGACGTCGTCGTATGCCGTGACCCCGGTCCCCACCCCGAGCGTCTCGGCCTCCTCGGCGAGGGCCTGCGCCGACGCCAGCGTCCGCGACCCGATGGCGACGATGTCGGCGTCGCGCACGCGGGTCCACGACCGCACGTGGAACTGGCCGATGAAGCCGGCGCCGATCAGGCCGACACCGAGGACCTTGCGTTGCATGGGAGTTCCCTTCTCAGCTGCGGAGGCGACGTTGCCGGCCGTAGACGGCCAGCAGGGCGATGAGGACGAGGCCGTTGACGACGGTGCGGCTGGCCGTCGACATGTTCATGGTGGTGAGGAGGCTGGTGAGGACGGTGAGCACGATGGCGCCGACGGCGCTGCCGGCATAGCTGCCCACGCCGCCGGAGATGAGGGTGCCGCCGATGATGACGGCGGCGATCGACGGCAGCGCGAGTCCGTCGGCGAGGTTGAGGAACACGGTCTCGGTGTAGCCCACCATCAGGATCCCGCCGAGCGCCGCGAAGACGGACGACAGGACGTAGGCCAGGATCACCGTGCGGTTGACCCGGATCCCGGAGAGCCGCGCGGCCAGGCGGTTGGCGCCGACGGCATACAGGCTCAGTCCATAGGTGCTGCGCCGCAGGATCAGGGTGACCAGCAGCCCCAGCGCGAGCCACAGCAGCAGGACACCGGGTATGCCGAGCAGCAGCTCGCCGTTGACGGCGCCGACCAGTGCCGGAGCCGCCCGGCCGTCGGCGGCCCCCTTGGTGTAGGCGAGGACGATGCCCTGGACGACCCCGAGCATGCCGAGCGTCATGACGAACGGCGGGATGCGCAGGTAGACGACGCCGATGCCGTTGACCAGCCCGATCGCGGCGGCGACG
>NZ_DLOE01000050.1:0-11030 GCF_002479615.1 Arsenicicoccus sp. UBA7492 | reverse complement strand
GCGAGGGTGGCGACCTTGCCGACGCTGAGGTCGATGCCCTCGCCGCCGCTGAGGATGACCAGCGTCTGCCCGATCGCGATGACGCCGAGGAAGGACGCCACGCGCAGCATCGACACGACCTGGCCGTAGGACCCGAACCCCGGCGAGACGATCTCCCCCACGACGACCAGCGCGACGGCGAGCAGGAACGCGACGACCACGGGGTTGGTGAGGACCCGCCGGGCGGGGGCGGTGCGGCTCTCGGTGGCGAGCGTGCTCATGCTGCCTCCTGCCCGCGGGCGCTCAGGGCGGACAGGGCCAGGGCACCGATGACGACGAGTCCTTGGGCGAGCTGGCGATAGGTCGTCGGTATGCTGAGGAAGAACAGGATGCTGCTGACCAGGGAGAGCACGACGGCGCCGGCGATCGCGCCGATCGCCCCGCCCTCGCCCCCGCGGAGCGCGACGCCGCCGATGACGACGGCGGCGACGGAGTTGAGCGCGAAGTCCCCACCGACATAGGGGTCTCCGGAGCCGCTGTTGGCCAGGACGGCGACGGCGGCGAGCCCGGCGAAGGTGCCGGCGAAGGCATAGGTGGAGATCTGGGTGCGGGTGACCGGGACGAGCGAGGCGTAGGACGCCTGGACGTCCCCGCCGATGGCATAGACGTGGCGCATGAAACGGGTGCGGCGCAGCAGGAGCCAGGACAGGCCCAGCAGCAGCGTGAGCAGCAGGGTGACGGGGAGGCCGGCGACCGCCATACGCAAGGAGGTGGTGAGTGCCGCGGGCACGGTGCCGCCGGGCTTGGGGAGCACCCACAGGGTCGCGCCGATGAAGATCGAGGCCGTCGCGAAGGTCGTGATGAGGGGTTGCAGCCGGACGACCGCGACGATCAGGCCGTTGACGAGGCCGCAGGCCAGACCCGTGGCGAGGGCGGCGAGGATCCCGAGGGGCAGTCGGCCGTCCTGACCGTCCATGACCAGCAGCCCGACCACGCTGGCCAGGCCGAGGGAGGCGCCGAGGGACAGGTCCAGCCCGCCGCCGATGATCACGACGGCCTGCCCGACGGCGAGCAGCACGAGGGGCAGGAAGCCGGAGAACGACGAGGCGATGGAGTACGCCGAGAAGAAGTCCGGCTGCAGCACGGCGCTCAGGCCGATGGCCACCGCGAGCAGGAGCCAGGTCGTGCTGCGCGAGACGCGCGCCAGCAGCAGCGCGGTCGCGGGGTTGGTGGACGGCACGACGGTGGGGGTGGTCACTCGGCCTCCTCGGCGGTGGTGGCGGGCACCCGCATGGACGAGCCGACGAGGCGTTCCTCGGTGAGGTCGGCGGCGGCGAGGGTCTCGACGACGGCCCCTTCGTAGAGGACGAGAACCCGGTCGCACAGGGCGACCAGCTCGCTGTCCTCGCTGGAGTTGATCACCACGACCGCCCCGTCGTCGGCGAGGGAGCGGATGATCCGATAGATCTCCTCCTTGGCGCCGATGTCGACGCCCTTGGTGGGGTCGTCGAGCAGCAGGACGGCGGGCTCGTTGAGGATCCACTTGGCGAGGACGACCTTCTGCGCGTTGCCGCCGGACAGCGTCGAGACGGGCTGGCCGAGGTTGCCGACGGCGATCCGCAGGCGCTCCACCATGTCTCGCGCGACCGACGACTCGACGGCCTGACGGGTGAGGCCCACGGTGGCGCGACGACCGGCGCTGGCGATCGAGATGTTGTCCTGGACGCTGCGCTTGGCGAACAGGCCCTGGGTGTTGCGGTCGCCGGGGACGAGCGCGATGCCGGCGCGGGCCGCGGTGACCGGGGAGGAGAGGTCGACCTCGCGACCGTCGACACTGACCGTCCCCGAGGTGGCGGGCATGGCGCCGAACAGCGTGACCAGCAGCTCGGACTGACCCTGCCCCTGCAGGCCGCCGAGCCCGACGATCTCGCCGCGCTCGGCGGCCAGGGAGATCGCGTCGATGCCGGGGCTGGTGAGCTCGCGCATCTGGAGGCGCACGTCCCCGGTCGGCTCGTGCGCGCCCCGTCGGGTCACGTCGCCGACGTCGCCCACCATCAGGCGGATCATCTCGTCGGGCGTGGTGGTGCGGGCGTCGACGGTGGCGACGGTCGACCCCGAGCGCAGGATCGTCGCCCGGTCGCAGAAGTCGACGATCTCGTGGAGGCGGTGCGAGACGAAGATGATGCAGCACCCCGCCTGGCGGCGGTCCTCGACGAGCTCGCGCAGCAGCGCCACCTGGTCGCGGTGCAGCGACGCGGTGGCCTCGTCGAGGATGAGGATGCGCGGGTCGCGCAGCAGGGCCTTGCCGACCTCGACGAGCTGCTGCTGGGCGGGCGTCAGGCGGCGGACCGGGTCGTCGAGGCGGACCGGTGCACCCATGACGGGCTGGAGGGTGTCGAGCATCTGCCCGGCGCGCCCACGAGCCTGGCGGCCGCGGACGAGACCGAGCCGCGTCGGCTCGAGGCCGAGCACGAGGTTGTCCGCCACCGACAGCTGCGGCACGAGGCTGAGCTGCTGATAGACGGCGCTGATGCCGAGGCGGTGGGCGGCCATCGGGGAGTCGATCGTGACGGGGGCGCCGTCGAGGTGGATCGTGGCGGAGTCGGGCCGCACCGACCCCGCCACGACCTTGTTGAGGGTGCTCTTGCCGGAGCCGTTGGGGCCGAGCAGGCCGTGGACCTCGCCCGCCGTGACCTCGAGCGAGGCGCCCCGCAGCGCCCGGACGCCACCGAAGCTCTTGGTGGCGTCCCGGACGGTGAGCAGCGGGGTGGGCACGGGCGGGGCCTACTTGGCCAGGAGGCCGGCGACCTCGTCCTTGGTGAGGATCGAGTCCAGGACGTAGGTGTCGGGCTTGTCCTTGACCTTGTCCCACTCGGCGGTGAAGTTCTCCGGCGTGATGGCCGGCTCGAGGTCGAGGACCACGGAGTGCCCGTCGGTCAGCTTGGCCGGGTCGATCTTGCCGCCCTTGAGCTCGGCCATGGCGAGGTGCAGCGCCGTGGCGCCGGTCCCGGGCGGGTTGACGACACCGACGGACTTGAAGGCCTTGTCCTGCTGGCTCCACAGGCGCATGAAGCCGTTGCGGGCCTCGCCGGTCGTGACGATGGAGCTCTGCTTCTTGGCGGCGACGAGCGCCTTGAGGACTCCTTGCGCCATACCGTCCTGGGTCCACACGCCGTTGATGTCGGGATAGGTGGCCAGGAGGTTGGCCATGGCCTGCTGGCCCTTGGCCTGGTCCCAGCCGCCGTCGGCGGTGGTGAGCACCTGTATGCCGGCCGCGTCGAAGACCTTCTTGGCCGCGCCCCACCTGGCCTCGTTGGCCGGATGGCCGGAGATCCCGTTGACGGCGACGACCTTCTTGCCCGACCCGAGCTGCTGGGCGAGCCACTTGGCGCTGGTCTCGGCCCACTTGCCCTGGTCGATGCCGACGTTGGTCACGGACTTCTCGGTGACCGCCTGGTCGATGGCATAGACCTTGATGCCCGCGCTCGTGGCCTCCTTGAAGACGGCGTCGAGGGCGGAGCCGGAGTTGGGGTCGACGATGATCGCGTTGACCCGGGCCTTGATGAGGTTGCGGACCTGCTGGATCTGACCGTTGACGTCGGTGTCCTGGTTCTCCAGCACGAGCTGCTTGAGCTCGCCGGCGTCCTGGTAGGGCTTGGCGGCGTCCTGCATGTCCTGCACCATCTGGGTGCGGTACTCGCTGCCGACGAAGCCGTTGCTGACGCCGATCGTGAACGGCCCCTTGGCCGCTGAGGACCCGCTGCCGGAGCTGCTGCTCGTCGACGAGACGGTGCTGCACCCGGCGAGTCCGAGGCTCGCGACCGTGACGGTCGCGACGACAAGGTTCCTACGTCCCATTGGAGGCTCCTCGCTCTCACCCTTATTTGCACTATGCGAAAAAGGGTGTCTGCAGAGTAGACCCGCCGATGGGCCGGGCGCCAGAGGTGACGCAGATCTCGTCAGTCGAGCAGCTGGGACAGCGCGCCGTAGGTGTCGAGGGCGACGTGCGCCGCCCCGAGCAGGGCTCCGGCGTGGCCGGTGGACTCGCGGGCGATGCGGGGGACGGACAGGACGCGGCCGGTGAGCCGGCTCTCGAGCTCGCCGTGCAGGTGGTCGGCCAGCGGCGCGAACCGCCCTGCCAGCACGATGACCTCGGGGTCGAAGAGGGCGCACACGTTGACCAGGGCCGCGGCGAACTGGTCCAGCACCAGGGCGCTCAGGTCGCGGGCTGCGGGGTCGGTGCTGGTGAACAGCTGGGCGAAGATGTCGGACTCGGGCCGTATGGCGATCCCCGCATCCGCGGCCCGGCGCGCGAGGCCCACCGACCCGAGCTGCCGCTCCAGGTCGCCGTAGCCGACGTAGACGTTGGCGATCGCCGTGCTGTCGAGCAGCATGCGCCCGATCTGCCCCGAGCAGCCGGCGTTGCCGGGCCACAGCGCACGGTCCACGACGATGCCGCTGCCGATCCCGTCGAACACCGCGAGGACGAACAGCGATGCGGCGTCGCGGTAGTCGCCGACTCGGCTCTCGGCGATGGCGATCAGGTTGGCGTCGTTGGCGACGGCGACGGGCAGCCCGAAGCGCTCGCGGAGCAGGTCGCCGAGCGGCAGGTCGTCCCACACCAGCGACGGCGAGAACCGCACGACACCGGCCGAGGTGACCGGGCCCGGGACGGAGACGCCGAGGGCGAGGCAGCGGGGGTTGTCGTGCTCACCTGCGTCGTATGCCGTCGCCTCCGTCAGCGCCTGCTCGATCACGTCGAGGGTGTGGGCCAGGCGCGCGTCACCCGTCATCTCCGCGGCGTCGGGCACCCAGGTGCGCTCCCGCAGGACCGTCCCGTCGAGCCCGACGAGCGCGACCTGCGTGTGGTGGTCCGCGATGTCGACGGCGAGGGTGGTGGCCGCCGCGGCGTTGAGCCGGACGTGCCGGGTCGGCCGGCCGCCGGTGACGGCGCCGTCCTCCGACTGCACCAGCAGGCCGCTGCCCAGCATCTCGGCCACCAGTCGCGACACCGTCGACACGCTCAGCGCGGTCGCCTGCGCGACGTCCGCACGCGCCATGGGCCCTCGTGCGCGCAGCAGCTCCAGGATGCGACCGCTGTTGGTGCGCGCGATGGTTCGCGTGGTCATCGCAGGTCACGGGGCCGGTAGGTCATCGCCCCACCCTAGGCCGCTGATGGGACCCGGATCATGGGCGGATGACTCGGAGGGCTTGAATCGGCGTCGGCAAGACACCGATGCCATCACGCGACCAGAACGGGATCAGTTGGATCACTGTTTGGGACGACGACTTTGGCCAGTCCCCACTCGTGTGCCGCCTGCAACAAGACCGGCTCGCCACGAAGGGACGCCAGCGCTCCCGACTCGATCTGGCGGATGCGCTCTCTCGTCACACCGAAAGAACGCCCGATCTCGTCCAGCGTCATGGGGTCGCGACCGCCCAGACCGTGCCGCAACGCCAGGACCCGCGCCTCCCGTGGGGTGAGGAACTCCCACATCTGGGCGATGAGTTCACCGTGACCCAGCGACGTCAGCAGGTCCTGCACGTGGTCTGCGGCGTCAGGACGCTCCAGAATGTTGGGTACGTCGTCAAAGCCCGGAACCGGCGCAAGGTGAGTACGAGCGTCAACAACTTGGCTGAGAGTGACCTCCTCACCGAGGCAGGTGGGTTGGTCGTAGCACTCGCGCCACGTGAGGTCGTGCGACCGCCGAAGCCGATTGACCCGCACGGCCACCTCATGAGCGTGCACGGGGACTCGGATAGTGCGGGACTGGTCGGCCATCGCCCGCGTAATGGCCTGCCGGATCCACCACGTCGCGTAGGTGGAGAACTTGTTGCCCTGGGTGTAATCGAACTTCTCCACGGCACGGATCAGACCGAGGTTGCCCTCCTGAATGAGGTCCAGGAAGAGCATGCCGCGACCGGTGTAGCGCTTGGCCAGCGACACCACCAGCCGCAGGTTGGCCTCGATCAGGTGGTTCTTGGCGAGCTTCCCGTCCTGGGCAACCCACTGCAGCTCGGACCTGAGGTCTACATCGATGGTGCCGCCAGACGACAGCAGGTTCGTCGCAAACAGGCCGGCCTCGATCCGCTTCGCCAGCTCGACCTCCTTCTGAGTGTTCAGGAGGGCGACCTTCCCGATCTGCTTGAAGTAGTCCTTGACCGGGTCGGCAGTGGCGCCGGCGGTCAGGACTTGGCGAGAGGGTGCATCGTCCTCCTCCTGAGCCCAAACCAGGACGTATTCGTCGTCCGCCGATGCCACCGGTAGCGGCGTTTGATGGATCACTGAAGGGGCCGTGACGATTGAGGTCGCTGCCACATCGGGCGCGGCGGTCGCTGCTGGCTGACGACGGTGCCGTCTGGGGTAGGCGTCCGTCAGGGAGGTCTCCGCGGTGCCCAGCTCTGGAAGATCCTGCCTCGAGGGGAGCCTGATGAAGACTTCGCCAGCGCCACGGCCAGCGATCCCCTGAAGGAAGCGCTTGAGGGGCCCAACCCCCTCCCGTTCGAGGTCGACGGTGACGACCTCGAGCGCCCATGGCAGCAATTCCTCGAACTCGGTGGCATCTGGCCCGCCTGACGTGGGGTCCTCAGTCGTGTGGCTGGCAAAGAGGACGATGAATGTCGCTGGGCGGCCATCGGGCTTGCGTCGCACCACGCGGCCGAGGCGCTGAATCATCTGCCGTCGACGTCTGCTGCGGGCCAGGACGATGCCGAGGTCCACGTCGGGGACGTCGACGCCCTCATCGAGGATGCGAGGCGCCGCCAGCGCCTGCAGATCGCCCCGACCGAGCGCCACGAGATGCTCCTCTCGTTCGTCCTCTTTGGTCTCGCCGTGGACGCTCTCTGCCTGGCAACCCTGCGACCGCAGGACAAGGGCAGCAGCGTCTGCTGAGGAACGAGTCTGAGTGAAGATCAAGGTGCCGCGGCCGGTGCCGATCTCGTCGGCTATGGCAGCGAGGGCCCGCACCTTGGCTCGACACTCGGCGAGGACGGCACGGCGGTCGCTGAAGGCCCTGAGGAACTGCCTGGCGGTGATGGCCCCTGGGGCAGATTGGTCGATCAGCCGTTGAGCGGCCTGCAGCAAGGTGCCCACCTGCGTGCCGTCGAGGCCATAGGTGCTGACCAGGGTGCTTCGTGCCTTGGCCATGCGGTCCGAGGCATCGTCGTAGCGCACCCGCTCGTCATGGTCAAGATCCACGCCGGCGAAGGCGACACGGTACGGCGCAATGACCCCGTCGCGTAGAGCCTTTTCGTATCCCAGGGTGTAGACGACCCCCGCGAAGTACGCCTTCAGGATCGCGTCGCCGGCGTCCCCGCGCTCGACCGTGGCAGACAATCCCAGCCTCCAGGTGAATTGGGTACGCAGTGCCCGGGCCCAGGTCTCGGCGCCATACCGATGGCATTCGTCAGCCACCATCAATGGCGTCTCGCCGGGGGCCAGGTCTAGGTGGACGGCGCTGTGCACCGTTGTGACCAGGACGTGCCAGTCGCTCTTGCGGGGATCGTCGCCGATGGCGTGATGCGGCAGCGCCTCCCGCAGCACGCGGATCCACTGGGCCCGGAGGACGATGGTCGGCACGATGACGACGGCGCGATTGCCCGACTCCAGCGCAGCAGCGATGGCGGTGGTACCCACTCGCGTCTTACCAGCACCTGTTACCGCCTCCACGATGCCGACGTTTCCCCCGCCAGCCCACGCCTCAAGGGCCTCCTGCTGCCACGGAAAGAGGGGGAGCCCTGAGAGGTCGATGGGCAAGCCAGCCGGGGCCATGCTCCCAATCCCTCGTGCCTCTCCGGGTCGTGGTCCCGTGGACACCAGAGAGCGGCGTGCGAGCTCGAGCTGCTCGCGGATCTCCGTCAACCGTTGCTCCACGTCCGCGAGTTCGGTCGTGACCTCCGCCTCGGCAAGCAGGAGCGCCTGAAGCATCTCGTCGTGGACGTCAGCGTGCGCAACATTGCGCTGGCCCTCGGTGGTCATGCCTGGTTTTTACCCCATGGCACCGACATACCTAGGGGGGAAGGGGTGCTGATCCATGCGACTGGAGCATCAGCGCGTGTACGCACGGTTAGCATGGCGCCCATGCGCGTGGATGCGAAGGGGACGACCGCCGAGGACGTCGCGCCCGGTTCGATCGTGTGGATCCGGGACGAGGAGTGGTTGGTCACCCAGGTGGGACGCAACCGCGACGGGATTCTTGTGTCCTGCCAGGGTCTCTCGGAGCTGGTCGCGGGCACGTCGGCGCAGTTCTCTGCGGCGTTCGATGACATCGAGGTCGCCGATCCCCGCGCCACCAGGGTGGTCCCCGACGACAGCCCCAACTACCGGCAGTCACGGCTTTGGTTGGAGGCGGCCCTCCGCAAGACCCCGCTGCCGGTGGATGACCCCCACCTCGCCGTCGTCGACGGGATGCTCGCGGACCCCCTCGACTACCAGCGCACCGCCGTGCGCCAGGCGCTCAACCCCGACATCCTGCGTCCTCGCATCCTGCTTGCCGACACGGTGGGCCTGGGCAAGACGCTCGAGATCGGCATGATCCTGAGCGAGCTCGTGCGTCGCGGTCGTGGTGAGCGGATCTTGATCGTCACGCCGAAGCACGTGCTCGAGCAGATGCAGCACGAGATGTGGTGCCGCTTCGCGCTGCCCTTCGTCCGTCTTGACTCGGTGGGGATCCAGCGCGTCCGCCGGCGCCTGCCGGCCACGCGCAACCCTTTCGGGCTCTACAAGCGCGCGATCATCTCGATCGACACCCTCAAGAACGACCGCTATCTCGCCCACCTGCGCAAGCACCACTGGGACGCCGTCGTGATCGACGAGTCCCACAACATCACCAACTCGTCGACGCAAAACAACCGCTTGGCCAACGTGCTTGCGCCCCAGACGGATGCGCTGATCCTGGCCAGCGCGACCCCGCACAACGGCAAGAAGGAGTCCTTTGCCGAGCTGGTCCGGCTCCTCGAGCCGACGGCGGTCACGCCCGAGGGTGACATCGACCCCGACGAGCTGCAGCGGCTCGTCATACGACGCCACCGTCACTCCCCTGAGGTCGCCACCATCGTCGGGACCGATTGGGTCGAGCGGCAGCAGCCTCACAACATCCTCGTTAATGCATCCCCCGACGAGGACGCCATCGCGGAGGAGCTCGCCGACCACTGGCTCTACGCCACGCGCGAGGGTCGGGGCGCCGGCGACTCGCTCTTTGGCTGGACGCTCGCCAAGGCCTTCCTCTCCTCTCCCGCCGCCCTTGCCGAGACCGCCAGCAATCGACTCAAGCGCGCTCAGGCAGCGGATGCCTCAGACAAAGCCTCCCTTGAGCTCTTGATCGAGCTCGCCAGCAAGGCAAGCGAGCAACGGGCGGGGAAGTATGCCGCCCTCCTCACCGAGTTCGACCGGATCGGGATTGGCGCAAGGAATCCCGAGCGAGTGGTCGTGTTCGCTGAGCGCGTGGCCACCCTCCATTGGCTAAGGGACAAGGTCATGCGGGACCGCAAGCTCACCGCAGACCAGGTGCGTGTCCTCCACGGCGGCCTCACGGACGTCGAGCAGCAGCAGATCGTCGAGGAGTTCAAGCAGGAGAGCTCCCCCATCCGCGTTCTCATCACCGGCGATGTCGCCAGTGAGGGTGTCAACCTCCACCTACAGTGTCACGAGCTCATCCACTTCGACATCCCGTGGTCGCTCATCCGGATCGAGCAGCGCAACGGCCGCATCGATCGCTACGGCCAGCGGCACGCACCGCGCATCACCACCCTGCTGCTCAACCCGAGTCACCAGCACTTCCAAGGGGATCTGCGGGTCCTCACCTCCCTCATGCTCAAGGAGCACGAGGCTCACCAGGCGCTAGGCGACTCAGCCTCCCTGATGGGGCAGCACAGTGTGCAGGCGGAAGAAGACGAGATTCTCAAGGTCCTCCAGCACAAGAAGACGCTGGACGAAGCCGTCCAGACGCCTGAGCAGGTGCTGCGAGGGGGCGACCTCGACGCCCTCCTCGCCCAGCTCAGCACTGCTGTGGCGGAGTCAGCCCAGACGCCACTGCTCACCCCCTCCTCGCCACACTCGGCGTCCGGCCTCTATGACAGTCACGCCGACTTCCTCCGGGAGGCTGTGTCTGCCGCCTACCCCAGGCCGGCCCAGGCGCCAGGTGATCGCGGCGCGGGCGGCGTGGGGTGGGTCGAGCACCAGGCCGACCAGATCATCCAGCTGACCCCGCCAGAGGACCTGAAGGCTCGTCTGGCCGTGCTACCCCAGAGCTACCTGAGCGATCGGCAAGTCACCACCACCTTGCGCCTGGCCACGAGCGCCACGAAGGGCAAGACCGAGCTGGCACGTGCTCTCAGCGACGAGCAGTCGTCGTCCTGGCCGGCCGCGCACTTCCTCGGCCCGCTCCATCCCGTTCTGGATTGGGTCAGCGATCGTGTCCTGGCGCGTCTGGGTCGTGGCGAGATCTTTGCCGTCCGTGGCGACGGCGACTCGACCAGCGTCCTCCTGCAAGGCACCCTCACCAACAAGGCCGGCCAGACGGTGTCGGCGGTGTGGATCCAGGTCGAGTTCCCGGACCCAAGCTCGGGGTTCGCCATGGTGCAGGTGCACGATTCCGCAGCCGGGATGCTTGAGGCAGTCGGGGTCCATGGTCGTATGTCGAACCCCGGCACCATCGCCGACATCGAAGTCCTGCGGGATCGCATCCCTGCGGCCGTGGATAAGGCTGAGGCAGCGCTGGAGCAGACCTTTGCCGCCGCCGAGGCTGCCGCGGCGGCCCGAGTGGATGCGTGGGCCGGGCGGGTCCAACGCTGGGACCAAGAAGCCAGCGCCCTCATCCAACGGGGCGACATCAGACAGCGTCGCGTGAGCGTCGAGCAGGAGCGGGCGCTGGCGGATGCTCGCCGACCGGACCGCCGCTTCTTGAGACCGCTCCTCGTCGTCGTTCCCGCCGACCATCCCGTGTCCACCAGCGAGGAAGGGGCCTGACCGTGCCCATCAGCGACGCCCTGATCGTCGGCGAGGACTGGATCAGCGAGCACTACTTCACGACCTGAACCGCCCCGGGTTTGGT
>NZ_DLOE01000048.1:52154-266436 GCF_002479615.1 Arsenicicoccus sp. UBA7492 | reverse complement strand
GGCGCCCCCGCCGGTGCCGCCACCGAGGTCGAGGACCCGCAGCGGCCGGTCGAGCTGGGCGGACAGGTCGTCGGCGACGGACTGGACGGCCTCCCACACGGCGGCGGTGCGCAGGTTGGTCTCGACACCGGTGCCGCGGGAGCGGCGGGCCGCGGGTCGGTCCGCGTGGTCGGGCATCGCTGGGCTCCTTCGGGGCGGGGTGCGCGCGGACGCGCCGTCTCGTCCACCCTAGTGCCCCGAGCTGCCCGGGCTGGAGTGCCACAGCTTGCGCGGCGGCGTGCGGTGGGCCTCGCCCTGGTCGCCCCCCGCGGGCTTGATGTCGGCATAGGGCGACTGCTCGAACCCCGAGGCGTGGCGCAGGACCCGACGCGTGCGCTGTCCCTCGGTGCCGGTCGCCCGCTCGGCCTCGGCCGCCAGCTCGCGGGCCTCGGCGTCGACCTGGGCCAGCAGGTCGTGCACGCCGCGCGGCCCGTCGCGCAGCCACGCGTCCCACAGCGCTCCGAGCTCCCACGCGCCGGTCGCGCGCAGGGAGATCCCCCGGGGGCCGGTGCGGCGCACCTCGCCGCGGACGAGCAGCATCCAGGAGTGGAAGACGGTGGAGGCGTAGGGACCCTGGACGTCCTCGAAGAAGGTCGCGTCGACCGGTCCGGTCGTGTCGTCGAGGGTGAGGAAGACGACGCGCCGTCCCGAGCGGACCGGCGGGGTCTGGGTGGCGACCTTGACCCCGGCGACGTGCACGACGGCGCGGCTGCGGCAGCCCAGGAGGTCCGCCGACCGCACCACGCCGAGGGCCTGCAGCATCGGGGCGTAGGGCTCGAGGACGTGCGCGGTCGCGTCGAGGCCCAGCACGTCGAGCTCGGCGCGCACCCGCTCGGTCTGGGTCATCTCGGGCAGCCCGCTGCCCGCGGTGAGCGTGGGCTCGTCCCCGAGGTCGAGGGCCAGCTGGACGGGCTGCTCCCCGGCGGGCGCCACGGGGGCGTGCTGCCGGGACTGACGCGCGGCGGCGGCGCGCACGTCCGGCGCGGCGGGCCTCAGGTCCGCGCGCTGCCGGTCGAGGTCATGCCGGTCGGAGGCCTGCCGGCCACCGGCCGATGACGCGGCGGGTCGGTCGACGGCGGCGGGTGCGCTCCCGCGGCGGCCACGTGGTGCCCTGCGCGCGGTGGCGCGGCTGTAGCGCTCGAGCTCGGCCACGTGCAGGAGCAGGTCGCGGCGGGTGACCTTGCCGCGACGTCCGAGCCCGGCGACCGCGCGATGGCCCGACAGTCCGTAGAGGGAGTCGAGCGCCCCGGCCATCACCAGCCGCTCGAGGACCGGGCGCGAGGGCTGGGCGCGGTTCCACACGTCGGCCAGGGTGACGTAGGGCCGGCCGGCGACGAGGCGCTGCACCTCGGCCTCGCTGATGCCCTTGACGTCCGAGAGGGAGAGCCGGATGCCGTAGGCCCGCCCGTCGGGCAGGTCGGGGTGCGCGGGCCGGGACCGGGACTGCTGGTCGAGGATCTGCGGCGGCGGCTCGTCCCACGGCGCGACCTTCTCGACGCGATAGGTGTCGTCGGAGGCGTTGACGTCCAGGCCGAGGACCGCGATGCCGAGGTTGCGGGCGTCGTCGAGGATGAGCCGCTTGGGATACATCCCCGGGTCGTGGGTGAGCACGCCGGCGAGGAAGGCCGCCGGGTGGTGGGTCTTGAGCCACGCGGACTGGTAGGTCGGCAGGGCGAAGGCCGCTGCGTGGGCCTTGCAGAAGCCGAACGACGCGAAGGCCTTGAGGACGGCCCAGATCCGGTCGACGTCCTCCGGGGCGTAGCCGCGCGCCGCGGCCGCCGGGCGCCACCAGGCCTCGACCTCGACCTGACCCTCAGGTGATCCCATGGCGCGACGGACCTCGTCCGCCTCGGCGAGGGTCACCCCGGCCGTCTCGGCGACGATGCGCAGCACCTGCTCGTGGAAGACCACCACCCCGGCCGTCTCGCGCAGCGCGGGCACGAGGGTCTCGTGCAGGTGGTCGGGCTCGGACCAGCCCTGCCTGGCTCGCAGGAAGGGGGTGATCATGTCGGACTTGACCGGGCCGGGGCGGAACAGCGAGATGTCGATGATGATGTCGTCGAAGCTCTCGGGCCCGAACTTGCCGATGAGCTCGCGCTGCCCGGGCGACTCGATCTGGAAGCAGCCGAGGGTGTGGGTGCTGCGGATCAGGCGGAAGGTCGCCTCGTCGTCCAGCGGCACCTGACGCTGGTCGTCGAGCTGGATCCGGACGCCGTCGACCCGCTCGACCTCGGCCACCGCGTGGGCCATGGAGGACTGCATGCGGATGCCGAGGACGTCGAGCTTGAGCAGCCCCATCGCCTCGACGTCGTCCTTGTCGAAGTGGCTCATCGGGAAGCCCAGCCAGCTGGCCTCGACCGGCGTGCGGTCGAGCAGCCCCGAGTTGGACAGCACCACCCCGCACGGGTGCAGCGCGATGTGGCGGGGCAGCCCGTCGACCCGCTCCACGAGGTCGAAGAAGGTCTGCAGCCGCGGCGCGTCCAGGCCGCTCGCCCGCAGCTCGGGCAGGTCGGCGATGGCCGACCGGGCGTCCCGGGCCCGGATGTGGGGAAAGGCCTTGGCGATCGCGTCGACCTCGTTGGGCGGCATGCCGAGCGCTCCCCCGACGTCCCGGACGGCGTGGCGCACGCGGTAGGTGTCCATCATCGACACGCAGGTCACCCGGTCGCCGCCGAAGCGGTCCAGGATGCGCTCGTAGATCGCGGTGCGCCGGTCGGACTCCACGTCGATGTCGATGTCGGGCAGCTGGGCGCGCAGCGGCGAGCAGAAGCGCTCCATCAGCAGGTCGTGGCGGATCGGGTCGACGCCGCTGATCCCGAGCAGGTAGTTGACCAGGCTGCCGGCGCCGGACCCGCGCGCCGCGACCCGGCCGTCCATGTCGCGGATCAGGTCGCACACGGTCGCGACGGTGAGGAAGTAGGTCGGGTAGCCGAGGCCGGCGACGACCCCCAGCTCGTCGTCGAGCCTCGCCTCGATCGCCCGCCGCCCGCTGTCGCTCGCGTCGGGATAGCGGGTCAGCAGCGCGCCTCGGCAGCGCTCGGCCAGGACCGCCTGGGGGGACTGCCCGGGCCGTATGCCGAGGATGCCGGGCTCGGGCAGCTGGACCGATCCGATCCCGAGGTCGCCGCGCGGGTCGAGCCGGCAGTCGTCGGCGACCCGCAGCGTGGTGCGCACGAGCTCGTCGGCGCGGGCGCGATCCCCGCCGCACGCCTGGCGGGCGAGGGCGAGCATGTCCGGGGTCGAGGCGAGGTGACCCAGCGTGGTCACCCGGTCGAGGTGCCGGGTGTCGAGGGCGACGAGCCGGCGGGCCGCGTCGAGCACGTCGGCCGTGACCGCGTCCTCGGCGCGGCCGTGGCGCACGGCGGCGGTCAGCACGGCGGGGACCCCGACGTCGTCGGCCAGCGCGAGCAGCGCGGCGGCCTGGCGGCGGCTGCCGACGGATCCCGGCGGCCCCTCGTGCAGGACGACCTCGACGACGAGGGCGTCCCCGGGCAGCGCGTGCCGCCACTGCTCCAGCAGGTGCCGGGCCTGGTCGGGCCGGCCGCGCAGGACCGCCCGGCCCACGTCGGAGTCGGGGCCGACCAGCACCGTGAGGGCGTCGGCGTGCTCGGCCACGAGCGCCCGGCTCGTCACCGGCTCTCCCCGCTCGCCCGCGAGGTGGGTCGCCGACACCAGCCGGCACAGCCGCGCCCAGCCGTGGCCCTGCTCGACCCGGGAGCGTCCCCGGGCGAGCACGGTGACCCGGGGCAGCCGTGGGTCGACGACCGCACCACCGCGCACGGGGGTGCGTCCGGCCGGCCTGGCCCGCTGCCCGGCGACCTCGCCCAGCGCGAGGTCCGCCCCCAGGATCGGGTCGATGCCCCGGGCCAGGCAGGACTGGGCGAACTTCACCGCGCCGTAGAGGCCGTCGCGGTCGGTCAGCGCCAGCGCAGCCTGGCCGTGCCCCACGGCGAGATCGACCAGGTCGGCCGGTGGGGTGGTGCCGTAGCGCAGGGAGCAGCCCGACGCCACGTGCAGGTGGACGAAGTCATCGGCCACCGGTGGCCACCTGCAGGGACGGCAGCGGTGCGTGCGGCGGGGCCCCGAGGGCGGACTCGACCAGGGCGAGGAAGGTCTCGGAGGCCCGCACCAGGTCGTCCGCCTCGCGCGCCGAGACGGGTCCACCCCGCTCGGCCACGGAGCGGCGGGTCGCCGAGGCGGCGTAGAACGCGGCCCACTCCCCCAGCTCCGGCGCGGCGGCCGGCAGCAGCTCCCAGACGCTGCGGGGCCGTCCCCGGCCCGAGACCGGTCCCCGGGTGGCGAGCAGCGCCGCCCCGGCGCGCAGCCCCGACAGGTGCGCCGCGACGTAGCGGTCGGCGGTCGTGCCCGCGCAGGTCGCCTCGGCGAGGGCGGCGTAGGCGCGGTCGAGCAGGTCGAGCGTCGCCGTGGTCAGCGGCGGACGCGTGATGGTGGCGATCGTGGCGGTCATGGTGCACCTGCTTTCGTCATACGGTCCGGTCGGGAGAGCCGGAAGAAGAACGAGAGGGAGATAGAGGGAGATAGAGGGGAGAGAGGGGAGAGAGGGGAGAGAGGGGAGAGAAAGGGCCGGGAGGAAGGCCGGAGAAAGAGCCGGAGGGGAGTCCTAGTCGGAGAGCCGGACGAGCTGCCAGCGCGAGCCGCGCACCGCCAGGTCGTAGACGCCGAGGGAGCCGGAGCGGCCGGGGGCCGCCTCGACCCGCCAGACCTCCTCCTCGAGGTCGGCGGGGGTGATGGACCGCGTGTCGGGCACCTCGCGCCACCACGGGCGGCGCTCGCGCCAGTGGTCGACGACCGCGCGCACGTCGTAGAGGCGCCCTCGCCAGATGAACTGCAACGGTCGGCCCTCGTGCCTGACCTCGATGACGTCCTCGCACCGCCTCATCGCCGTCCTCCTTCGAACAACCGACCCGTGAACCGAACATGTGTTCGATGGAGAGAACTCTAGGCCCGACCACCGACAGACCCCACCCCCACGTCACCCGCTTGCGCATCGGCGCAGGTCAGTCGATCCCTGACCGAGGGGCCCCGACCGGATACCGTGAGGCGTCGTCGTCGGACGCCCTTGGCTCGAGCCAGGCCGCCGGCCCGGCGAGACCCGAGCACGAGCACGAGCACGAGCACGAGCACACGATCACTGAGGAGGACCCATGGGGACCGAGCTGCTACCGATGGTCTTCACGAGCGGCTGGGCGAGCGGCATCAACGCCTACGCCGTGGTGCTCGTCATGGGCCTGGCCGGGCGGTTCTTCTCGATCGACCTGGTCCCGCACGTGCTGACCCGCACGGACGTGCTGATCGCCGCCGCGGTGCTGTTCCTGCTGGAGATGTTCGCCGACAAGATCCCCTACCTCGACTCGATGTGGGACAGCGTCCACACCGTCGTCCGGCCGGCCGTCGGCGCGACCCTGGGCTATCTCCTGGCCGGCCACGAGGGGTCCGGGCTGGAGCAGGCCTTCGCCGCCGCGACCGGTGGCTTCAGCGCCCTGGCCAGCCACGGGGTCAAGGCCGGGATCCGCGCGGGGGTCAACGCCTCGCCGGAGCCGGTCAGCAACGTCGCCATCTCGTCCGCGGAGGACGTCGCCGTGATCGGCGTGATGACCCTCGCCACCGAGCATCCCTGGGCGGCCGCCACGGTGGCCGGGATCCTGCTGCTCGCCGGCATCGTCGCCGTGGTCTGGCTGCTGCGGCGCATCGTCCGGCTCAAGCGCAGGTATGACGACTGGGGCACCCGCACCGGCTGAGGGTCAGTGCCCCAGGTTGGCGAAGACCTCGAGCGTCGCGGTCGAGCGGTTCATCGTGTAGAAGTGCAGCCCCGGCGCGCCCTCGGCCATGAGGCGGGACGCGTGCTCGGTCGCGATCTCGACCCCCACCTCGCGCACGGCGTCGGCGTCGTCCCCCACCGCCTCCAGCCGCGACGTCACGGCGACGGGCAGGGCGGCCCCGGACAGCTCGGCCATGCGCGTGATCTGCTTGGCCGAGGTGATCGGCATCAGCCCCGGGATGATCGGCAGGGTCCCGCCACGCGCCGCCACCATGTCCCGCAGGCGCAGGTAGTTGTCGACGTCGAAGACCATCTGCGTCACCGCGAAGTCCGCCCCGGCCCGCTGCTTGGCGACCAGCACGTCGGCGTCCTGCTCCAGCGAGGCCGACTCGGGGTGCTTGTCGGGGAACGCCGCCACCCCCACCGTGAAGCCGCCCAGGGCGCGCACCAGGGACACGAGCTGGTCGGCGTGGTCGAGCCCCTCGGGGTGGGCCACCCAGGGGCTGCCGAGGCCGCCGGCGGGGTCGCCGCGCAGCACCATGACGTTGCGGATCCCGGCGTCGGCATACGCCCCGACCACGCTGCGCAGCTCGGCCCGCGAGGAGGCGACGCAGGTCAGGTGGGCCATGGGCAGCAGGGTCGTCTCCTCGGCGATGCGCCGGGTGACGCGGACCGTGCGGTCGCGCGTGGACCCGCCGGCGCCGTAGGTCACCGACACGAACGACGGGCGCTTCTTCTCCAGGTGGCGGATCGCCTCCCACAGCACCTGCTCCGACTCGTCGTTCTTGGGCGGGAAGAACTCGAAGCTGAAGCTCGTCCCCTCGGACCGCAGCATGTCCGGGATGGAGATGCCGGAGAGGTCGCGGGGAGCGAGGAAGGACGTGCCCGATGCCATGGCCGCGACTCTAGGTGACCCGACCGCGTAGGCTCGGTCTGCACCGACATGTGGGCACTCCCGTGTCGCCGTACTCACAGTGCCGCAGGGCCGCACCGACGGAGGATGCCGGGATGACCACCGCAGGGACCGAGATCGTCGACCTGGCGCAGCTGCGTCACCGGGTCCAGGCCGAGATCGACGAGGAGATCGCCCTGCGCACGTCCCAGCTCGCGCCCGTGGGGCGCGACACCCGCCTGCTCGTCGACGCGATCGCCGACCTGCTGCGCGGGGGCAAGCGGCTGCGCGCCGCCTTCTGCTACTGGGGCTACCGCGCCGCCGGGGGCGACGACAACGAAGCCATCGTGCGGGCCGCCGCCGCGATGGAGCTCTTCCAGGCCGCGGCGCTCATCCACGACGACGTCATGGACGACAGCGACACCCGACGCGGCCTGCCCGCCGCGCACCGCCGCCTCGCCGCGCACCACGCGGAGCAGCAGTGGGAGGGGCTGTCGGAGCGGTTCGGCGTCGCGGGGGCCATCCTCGCCGGCAACCTCTGCCTGACCTGGACCGACTCGATGTTCGCCGGCTCCGGGCTGAGCCGGCACGAGCTGCACGGCGCGCGGCCGGTGTTCGACGAGATGCGGACCCAGCTCATGGGCGGGCAGTTCCTCGACGTGCTCGAGGCCGCGCGCGGCTGGGACGACCTCACGACCGAGCAGCGCCTGCGGCTGGCGCACCGCGTCATCACCTACAAGAGCGCGAAGTACTCCATCGAGCACCCCCTCGTCATCGGGGCCGCGGCGGCGGGTGCCAAGCAGGGCGACCTCAAGAAGCTCGGCGAGTTCGGGCTGGCCGTCGGCCAGGCCTTCCAGCTGCGCGACGACCTGCTCGGGGTGTTCGGCGACCCCGAGGCGACGGGCAAGCCCGCCGGCGACGACCTGCGCGAGGGCAAGCACACCGTCCTGGTGGCGCACACCCTGTCCACCCTCGACGACGAGCGCGCCGCGCGCTTCAGCCGCCACCTCGGCGACCCCGACGTGGACGACGAGACGGTGGACTGGATGCGCGAGACGATCGTCGCGTCCGGAGCCGTCGACGCGGTCGAGCGCGACATCGAGCGCCTCGTGGCCCAGGGTCTGGAGCGGCTGCACGACACGCGGGCGCTCCTCGACGACGGCCGTCAGGTCCTCGTCGACCTCGCGACCTACGCCACGAGCCGCACCACCTGAGCGGCGTCAGCCGCCGGGCCGACGGCTGACGAGACCCCGGCCGTATGCCGGGAGGCGCCACCGCCTCGCGGGGTCACCCTCAGAAGGCCAGCTCCTGCGCACGGCGGCGGATCTCGGTGCGGTGCCCCGCACGCAGGTCGCCGACCGGGGTGCCGGTGCGCAGCGTGTCGTCCGGCTCGTGCAGCCAGGCGATCGCCTCGGCGTCGCTGAGGCCGGAGTCGTGCAGGACCGACAGGGTCCCGCGCAGCAGGTGCAGCGGCGCCCCGTCCTGGACGAAGGTCGCGGGGATGCTCACGACCTTGCGCTCGCCGCGGCGCACGGACGCGATCTCACCCTCCGCGAGCCACGACCGGACGGTCGCCAGGGGGACGGCGCACGCCTCGGCGACGTCGGGCACGGTGATCCACTCGGGCACGAGCTCGTCGAGACGGGCGAGGAGGACCTGGTCAGGGGCTGAGGAGCGGCTCACGGCCCCTAGCCTGCCATGCGCGCCGGTCGACGCGCACGGATGCGCCATCCGGGTGAGCGTGCTTCACTGGACGGGCTGGATCGTTCAAGGTCGCCCGACGCGCTCGGGCCCTGACCTCCCACCGGACGGACCACGCTCCCCGACACCGACCACAAGGACCCACGATGCCCCTCGTCGCCGGAATCGCCGCCGTCTCGATCGCCGTCGCGATCACCCCCACCGCCACCTCCCCGTCCACCACGTCGCACCCGTCCACGTCCTCCGCAGCGTCCGCCACGTCCGCAGCGTCCGCAGCGTCGGCGCTGTCTGCGCTGTCGGTGCTGTCCGCCGTCCAGGGGGACTACACCGTGCGCCGCGGAGACTCGACCTACACCATCGCCCGGCGCGCCGGCACGACCGTGCAGGCCGTCGTCGCGGCCAACGGCCTGCAGGGCGGGGGACGTCGCATCCACCCCGGCCAGCGGCTCGTGATCCCCGCGGCCGGCACCGACGCCCAGGCCGGACGTCGCCAGGCTCCCGCGACCACGGCCCCCACGCGCACGGCACCCCCGTCCAAGGCCCCCACGAGCAAGGCACCCGTCGCCAGGGCCACCGCCCGCACGTCCCCACCTGCCGCTGCCGGGACGCAGAAGGCCCAGGTCCGCGCCCTCATCGAGCAGGTGGCCGACGAGCACGGCGTCGACCGGCGGCTCGCGCTCGCCGTCGGGCTCCAGGAGTCCGGGTGGCGCCAGGACGTCACGTCCCACGTCGGCGCGAGGGGCACCATGCAGGTGATGCCCGCCAACGCCCGCTGGGCCTCGTCGCTCGCAGGCCGCCGACTCGACCTCGGCGACGCCCGCGACAACGTCACGGCCGGGGTCGTCATCCTCAAGCAGCTCCAGGCGACCGCCGGCAGCGAGGACGCGGCCATCGGCGCCTACTACCAGGGGCTCCCCTCGGTCAAGAAGCGCGGGATGTACCGCGAGACCCACCGCTACGTCGCCTCCGTCAAGGCACACCGGTCCCGGATGTGAGGTCGGGGAGGCTCCCCCGCCTAGGATCGAACGGTGCCTCGACCCACCGACGTGACCGCGCCCGGGCGTGTGCTGGACGGGCGTTATCGCCTGGTCCGGCACATCGCCGACGGCGGTATGGCGTCCGTGTGGGAGGGCCTGGACGAGCGCCTCGACCGTGAGGTCGCCGTCAAGATCCTGCGGCGTGGGCTGACCGACGACGAGTCGTTCACCTCGAGGTTCCAGCGCGAGGCGAGGTCCGCGGCCCGCCTCAACGACCCGCGCATCGTGGCGGTGTTCGACCAGGGCATCGACCATGACGACATGTTCCTCGTCATGGAGCTGGTGCCGGGTCGCACCCTGCGCGAGGTCGTCCACGCCGAGGCTCCCCTCACGGTTCGTGCCGCCCTCGACCTGGTCGTGCCCCTGGCCGAGGCGCTCGGCGTGGCCCACCGGGCCGGGATCATCCACCGCGACGTCAAGCCCGAGAACGTCATCATCCGTGACGACGGCCGCGTCAAGGTGGCCGACTTCGGCCTGGCCCGTGCCGTCACCGCTCAGACCGTCACCGCCGCCAGCAGCACGATCCTCGGCACGGTGTCCTACCTGTCCCCCGAGCAGGTCGAGCGGGGCATCGCCGACGCGCGCAGCGACGTCTACGCGACCGGCCTGATCCTCTACGAGCTCTTGACCGGTCAGAAGGCCTACGAGGGCGAGTCCCCGATCCACGTCGCCTACCAGCACGTGCACGGCAGCATCACGGCCCCGAGCGACGTCGTCCCCAGCGTGCCCGCCGCGCTCGACGAGGTGGTCGCCTGGGCCACGCACCGCGACGCCGGGGAGCGTCCCGCTGACGGCGCCGCCCTGGCCGAGCGGCTGCGCGAGGTGCGGGCGGAGCTCTCCCCCGACGACCTCGACGCCCGGCCCCGCGAGCCGGAGGCCTCCGCGGCCAGGGCGACCCCGACGGTCGCCATACCGCGCTCCGGCGCAACCGGGTCCGCCCGACCGATCCCCACCCCGGTGCAGCACCGCGACCCCGTCGGCGCCACGCGCGGCGCCGCCTCTCCGTCAGCAGCCCCCCGCCGGCGCCGGCTGCGCCTGCTCCTCCCCCTGCTGGCGTTCCTGGTCCTGCTGGGGGGCGGTGGCGCGTGGTACCTCACCCAGGGCCCCGGTGCCTCCACCACCGTGCCTGCCCTGCAGGGCCTCGCCCTCGCCGACGCCCAGTCGAGGCTCGCGGCCGCCCACCTGGACGCCGCCATCGAGGAGACCTACGACGAGCGGGTCCCGCGCGGGTCGGTCATCCAGGCGTCGCCGGGCGAGGGCACGGCCCTGCACCGCACCGACGACGTCACCCTCGTCGTGAGCCGCGGGCCCGAGCGCTACCAGGTGCCGCAGGTCCGGGGCACCCCGGTGGACGCGGCGCGGCAGGCCCTCAAGGACACCCGCCTGTCCGTCGGCGCGGTCACCGAGGCCCACGACGAGCAGGTGCCGGCCGGCCAGGTCGTCTCCACGGACCCCGCGGCCGGCGCCTCGCTGAAGCCGCTCACCAAGGTCGCCCTCGTCGTCAGCAAGGGTCGTCAGCCCATCCCCGTCCCCGCCCTCGCCGGACGCACCTCCGCCGAGGCGCGCACCGCCCTCACGGCGGCGGGCCTGACCTATGCCGAGGCGCCCGACCGCGTCTACTCCACCACGGTGCCCGAGGGGTCCGTGACGCAGCACAGCCCCGCGAGCGGCACGCTCTTCAAGGGCGACACCGTCACGGTGACGCTGTCCAAGGGCCCGGAGCTGGTGGCCGTGCCGTCGGTGCGGGGACGGAGCAAGGACGACGCGGTCGCCGCGCTCAAGGCCGCCGGCTTCCAGGTCCGGGTGTCCGCCCCGCTGGGCGAGGTGTTCGGGCTGGTGTCCCAGCAGCGCCCCTCCGGCGGTCGCGCGCCCAAGGGAAGCACCGTCACGGTCGTCGTGGTCTGAGTGGCCGTGGCTCCCCCGCGGCCCTCGGTCGCACCGCGCTCGGGCCTCGCCACGCTCGCCCTCGTGGCGGTCACCGCCGTCTGGGGCTCGACGTTCTACCTCATCCACGACCTGCTCGACTCCATGGACGCCGTGGACTTCCTGGCCGTCCGGTTCACCATCGCCGCCGTCTGCCTGCTCCTGCTCTTCGGCCGCAGCCTGCGGGCCCTGGACCGACGCGCCTGGATGGCCGGCGGGCTGCTCGGCCTCGTCTACGCCCTGGCGCAGGTCCTGCAGACCGTGGGGCTCGCCCACACCGCCGCGTCGCGGTCCGGCTTCATCACCGGTCTGTACGTCGTCCTCACCCCCGTCCTCGGAGCGATCCTGCTGCGCGAGCGGGTCGGACGACCCACCTGGGTCGCCGTCGTGCTCTCCGTCGCCGGTCTCGCCGTCCTGTCCCTCGGTGACGTGGCGTCTGCGGTCGGTCTCGGCGAGGCCCTGACGCTGGCGTGCGCCGCGGTCTACGCCATCCACATCCTCGGGGTGGCGAGGTACTCCACCGCCGAGCTCGCCACGGCACTGGCGACCGTCCAGATGATCGCCCTCGCCGTGGGGTGCACCGTCACGGCGGCCGTCGACGGCGTGCGCCTGCCCCCGACCCCCGCCGCGTGGTGGGCCGTGGTCTACATGGCGGTCGTCGCCGGCGCCGGCGCGCTGTGGGCGCAGACCTGGGCCCAGGCGCACCTGAGCGCCAGCCGCGCCGCGATCGTCATGACGCTCGAGCCCGTGTTCGCCGCGGGCTTCGCGGTCACGCTCGGCGGCGAGTCGGCCACCTCGCGCATGGTCCTCGGCGGCGGGCTGGTCCTGGCCGCGATGTATGTCGTCGAGCTCGCGGGTCGCCGTGGTCGCTCGGCGGACGACCCGCCGCTGGAGGCACTGCACCACGAGCCGTGACGCGACCCGCACAGCCGCCCGGTCAGGCAGCGACTCGGTCCTTCAGCTGCTCGGTCGTGCAGCTGCTCGGTCATGGGGCGACACGGTCTGGCGGTCACGCGGTCACACTCATTCTTGGTAGGCGTACCGCTCCTGGCGCCATACGTCGCCCACCAGGTGATAGCCGCGCTGCTCCCAGAAGCCGCGGCCCGGCTCGCGCAGGTAGGCGATCTCGCCGATCCACTTGGGGCCCTTGTAGCCGTAGAGGTGCGGCACGACCAGGCGCACCGGCCCCCCGCGCTCGGCGGACAGGGGCTCACCGTTGCGGTGCGTGGCGAGGAGCGAGCGCGGCGACACGAGGTCGTCGAGCGGCAGGCTGGCGCTGTAGCCGTAGGTCGCCGAGACGAGGACGTGCCCGACCCCATCGGCCGGGGGTGCGAGGTCGACGACGTGGCGCACCAGCACGCCCTCCCAGACGACGTCCTGGCTGGTCAGCTTGGACACGCAGTGCTGGTCGGCCACGATCGCGTCGCGCGGCAGCTGCTGCAGGTCGTCCCAGGTCAGGACCCGCTCGGGCCCGGCCGTCTCGCCGACGACGGACAACGTCCATGTCTCGGGCGAGAGCGCCGGGACGCGCCCGTAGTGCTGCACCGGGAGCTCGGCGACGAGCCGTTGCCCGGGGGGCACGGTGCGCGGCTCGGTCCGAGGCATGGGACGAACTCTCTCACATCACCCAGGTGGGGCTCAGGACCGCTGGGCGAGCATCTCGGCGACGAGAAAGGCCAGCTCCAGGCTCTGCTGGTGGTTGAGCCGGGGGTCGCACACGGTCTCGTAGCGCGAGGACAGGTCGGCGTCCTCGATGCGGATCGAGCCGCCGGTGCACTCGGTGACGTCGTTGCCCGTGAGCTCGACGTGCATGCCGCCGGGGATGGTGCCGAGGTCGGCGTGGACCTCGAAGAAGCCCCGCACCTCGTCGACCACGTCGTCGAAGTCACGCGTCTTGTAGCCGCTCGCGCTCGTGTGGGTGTTGCCGTGCATGGGGTCGGTCACCCAGGTGACCTGGACGCCCTCCTGCTTAACCCGCTCGACGATCGGGGGGAGCGCCTCGCGGATCGTGCCGGCGCCCATCCGCGTGATGAAGGTCAGGCGGCCGGGACGGCGCTCGGCGTCGACCTTGTCGACGATCGCCATGACGTCGTCGCCGGTCGTCGTCGGCCCGAGCTTGACCCCGATCGGGTTGCGGATGTGCGAGACGAAGTCCAGGTGGGCGCCGTCGAGCTGGCGGGTGCGCTCGCCGATCCACACCATGTGGCCGCTGGTGTCGTAGGCCACGCCCGTGCGGTGGTCGATGCGCGTGAGGGCGCGTTCGTACTCCAGCAGCAGGGCCTCGTGGCTGGCGAAGAACTCCACGGACCGCATGGCGTCGAAGTCGGCGCCGCAGGCCAGCATGAACCGCATCGCCTTGTCGATGTCGCGCGCCATGGACTCGTAGCGGGCGTACTCGGCGTTGGCGGAGAACCCGCGGTTCCACGCGTGGACGTGACGCAGGTCGGCGAACCCGCCGGTGGTGAAGGCCCGCACGAGGTTCAGCGTCGCAGCGCTGGCGTGGTAGCCCCGGACCATGCGCTGCGGGTCGGGCCGCCGCGAGTCCGGCGTGAACTCGAAGTCGTTGACCATGTCACCGCGGTAGGCCGGGAGCGTGACGTCACCCCGCGTCTCGGAGTCCGAGGACCGGGGCTTGGTGTACTGCCCCGCCATACGGCCGATCTTGACGACCGGCACGCTGGCGCCGTAGGTGAGGACCGCGGCCATCTGCAGGAGGGTCTTGACCCGGTCCCGGATGTTGTCCGCCGTGGCGTAGGCGAAGGTCTCGGCGCAGTCGCCGCCCTGGAGCACGAAGGCCTCGCCACGGGCGGCCGACGCCAGCCGGTCGGTCAGCTGGTCGCACTCGCCGGCGAACACCAGCGGCGGCATCGAGCGGAGCGTGTCGACCGCCGCGTCCAGGCCGGACCCCTCGGGCCACGACGGCTGCTGGGCGGCGGGCAGGTCGCGCCACGCGTCGAGGGCAGTCAGGAGCTCGGGAGCGGGTTCGGTACTCACGCGCCCCAGCCTAGGGCCCGCGACGTCCCCGCCCGGACGCGTCCGCATCACGGGCGCCGCGCCGCTGACTCCCCCAGCCGTTAGGGTCGACGCATGACGTTCTCGATCGTGGCCAACGTCGGAGATGCCTACGGCGTCGCCGTCGCGAGCAGGTTCCTCGCCGCCAGCGGACCGGTGGCGATGGTGCGCCCGGGTGTCGGCGCCGTCGCCAGCCAGGCGCTGGCCAACGCCGGCTACCGCGTGGCGGCGCTGGACCGGCTCGAGGAGGGGCGCACCGCCGACGAGGCCCTGACGGCCATCACCGGGGAGGATTCCCAGACGTCCACCCGCCAGGTCGGCATCGTGGGCTCGGCCAGCCAGGTCACCTTCACCGGCGCGGACTGCGTCCCCTGGTGCGGCGGCGTCGCCGGGCGCGACGCGGACGGCGGCTACGCGATCCAGGGCAACATCCTCACGGGCGAGGAGGTCATCACCTCGATGGAGCGCACCTGGCTCGAGGGTGCGCACCTGCCCTTCGTCGACCGGCTGGTCGAGACCCTCCTCGCGGGCGACCGCGCCGGCGGGGACCGTCGGGGCCGCCAGAGCGCCGGCGTCTACGCGACCTACCCCGGCGCGGGCTACGACGCCTGCGGCGTCCTGGCCGACCTGCGGGTCGACGACCACCCGCAGCCCGTCCAGGAGCTGCACCGCCTCGTGGCGCTCAACGAGCTGCACTTCGGCCGACCCACCAAGGTCCTGCCCCTCGAGGGACCGCTGCTCGAGGACGTGCGCGAGCGGCTGGAGCGTCTCGGCTACGCCGGCGACGTCCCCACCGCGCTGGACGCGTGGGGCGCCATGGAGAACCTCGAGATGCGCCTGACGCCCGAGGGCATCGACGCCCGCGTGCTCCAGGTGCTGCGCGAGCAGACCCTGCCCCCGGAGCAGACGAGCGAGCGCTTCCCGACCTTCTGACCTGATCTTCTGACCCGGCCTTCTGACCTGATCTTCAGGCTCGACCTCCTGAGGCGAGTCAGGCCGGGCCGTCGAGCCCCTGGTCGATGGCGTAGCGCACCAGCTGCACCCGGTTGTGCAGCTGCAGCTTGGTCAGGGTGTTCTGGACGTGGTTCTGCACCGTGCGGTGGCTGATCGTCAGCTCGGCCGCGATGTCCTTGTAGGACATGCCCGTCGCGACCAGGCGCAGCACCTCGACCTCTCGCGCGGTCAGCTCGGGCACCGGCGCCGATCCCGGCTCGGGGTCTCGCTCGGAGCGGGTGGCGAGGCGGCGGTACTCCCCCAGCACCAGGCCGGCGAGCCCGGGTGTGAAGCTGGCCCTGCCCTGCGCCGTCGCCTGGACCGCGGCGAGGAACTCCGTGCGGCCGGTGGACTTCAGCAGGTAGCCCGTGGCCCCGGCCTTGATGGCGTCGAGGACGTCCTGCTGCTCACCGCTGGCGGTGAGGATGAGCACGCGGGTCGCGATGCCGGCCTCAGCGAGCCGGGCACAGACCTCCTGCCCGCTCAGCCCCGGCATGTTGAGGTCGAGGACGAGGACGTCGGGTCGTGTCGCCAGGGTGCGACGCACGGCGGCGGCCCCGTCGTTGGCCGTGCCCACGACCTCGTAGCCCGCGTCGTCGAGATCGCGCACCACCGCGTCCAGCCACATCGGGTGGTCGTCGGCCACGAGCACCGAGGTCCGGCGGCCGTCCTCACGGGTGTCCGTCTGCTGAGCCATGTCACTCCTCCTGGGCGGGCAGGCACAGCCGCACGGTCGTGCCCCGCCCCACGGTCGATCGGATGGTCGTCTCTCCCCCGAGGTCGCGCAGCCGCCCTCGCACCGACGACGCGACGCCGAGCCGGCCGTCGCGCTCCGCCTGGTCCAGCCGACCGGGCGGTATGCCGCAGCCGTCGTCCCGCACCGTGACCTCGATGGCCGGGCCGAGGTCGTCGAGCAGGACCCAGGCGCGGGCGCCGGGCCCGGCGTGACGCGCGACGTTGTCGAGGCAGGCGGCGACGGCGGCGACCAGCTCGTGGCCACGCTGCGACGGGACCGGCACGGCTTCGGCCGGCGCCACGACCTCGACCCCCGGCCCGGCCAGGGCCAGCAGGGCGGCCCGCACGTCGATGCTCGTCGCCGTGTCGGGGCGCTCGCGTGGGCGGGCCGCCGTCACGAGCGAGCGCAGGTCACGCTCCGACTCGGCCGCGAGCGCCCCGAGGGCGGCGGCCTCGCCACCGGCCTGGGCACCGCGCCGGTGGATGAGGGCGAGCGTCTGCAGGACACCGTCGTGGACGACGCGGGCGATGCGCTCCCGCTCGGCGGCCTCGGCCTGCAGGCGCAGCCCCTCGTCGATCGCGGCCTGGCTGCGGCGGGCCAGCTCCATGCAGATGCCGAGGCAGGCGGCCACGACGACCAGCAGCAGGGTGTTGTAGATCGTGGCTCCCGTCGGTCGGCCGACCTCCACGAGGTTGGCCACCGTCACGAGCCCGGACGAGCCCAGCGCGCCCCGCAGGCCCCAGCGGACGGCCGAGGCGGCGACGGGCGCGGCGGCATACATCGACGGGATGGTCGTCGCCCCTCCCGCGATCTCGGCGGGTGGGTGCACGGCGAGCGTGGCGAGGATCGCGCCGCAGGCCAGGGCCACGTCGACCACCAGGGCGGGCGCGCTGCGGTCCTGACGCGTCGCCAGCCAGCAGGACCACGCGGCCAGGGCGAGCAGCACCGCCCACGCCAACCACGGGCGGGTCATGACGTCCTGCTCCATCCACACCATGCTGGCGGCGTAGCACAGCGCCAGGAGGCGGAAGACGTCGATGCCGCGCCAGATCCCCCGCTCCAGCCCGGCCATCGTCGAGCGCAGCGCCGCCACGTCTCAGTCCTTGTGAGTGCGTCGGTCCTTGGCCTTGGCGATGGCCTCCTCGGCCCGCGCCAGGGTCTGGTCCCCCAGCTCCTTGAGGGCCGCCGGGTCGCCGAGCTCCTTGGCCCGGGTCAACGCCTCGTCGGCCTTGACCCGCGTCTGGTCCTGCAGCTCGCGCGCCCTGACCTTGGCCTCCTCGGCCTTGGCCCGGGCGGAGTCCACCATCCGCTGCTTGCGGGTCGCGGCGTACTCGTCGACGTACTCCTGGCCGGACAGCTCCATCAGGGCGTACATGATCTCGTCCGTCATGGCGCGCAGGACGTGGCGGTCGCCCTCCATCCCGGCATACCGCGAGAAGTCGATCGGCTCGCCGAAGCGCACCCCGATCCGCATGACCTTGGGGATGATCTTGCCGGTGGGCTGGGCCTTGTCCGTGCCGATCATGGCCACGGGTATGACGGGCACGCCCGCCTCGAGGGCCAGCCGGGCCACCCCGGTCTTGCCCCGGTAGAGCCGTCCGTCAGGAGAGCGCGTCCCCTCGGGATAGATGCCGAAGAGCTCGCCGCGGTCCAGGACCTCGAGACCGGACTTCAGGGCGGCGGCGCTGGCCGAGCCTCCCGAGCGGTCGATGGGGATCTGGCCGACCCCGCGGAAGAACGCCGCCGTCAGCCGGCCCTTGATCCCCCGGCCGGTGAAGTACTCCATCTTGGCCGGGAAGGTGATGCGCCGGCTCAGGACCAGCGGCAGGAAGAACGAGTCCGAGAAGGACAGGTGGTTGCTCGCCAGGATCGCTCCGCCACGGGTGGGGACGTGCTCGGACCCCTCGACCCAGGGTCGGAAGAGCAGCTTCAGCAGCGGGCCGAGGGCCAGCGACTTGACGAACCAGTACAGCACCGTGGCCACCTCGATCTGTGCGCGTGATCAGCACTCTAACCCAGCCCCGGTTACCCTGGGACGGCCGTGTCGGACGGCTCAGCCACCAGGAGGTCGACGTGCAGGTCATGCCAGGTGCCGAGGCGTTCAGCAGCCCCGGCCGGCCCAAGGGGGGCGGGGTCGGCGTCCTGGTCAGCCACGGCTTCACCGGCAGCCCGCAGTCCCTGCGGCCCTGGGCCCAGCACCTCGCCGACCAGGGGTATGCCGTGCGACTCCCCCGCCTCCCGGGGCACGGGACGACCTGGCAGTCGCTCAACCGCACCCAGTGGCAGGACTGGATCGCCGTGCTCGAGCGCGAGCTGCTGCGGCTGCTCGACGAGTGCGACACCGTCTTCGTCGCCGGCCTGAGCCTGGGCGGCGCGCTCGTCACGCGCCTGGCCGAGGAGCACGGCCCGAGCATCGCCGGCCTGATGCTCGTCAACCCCGCCTATCGCAGCGACGACCCCCGCATGCGGGCCCTGCCCGTCCTGCGCCGGCTGGCCCCCTCGATCGCCGGGATCGCCAGCGACATCCGCCTCGCCGGCGTGACCGAGCTGGCCTACGACCGCACGCCGCTGCACGCGCTGTCGTCCATGCTGCAGCTGTGGGCGCTGACGGTCCGGGACCTGCCGGAGATCACCCAGCCGGTCCTGCTGATGCAGTCGGACGAGGACCACGTCGTCCCGGCGTCCAGCTCCGAGCTGCTGCTGAGCCGCATCTCGAGCGCCGACGTCACCCACGTGCGCCTGGCCGACAGCTACCACGTCGCCACCCTCGACCACGACGCGCACGTGATCCACGACCGCTCGGTGGAGTTCGTCGAGCGCGTGCGGCGAGGCTGAGGGCATGGGCACCCACGAGCCGGACGACATCGACGCTCGCTTCGAGGAGATCGTGGCGCGCTGGGACGACGAGCAGCGCGCGCAGGACGGGTCCGAGCCGGGCGGGGAGGGTGGACCCGATCCTGCGGGGCGGCCGGACCGGACGGGTCGGGAGACGCCGCAGCACGAGAGCGCGCCCGGACGTCCGACGCACCCCTCGGCGATCAATCCCCCGCCCGGGCGTCGCGCGTCCCCACCGGCGGCCGACCCCTCGCCCGGCTCGCCGCCCGGCTCCCCGCCCGGCTCCCCGCCCGCTCCCCCAACCGCTCCCCCAGCGTCGCCGCAGCAGCGCCGCGCCCTCGACCCCCGCCTCGTCTACCGCGACCCCGGCTCCGGCCTCTCGATGGGGACGGACCACCGGTCGTGGACCCCTCCCGTCGACCCGGACGACCCGGACGACGACTACGTGCCGCCACCGCCCACCCCGATGCCGTCGTGGCGCGCGGACCCGGTCTGGTGGGCGATCCTGGTCGGCCTGGTGGCCGGGCCGATCGTCCTGCTCACGATGGTCCTGACGGGCCACACCAGCCCCCGCATCTACCTGTGGCTCGCCGGTCTCGCCACCGTCGCGGCCTTCGTCGGGCTGGTGCTCCGGCTGCCCAGCACGCACGACGAGGACGACGACGGCGCCCGGGTGTGACCCTCACCCGACGCTGGTGCTCCGCGGTCGGCCGATCGGCCAGATCGCCTCTGGTCCGCGTCAGGACCCCAGCACGTCCACGTCGACCCACACCGGCAGGTGGTCCGAGGCGCGGCGCACGTCCCTGCCTCGTCGGTCCAGCTCCGGCGGTGGCGTGCCGTCCACGCGCCGCACACCCCTGCCCCAGACCACGTCGAGCATCTCGACCGGCGCCCAGGACGGATAGGTCGGCTCCTCCACCGACAGCACGTCGAGCAGGCCGGCGAAGGTCTGCCAGCTGGGCCCGCCCGGGCCCTCGTTGAGATCCCCCGCGACCACCAGCGGCCCCTCGACCGGCAGGTCCCGGAGGATCTGGTGCGTATGCCGCAGCCGCTGCCCCTCGAACAGCCCCAGGTGCACGCTCGCCGCCGTCAGCAGCGACCCCTCGGGGAGCCGGGCGCGCAGCACGGCATACCCGCGGGTCCGCTGCCCCAGGGGCACCGGGAGACCACGGTGCACGCAGTCCACCAGGGTGAGCCGGTCCGAGAGCATCACGGTGGTGCCTCCCGAGCCGCGGTGCCCACCCGGCCAGCGCAGGCCCGTCTCGCGCGCGAAGTCCCGCACCAGGGGACCGGGCCAGAAGCGGCGGGGTGCCTCCTGCAGCAGCAGGACGTCCGGCGCCAGCGCACGCACGACGCGAGCCGCGGCCCGTCGGTCGTCGAGGAAGTCGCGCGTGTTGTAGCTCGCGACGCGCACGGTCATGACGTGCTGAGCACCTCGGTGCGGGCGAGGTCGGCCGCACCGATGAGTCCGGCCTCGTTGCCGAGGCTGGCCTGCAGGATCTGCGCCATCGGGCGGTAGCCGCGTCCGGTCAGCTCGCGGGCGAAGGTCTCGCGGGCGGGACCGAGCAGCAGGTCTCCGGCCGCGCTGACCCCGCCGCCGATGACGAAGCTGCCGGGGTCGAACGCCGCCGCGAGGTTGGCCAGTCCCGTCCCGAGCCAGCGGCCGATGTCGGCGATGAGCTCGACGCAGGTCTGGTCACCGTCCTGCGCGGCTTCGGTGATGACCGGTCCGGTGAGGCTCTGGTCCTCGCCCCCGAGCCGCTCGAGCAGGTCGTGGGCCACCGGGGAGTTGGCGAGCAGGAGGCTGCGCGCCTCGCGGACCAGGGCGTTGCCGGAGGCGTACTGCTCCCAGCAGCCGCGGTTGCCGCACTCGCACCGGTGGCCGCCGGGCACGACCATCATGTGGCCGTACTCCCCCGCCACGCCGTAGCGACCGCGCTGGACCTGGCCGTCCATCACGAGCGCCCCACCGATGCCGGTGCCGAGCGTGATCATCATGAGGTGGGTCTCGCCGCGCCCGGCGCCGAACCGGTGCTCGGCCCACCCGGCGGCGTTGGCGTCGTTGTCGACGTAGACCGGGACGGGCACCCGGGTCGACAGCCGCTCCTGGAGGGGCTCGTTGCGCCAGGACAGGTGGGGCGCGAACAGGATGGTGGCCCGGTCGGCCGAGACCCAGCCCGCCGCGCCGACCCCCACCGCCACCACGTCCTCGCGGGCCGTCTGGCCCAGCAGGTCCTCGATGACCCCGACGATGGTGTCCTCGACGACGTCCGGGCTCTTGCTGCGGTGCGGGGTGTCGCGGCGCGCTCGGGCCACGATGGCGCCCTGCTCGTCGAGCACGCCCCCGGCGACCTTGGTCCCGCCGATGTCGATCCCGATGGCGAGATCGCTCACGCGTCCGCCCCCGCACCGTCGTAGACCTCGGCGGCGATCGCGGCGGCACCGATCATGCCGGCGTCGTTGCCCAGGGCCGCGGGGACGAACCTGGCCACCGGGCGGTGACCCCGCGCGGTCAGCTGACGGCCGTAGGCATGACGGGCCGGGTCGAGCAGGAGGTCGCCCGCCTCGACGACGCCGCCACCGATCACGATCATGTCGGGGTCGAGGATCGCCGTCATGCTCGCGCAGCCCTCGCCCAGCCAGTGGCCCAGGTCCTCGAGCAGCTCGATGCAGGCCAGGTCGCCCTTCTTGGCGAGCTCGGTGATCGCCTGGCCCTTGAGGTCCTTGGGCCGTCCTCCGCACGCCTCGCGCAGGCGGGCCGCGTGGGGGGTGCCCGAGGACACGAGCTCCTTCGCCGAGCGGAGCAGGGCGCTGCCGCTGGCGTACATCTCCCAGCAGCCGCGGTTGCCGCACCCGCACTGCGGTCCGTCGACCACCACCCGCATGTGGCCGATCTCCGCCGCGAAGCCGTAGGCCCCCCGCAGCAGCCGCTGGTCGACCACGATGCCGCCGCCGATGCCCGTGCCGACGGTGACCAGCAGCATGTCGTCGCTGTCCCGCCCCGCGCCGAACTGGAACTCCCCCCACGCCGCCGCGTTGGCGTCGTTGTCCAGGATGACCGGGTAGTCGATGAGCGACTCCATGCGCTGCTTCATCGGCTCGTCCTGCATGCCCAGGTTGGTGCCGTAGACGACGTGCGCCCCGGACTTGTCCACGAACCCGGCCACCGCCATGCCCACACCCTTGACGTCCTGGTGCTGGGCCAGCTCGCGGACGAGGTCCGCCGACGCGCTCGCGACGGACTCGGCGCTCGGGATCCCCGTCTCGCGGCGGGCTCGAGCGAGGACCTTGCCGTCCTCGTCCACCAGGGCGCCGGCGATCTTGGTGCCGCCGACGTCCAGACCGATCGTGGTCATGCTCGCTCCTCGTCCGTCCGTGCCTGCAGATGCTCGTCAGTATGCCGTCTGGCCGCCGCCGCGACCCCCCGGAGCGATCGCCCCAGCGCCTCCATCCCGCGCCCCACCTCGTCGATCAGCTCCGGCGCCAGGGTGTGGGCGAGGCGGCTGGCCCGGCATACGGGGCAGGTGTCCGCCGCGTGCTGGGGCGAGGTGGTCCGGTGCGGGTGCTCGCCCTCGTCCGCCGGGTCGTCATCGGGGTCGCCGTCGTGCGACCGGTCCCCTTCGCCTTCTCGCTCGTCGTCCCCCGGGTCGTCGTCCGCGTGATCCTGGTCCGCATGGTCGGTCCACTCTGGCTCCGGCCTGGTCGGCGCGCGACCGAGATCCAGGGTGTCCTGCAGCAGCGCCTTGAGCCGCCGCGACTCCTCGTCGACGGAACCGGCGACCTCGTCGGTCACCCCCATCAGCCGCGGACGCGGGCGGCGAGACCCTGCAGCGCGCCCTCGACGATGCGCTTCTCGGCGGCCCGCTTCATGGCGCCCAGCATCGGCACCTTGACGTCCACGCCGAGGGCGTAGGTCACCCTGGTGCCACCGTCCACGGGCTCGAGGACGTAGGACCCGTCCATCGCCTTGAGCACCCCGCCCTCGACGAGGTGCCACGAGACCGTCCCGGCGCCCTCCTCGTCGACGTCCCAGTCGTAGGCGAGGGTGTAGGTGTCCTTGACCGGCCCAGCCTCCAGCGCGAACCGCACCTGCTCGGCCCAGCCGTCGTCCTCGGACAGGATCTGCACCGACCGGATCTCGGGCGTCCACGCGGGATAGGACTCGACGTCGGCGACGACGTCGAGGACGGCTGCCGGAGAGGCGGCGATGACGGTGCTGGACTCGGTGCGCTGGGCCATGCGCCCACCCTAGCCAGGGCCGAGGCGGGATGACGATCGACCGCCGGGCGCGGGGTCGCTCCCCGCTGGAGCGTCCTTGGGGGCGCAGGGCCGCACGTGTGGGTCCGGCCACATCCCGCGCCACGAGACCGGCCCGGTGACTACTCTCCGGTAGGTCCGGCCGCCTGTAGCCTGCATCCGGTCCGACCCGAGCCAAGGAGCAGCACGTGGACGCCACCAGCACGCCCATCATCGTCCCCGCGCCCACCGAGGGAAACCTCGCCGGCCTCGTGACGCGCAACGCGGCCCGTCACCCCGACCGCGTGGTGTTCGGGCGCCGGGTCGGCGATGCCTGGCAGGACGTCACGTCCGCCCAGTGGCGCGACGAGGTCTGGGCGCTCGCCAAGGGCTTCGTGGCCGCGGGCGTCGAGCCGGGCGAGCGGGTCGGGATCCTGTCCAGCACGCGCTACGAGTGGACGCTGACCGACTTTGCGCTCTGGACCGCCGGCGCGGTGGGGGTCCCGGTCTACGAGACCAGCTCCGCCGAGCAGATCGCGTGGATCCTCGAGGACTCCGGCGCCTCGGCGGTCGTCGTCGAGAAGCCGGAGCACGCGGCGTCGGTCGCCTCCGTGCGTGACCGGCTGCCGGGGCTTCGCCACGTGTGGACGATCGACGACGGCGGGCTCGACGAGCTGGTCGCCGCCGGCCACGAGGTCGCGGACGAGGTCGTCGAGGAGCGTGCGAACCTGGCCGGGCCGTCGGACCTGGCCACGATCATCTACACGTCCGGCACGACGGGCCGCCCCAAGGGCGCCGAGCTCACGCACTCCAACTTCATGGCCCTGTCCGACAACACCCGGCACTACCTCCCGGAGGTCGTCACCGACGACGCCTCGACCATCATGTTCCTGCCCCTCGCGCACGTCTTCGGTCGCCTCATCCAGGTGCTCGTGGTGGACTACGGCCTCCGGATGGGCCACACCGCGTCGATCAAGAACCTCATGGCGGACCTGGCGTCCTTCCGTCCGACCTTCCTGCTCGTCGTGCCCCGCGTCCTCGAGAAGGTCTACGTCGGTGCCGAGAGCAAGGCCGAGGCGGGCGGCACCCACAAGATCTTCCACGCGGCCGCCCGCGTCGCCATCGCCCACAGCCGCGCCACCGACCAGGGCCGCGTCCCCGTCGCCCTGCGCCTCCAGCACGCGCTGTACGACCGCCTCGTCTACGGCAAGCTGCGGGACGCCATGGGCGGCCGGGTCCGGTACGTCGTGTCGGGCGGCGCGCCGCTCGGACCGCGGCTGGCCCACTTCTTCCGCGGCATCGGCGTCACGGTGCTCGAGGGCTACGGCCTCACCGAGACGACGGCGCCGATGAGCGTCAACGACGTGCCTGGCCTCAAGATCGGCACGGTCGGTCGCCCCATGCCCGGCGTGGAGTGCCGCGTCGCCGAGGACGGCGAGCTGCTCACCCGCGGCGTCAACGTCTTCCGCGGGTACCACGGCAACCCCGAGGCCACGGCCGAGGCCTTCGTCGACGGGTGGTTCCGTACCGGCGACCTCGGCTCGGTCGACGACACCGGTCACGTCCGGATCACCGGCCGCAAGAAGGAGATCATCGTGACCGCCGGCGGCAAGAACGTCGTGCCCGGCGTCCTGGAGGACCGGCTGCGGTCCAACCCCGTCGTGTCGCAGTGCGTGGTGGTCGGCGAGAAGCGCCCCTTCGTCGGGGCGCTGGTCACGCTCGACGAGGAGATGTGGCCGGGGTGGGCCGCGCGCCACGGCCTCGGGGAGGTGGACTTCGCCGACGCCCCGGCGCACCCGCGGGTGCGCAAAGAGATCGAGGCCGCCGTCGCGCACGCCAACGAGGCTGTCTCGCGGGCCGAGTCGATCCGGGAGTTCGCCGTGCTCGACCAGGACTTCACGGAGGCGAACGGCTATCTCACCCCGTCGCTCAAGGTGAAGCGCCACCTCGTCCTGCGCGACTTCGCTCCGACGATCGATGCGATGTATGGCGGGCCCGTCTCCGACGAGTGAGCCCAGGCGCACGATCGGCGACAGCCACGCTCGCCAACGCACGCCCATGCATCCAGGATCCCCAGCGCACGCCCCGGCACAAGGCTCGCTCCCCACCACCCTCGCCCGGACCCGCACGCGGCTCAGCGCGCGAGGCGTCGCAGATCCTCCTGCCACCCGGCGAGCAGGGTCGACTCGGTGAGCCCGATCCGCCCCAGGGCGTCGCTCGGCGTGCTCCCGGTCCCCATCTCGCGATACAGCCGGCGCAGCGCGTCCTCTCCTCGGGCGCGGGCCAACCAGTCGACCAGCAACCAGGCCTCGTCGTAGGCCGTACCCGATGCCACGTCGCTGAACCTCTCGTCCTCCGGCAGGCGCGTCGGCAGGGTCCCGCGGGCCACGGCCGCCATCAGCTCGGGCGCCGCCCTGCGGGGATCCACCTGCAGTCCCGCGTAGGACGTGTGCACCGCGTAGCCCTCGCTCAGCCACTCCGGCACGGGGTGGGTGGTCGTGGCCCGCACCGCCAGGTGGGTCAGCTCGTGAGTGAGGACGATCCGTCGTCCCTGACGCGTCGACGACGCCCAGGCGAGAGGATTGACCACGATCTTGTCGCCACGGGCGACGCTGCCGGTCTCGAGCATCCCGTAGGTCACCGCGGCGACCCCCGACGTGTCTTTGCCCACCCGCCCGGTGAGGGCCGCGAACTCCGAGCTCGTCGCGGGCAGCAGGACGGCGGGGAGGTGGGACAGGGCGCCCCAGGCATGCTCCACGTGCTCGCGGGCCGGCGCCAGGTCGACTGCCACCTCGTCGAGCCGCTCCGCGGGGGCGTTGCCCGCCACCACGCCCGCCGGGTTGCGGCGCACCTGCAGGCCGGACAGGTCGAAGGCCTGCCGCACCGTGCCCGGGCCCGCGTCGTCCACCACCACCCACCCGCCGCCGTGACGGCGGACCGTCAGCTCCAGGGTGAACGGGGCGGGCCGGGCATCGACGCCCGGCAGGCGCCAGGCACCGACCACGTCGACCCGGGCAGCCTGGTCACCGCCGGAGCCGTCCGGGCGCACGGCGGGGCCCGGCAGGAATCGCTCTGCGCGGAGCGTGAGCTCACGGACCTGCAGGGACCGCAACGCGCTCAGCAGGGCCTGCTGCCGCTGCCTCAGGCCGGCGGCCGAGGGATCCAGGTCGGCCAGCCAGGCCGACTCGTCGCGGGCTCGGGCCGCGGCGGCCCGACGGTCCAGCACCTGCTGCACCCCGGCCAGCGGCTCAGACCTCGCCGTCTCGGATCCCGTTGCCGTCTCGGATCCCGTCGCCGTCTCGGATCCCGTCGCCGTCACGGATCCCGCCGCCGTCACGGATCCCGCCGCGGGCTCCGATCCTGTTGCCGACCGCGACCCTGCCGAGGTCGGACGCGGCACCCGCTCAGGCGTCCCAGCCGGCGCCAGGAGGACCCAGGTCAGGCCGGCGGCCATCACGATGCAGACGGCCACGACGAAACCGAGCACGACGGGCCACCAGCGGGACGTCGGTCCGTGGCTCGTCACGGCGTCACCCTAGTCCGCGGCTCAGCCCGCGCGGGCGCCCGACAGCGGGACCGAGCGGACGGTGGACACCGGCTCGCGCCGCGCGTAGAGCCCTCGAGCCTGGTCACGGCTCACGAGCCCAGCGCCGACGAACTGCGCCACCACGGCGTGCTCGCGCGGGTCCAGCGGCACCGCTGGTCCCTCGACGAGGGCGCTGACCATGCAGTCGCGGCAGGCGTCGCCACGAACGGGGCAGGTGCGGCACTCCAGCAGCATGAGTGACTCCTCGTGTCGGTGGGACCGGAGGGTCCCGATGTCCAGAACGCTAGGTGCCACCACTGACAGACCCCCTGGGGGCCAGCGTGTCGACGGCCCCACCGAGGGGGCTTGTCGGTGGTCGCCCCTAGGGTCGTCGCCATGAGCTCGACCTCCACCCTCCTCGCCGGACCCCCCGTCCAGGGTACCTTCGACGAGCTGGGCCCCACTCTCGCGGAGACGACCTTCGTCGTCGTCGACCTCGAGACGACCGGTGGCAGCCCGGCCACCTCCGCCATCACCGAGATCGGCGCGGTCAAGGTCCGCGGCGGGCTGGAGCTGGGCGAGTTCCAGACCCTGGTCAACCCCCACGCGCACATCCCCGCGTTCATCTCGGTCCTCACCGGCATCACCGACGCCATGGTCGCCGAGGCGCCCGCGATCGCGCAGGTCCTGCCGTCCTTCCTGGAGTTCGCCCGCGGCAGCGTGCTCGTCGCGCACAACGCCCGCTTCGACGTCGGCTTCCTGCGGGCCGCGGCGGAGCGGTCCGGCCTGGACTGGCCGGCCTTCCGCGTGCTCGACACCGTGCACCTGGCCCGCCAGCTGGTGCCCCGCGACGAGGCGCCCAACCACAAGCTCGCCACGCTCGCCGCCCTGTTCTCCTCCCGCACCACCCCCGACCACCGGGCGCTGCACGACGCCAAGGCCACCGTCGACGTGCTGCACGAGCTCGTCGGTCGCGTCGGCAACCAGGGCGTCCACACCCTCGACGAGCTGTTGACCTTCACGTCGCGCGTGTCCCCCGCCCAGCGGCGCAAGCGCCACCTCGCCGAGGGGCTGCCGTCACGACCGGGGGTCTATGTCTTCAAGGACGCCCAGGGCCGGCCCCTCTACGTCGGCACGTCGCAGGACATCCGGTCCCGGGTCCGGTCCTACTTCACCGCGTCCGAGCGACGCACGCGGATGGCGGAGATGGTCGCGATCGCGGAGTCGGTCACGCCCATCGTCTGCGGCACCCGGCTCGAGGCCCAGGTCCGCGAGCTGCGACTGATCGCCTCGCACCAGCCCCGCTACAACCGACGATCGCGCCACCCGGACCGCGGCGTCTGGATCAAGCTGACCGACGAGCCCTTCCCCAGGCTGTCCCTCGTGCGGCAGGTGCGCGACGACGGCGCGACCTACTCCGGCCCGTACTCCTCGCGGCTGTCTGCCGAGGCCGCGGTCGCCGCGGTCCACGACGCGGTCCCGCTGCGCCAGTGCACCCCGCGGCTGAGCCTGCGCCCCCGCAGCACGGCGTGCGCCCTGGCCGAGATGGGGCGTTGCGGCGCCCCCTGCACCGGCGCCCAGTCGGTCGACGACTATGCCGCGGTGGCCGGTCGCGTCCGCGACATGCTCGAGGGAGACTGCCGCGCGGTCGTGGGCGCGCTCCACGCCCGCATGGCCGACCTGTCCGGCGAGGACCGCTTCGAGGAGGCGGGGGTCGTCCGTGACCGGCTGCTCGCCCTCGTGCGCGGAGCCGGCAAGGCGCAACGCCTGGCTCCGTTGCGCACCACGCCAGAGCTCGTGGCGGCCCGGCGGGCTCCCGGGGGCGGGTGGGAGGTCGTGTGCATCCGTCACGGCCGGCTGGCCGGGACCGTCGTCACCCCTCCCGGGGCCGATCCGATGCCGCACGTCGAGGCCCTGCGTGCCTCCGCCGAGCACGTCCCCACGCCGACTGTGGGCCACCATGGCGCGGCGACGGCCGAGGAGACCGAGCTGCTCCTGCGCTGGCTCGAGAGCGACGGCGTGCGACTCGTCGCTCTGGACGGGTCGTGGAGCTGCCCCGTCCACGGGGCGCAGCGGGAGCACGCCCGCCTGGAGCCGCTCGTGGCCGCCGCCACCGACCCGGGGTTCGACGCCTGGCCGACCCGGGGCGCGACGTCCCACGGGCACGACCGTCCCGGGGGACGGTCTCCCGCGTCGCCCACTATGGTGGGCTCGTGATCTCAGCCATCGTCCTCATCAACGCCGACGTCGACCGCATCCCCGAGGTGGCCCAGGCCATCGCGGAGCTGGAGGGAGTCACCGAGGTCTACTCCGTGACCGGGGACGTCGACCTGATCGCCATGGTGCGGGTGCGTCAGCACGACGACTTCGCCGACGTGATCGCCGATCGGCTCAACAAGGTCGACGGCGTCGTCGGCACCCAGACCCACATCGCCTTCCGCACCTACTCGCGGCACGACCTCGAGGCTGCCTTCAGCCTCGGGTTCGACGGCTGAGTTCACCCCACGCCTCAGGTCCAGCGGCTGAGCGCTGCCCGTTGCCCAGAAGGGGCGTTCGATCTCAGGCTGAGGTCGAGGTGATCCAGCGCTGCAGCACCCGAGCGGCATGACCATCGTCGATCGCCCGCCGGGCACGCTCCACCCCGTCAGCCACCAGGGCGACGAACGCGTCGTGGTCCGCCGCGCCACCGCCGTCCCGCGCACCAGCGACCGCCAGCCCCAGGCCGGCGTTGAGCAGGACCGCGTCGCGGACCGGACCGGTCTCGCCCTCCAGGAGGCGGCGCACAACACCAGCGTTGTGCTCGGCGTCGTCGCCGACGAGCGTCGAGAGGTCGTGCAGGTCGAAGCCCAGCTCGCGCGGGTCGAGCGTGCGCTCGACGATCCCGCCGTCCACGACCCACCACACCGAGGTCGTGGTCGACACCGTGACCTCGTCCAAGCCGTCGTCGCCGCGAAACACGGCGGCGTCCGTCCCGCGCCCCGCGAAGACGCCGGCCATGAGGGGCGCCATACGAGCGTCGGCGCAGCCGACCACCGCATAGGTGGGCCGGGCCGGGTTGGTCAGCGGGCCCAGGAAGTTGAATGCCGTCCCGATCCCCAGCTCGCTGCGCGCCACCGCGGCGTGCGCCATCGAGGGGTGGAACGAGCGAGCGAAGCAGAAGGTGATCCCGGCCTCGTCCGCCACCTCGGCAACCCGCTCGGACGGCAGCGTCAGCGCGACCCCCAGCGCCTCCAGGACGTCGGCCGAGCCGGACTTGGAGGAGGCCGCACGGTTGCCGTGCTTGACGACGCGCACACCGGCCCCCGCGATGACCAACGAGGACATCGTCGAGATGTTGACGGTGTTGGCGCGGTCGCCCCCGGTCCCGACGATGTCGAGAGACGGGCCCGGGACGGACAGCGGACGCGCGTGCGCGAGCATCTCGTCCGCGAGGCCGCGGAGCTCCTCGGCGGTCTCGCCCTTGACCCGCAGCGCCATGAGCAGGCCCGCGGTCTGGGCAGGAGTGGCCTCGCCCGACATGATCTGTCCCATGGCCCACCGGGCCTCGCCCAGCGACAGGTGACGCCCCTCGACCAGGCTGCTCAGCACCGTGGGCCAGGTGAGGGAGGCGGCGTCCGGCATGATCTCCGTCACGCGGGGGTGCGGTCGCGACGCACCAGCTCGCAGACGCCGGTGGCCAGGGCCAGCGGGTCCAGCGGGTGCGGCACGGCGAGGTCGGCCTGGGACCAGGCGGCCAGCCAGCTGTCCTGAGGACGACCGGTGAGCACGAGGATGGGCGGGCAGCCGTAGATCTCGTTCTTCATCTGCCGGGCCAGGCCCATGCCCCCGACCTTGCCGGCCTCCCCGTCCAGGATCAGCAGGTCGAACTGCCCGTTCTCGGTGTCGCGCAGGGCCATCTCGCCGGTCGCCACCTCGTGCCAGGCCTCGATCACGACGTCCTTGGCGGGGCGCTTCCCGACCGCCAGGCGGACCTTGTCACGCGTCGTGACGTCGTCGGAGTAGAGCAGGACGCGAAGCCCCCGGGGGGCGTCGGTGCCGCTGGACGAAGCAGTGTGGCTCGCGGTCATGCGGCCGATCTTAGCGGCCCCCGCGAGACCCGCCAGACAGGGTTCTCAGGGTGTTCTCACGCTCCCGACTCTCCGGAGATCGCCTGCCGTTGGGCAAGTCCCACGTTTTTGGGGCAAGATGGCGTCGTGTCGACTGCATCCGCTGTGCACCACAGCTCCCCCAGCCATGCCGCGCTCGGCCCGGCGACCCGACCCAACCTCGCCTCGGTGGGCACGATCGTCTGGCTCTCCAGCGAACTCATGTTCTTCGCGGGCCTGTTCGCGATGTACTTCACGATCCGAGGGGTCGTCCCCGAGCAGTGGGCCGCGGAGACCCCCAAGCACAACGTGCTCTTCGCGGCGGTCAACACGCTGATCCTGGTCATCTCCTCGGTCTGGTGCCAGCTCGGCGTGTGGAAGGCGGAGGCCGGCCAGCCGGCCCGCACCGGGTCGCTGCTGGACGTCAAGCGCTGGGGCATGCGCGAGTGGTACGTCCTCACCTACATCTTCGGTGCGGTCTTCGTCTCGGGTCAGGCCTGGGAGTACGCCAAGCTGTCCAGCGAGGGCATCACCTTGAACTCCAACGGCTACGGGTCGGTCTTCTACATGACCACCGGGTTCCACGCCATCCACGTCACGGGTGGTCTGATCGCCTTCCTGCTGATCATCGCCCGCAGCTTCACCACCAGGCGCTACACCCACGCGCAGGCCACCGGGGCGATCGTCACCTCCTACTACTGGCACTTCGTCGACGTCGTGTGGATCGCCCTGTTCGCGGTGATCTACATCCTCAAGTGACCACGACCAGCTCCACGCAGCTCGACACACACAGCAGCATCCGCCCCTTGACCGTCGACGACAGGACCCTTTCGTGAACGCGTTGGCCGCCCGGCGCAGGCACCCCGCCACACTGTTCGTGCTCCTCCTGGCCATGCTCCTCGTGGTGGGGACGGCCTACGCCGTCGCCAAGCCGCAGGACGCCACGGCCACGGCCAGCGCCTCCACCGCCCAGGACGTCGAGGAGGGCAAGAAGCTCTTCCTCGCCAACTGCGCCAGCTGCCACGGCCTCAATGCCGAGGGTGGCCCGGACGCACCCACCCTCGCGGGCGTCGGTGCGGCGGCGGTCGACTTCCAGGTCGGCACCGGTCGTATGCCGATGGCGGCCCCCGCGGTCCAGGCGCCCCGCAACAAGCCGAAGTTCTCCGAGGAGCAGATCCGCCAGATGAGCGCCTACGTGGCCTCGCTCGGCGCAGGCCCGGCGATTCCCTCCGAGGAGTTCACCGAGGGCGGCGGCAACGCGGCCGAGGGCGGCGAGATCTACCGCGTCAACTGCGCCATGTGCCACAACGCCGTGGGCTCCGGCGGTGCCCTGACGCGCGGCAAGTGGGCGCCCACCCTGCGCGGCGTCGAGGGCAAGCACATCTACGAGGCGATGCAGACCGGCCCGCAGTCGATGCCGGTGTTCAACGACGCCAACCTCAGCCCCGAGGCCAAGCGCGACGTCATCACCTTCCTCAAGGCCATGGACGAGGACAAGAACCCTGGCGGCGCCGCCCTGGGCAACCTCGGCCCGGTCCCCGAGGGGCTGCTCGCCTGGACCCTCGGCATCGGCCTGATGATCCTCGCCGCGGTGTGGCTCGGCAAGAAGGCGGCCTGAGCGATGAGCACCAGCGACCAGTCCAACCACTCCGTTCCTGATGGGGCATCGCATCGCATGACTGACTCCAACGACTTTGGCAAGGATGCCGTGCGTCTCGACCAGGGCGACGTCGTCGGCCAGGGCGGGATCCCCGACCGTTTCCAGAACCCCGGACTCCCCCCGCACGTCGAGCGGCTGGCGGACCGGGACCCTGCTGCCGCCCGGCGCGCCGAGCGCCAGGTCGCGACGATGTTCCTGCTGTCGATCCTCGGCACGCTGGCCTTCATCGTGCTGTACTTCGTGATCCCGCAGCACAGCTACGTCGGCATCCCGTTCCTGGGCAACGTGCTCGCGCTCCACCTGGCGCTCGGTCTGACCCTCGCCATCAGCCTCTTCTTCATCGGCGCGGGCGCCGTGCACTGGGCCAAGACGCTCATGCCCGACCACGAGGTCGTCGAGGAGCGTCACGAGCTCCGCAGCTCCCCCGAGGAGCGGGCGGGCTTCGCGCAGGCCCTCACCGAGGGTGGGGAGGCCGCTCAGCTCAACCGTCGTCCGCTGATCAAGGCGACGCTGGGCGGTGCGCTCGGCCTGTTCGCCATCCCCCTGGTCCTCCCCGTGCTCGGTGGCCTCGGCCCCGTCCCGGGCAACGACCTGTCCACGACCTTCTGGGACCAGAAGCACTGGCCCAAGGGCCGTCGGCCGCGCCTGATGCGCGACCCCCAGAACCTCCCCATCCGGGCGGACGAGGTCACGATCGGCTCGGTCTACCACGTGCTCCCCGAGGGCATCGAGAAGTCCGAGCACCCGCTCAACGAGAAGGGCAAGGCCGCGGTCCTGCTCATGCGTCTCGACCCCGACGACATCTTGGTCAAGAAGGAACGTGACTGGGGCTACCAGGGCATCGTGGCGTACTCCAAGATCTGCACCCACGTGGGGTGCCCGGTGGGCCTCTACGAGCAGCAGACCCACCACCTGCTCTGCCCCTGCCACCAGTCGACCTTCGACGTCACGCAGGACTGCAAGGTGATCTTCGGCCCGGCGCACCGCCCGCTGCCGCAGCTCAAGATCACGGTGGACGACGAGGGCTACCTCGTCGCCGACTCTGGATTCGCCGAGGCAGTGGGCCCGAGCTTCTGGGAGCGTGGCTGATGAGCAGCAGCACTCGATCGACCAACGACCTGAGGACCGACGACATCCGCGAGGTCCGCACGGCGCGCAAGCCCGGTGGCCTGGCCGGTGTCGGTGGCTGGGTCGACGACCGCACCGGCGCCGCCAAGGGCGTCCGCTACATGATGAGCAAGGTCTTCCCGGACCACTGGTCGTTCATGCTCGGCGAGGTCGCGATGTACTCCATGATCATCTGCCTGATCACCGGAGTCTTCCTGACCATGTGGTTCGTCCCGAGCGCCGGCCACGTGGAGTACAACGGGTCCTACGTCCCGCTCAAGGGCATCCACATGTCCGAGGCCTACCGCTCGACGCTGGACATCTCGTTCGACGTCCGCGGCGGTCTGCTCATCCGTCAGATCCACCACTGGGCGGCCCTGATCTTCGTGGTCGCGCTGGTCGTCCACATGTTCCGGGTGTTCTTCACCGGCGCCTTCCGCAAGCCGCGTGAGATCAACTGGGTCATCGGCGCGCTCATGGCCATGCTCGCGCTGGTCGAGGGCTTCGCCGGCTACTCCCTCCCCGACGACCTGCTGTCGGGCACGGGTCTGCGCGCCGCGCAGGGCTTCATGCTGACCATCCCGGTCATCGGCTCCTACTTCGTCTACTTCCTCTTCGGCGGCACCTTCCCCGGCGAGGCGATCATCCCCCGGCTCTTCGCCGCCCACGTGCTCCTGCTCCCGGCGATCCTCGTCGGTCTGCTGGCCGCGCACCTCATCCTGGTGATGGTCCACAAGCACACGCAGTACCCCGGGCCGGGCCGCACCAACGACAACGTCGTGGGCTACCCGCTGATGCCGGTCTACACCGCCAAGGCGGGCGGGTTCTTCTTCATCGTCTTCGGCATCACCGCCCTCATCTCGAGCCTGTTCTCGATCAACGCGATCTGGAACTACGGCCCCTACGACCCGACCCAGGTGACCGCGGGGTCGCAGCCTGACTGGTACATGGGCTTCGCCGACGGAGCCCTGCGCCTCATGCCCGGCTGGACCGAGGTCACGGTCGGCGGCTACACGCTGACCTACGGCGTGCTCATCGGCTCGCTGCTGCTGCTGCCCCTCGTCTACGTCCTGCTCGGTGCCTACCCGTTCTTCGAGCGCTGGATCACCGGCGACAACCGCGAGCACCACCTGCTGCAGCGTCCCCGCAACGCCCCGACCCGCACGGCGATCGGCCTGGCCGCCATCACGGCCTACACCGTCCTGTGGGCGGCCGCGGGCAACGACCTGATCGCCACCCACCTGCACCTGTCGATCAACGACATCACGTGGTTCCTGCGGATCGGCTTCTTCGTCCTCCCCGTCCTGGCGTTCTGGGTCACCAAGCGCGTCTGCATCTCGCTGCAGCGCCGCGACCGCGACCTGGTGCTCCACGGACGCGAGACCGGTCGGATCATCCGGGACGCAGACGGCAGGTTCACGGAGAAGCACGAGGACATCGACGAGTACACCCGGTGGAACCTTGTCCAGCACGAGGCGCACCGCCCCCTCGAGCTCGGGGACGCCACCGATGCTCACGGGATCCCGCGGCCTGGCACGACCTCGGACAAGAGGCGCGCACGCCTGTCGCGCTTCTTCTTCGAGGACGACATCCAGCCTGTCACCCCGCGCGACGTCGCCGCCGCGCACCACGACGGGCACGGCCATGAGGCGATCGAGGGTCAGCGCACCGCCGAGGTCGAGCGGCACTGACGCCGGAGTCCTGGTACCACGTACCGACACCGACGAATCCGTAGATGGGCGTCCTCCCCCGGGAGGACGCCCATCTCGTCGTCTGGGTCCGCTGAGCCCGTTGGGTCCGCTGAGCCTGCAGGGCAGACCGCTCGCTGCCGGGCGCCTGCGGACGGACCATGCCTGCTCGGGCCGGGAGGCAACAGCCGTCAGGCGGACGTGGGAGGCTGGTGCCATGCCCGTGACCGTGGACGACGCGACCTTCGACGCGGCTGTCGGGGATGCGCTCGACGACGTGCCGCAGGAGCTGATGGCCCTGCTCGACAACGTCGTCTTCCTGGTCGAGGACGAGCCCCCGGAGGACCTCGGCGACCTGCTGGGCCTCTACGAGGGCACGCCGCTGACGGAGCGTGGCTGGGGTCTCGGGGGCATGCTGCCGGACCGGATCTACCTCTACCGCGGGCCGCTTTCCCGCCTGTGCGAGGACCTCGAGGATCTGCGGGACGAGGTCACCGTGACGGTCGTGCACGAGATCGCCCATCACTTCGGCATCGACGACGAGCGTCTCCACGCGATGGGCTGGGGCTGACAGGGGGCGTCGGCCGAGGACGTCCAGGCCGTATGCCGGGAGCCCACCCGGCACCTCGGTTCAGCGCAGGGCGCTCTGCTGCTGCCACTGCGGCCAGGAGTACTGCCAGACCCCGATGCCCTCGGTGGGCTTGAACGGGCGGTCCGAGCCGGTGAACTGCACGACGTCGCCCACCATGGAGCTCTCGAACATCCAGCGCGCGTCGTCCAGACCCATGTTGGTGCAGCCGTGCGAGACGTTGCGCCTGCCCTGGGCCCACTGCGACCAGGGGGCCGCGTGGAGGAACTCCCCCGTCCACGTGATCCGCATGTTCCACTTCGTGTCGAGCTTGTAGTACTCCGGGTTGCCCTTGGGGATGCCGACGGTGGCGGAGTCCATCGTCATCGCGCCGACCTTCTCCATGATGACCTTGGTCCCCGACCGGGTGATGAAGCCGGGCTTGCCGGTGGTGACGGGGATGTTCTTGACCTGCTGCCCGTCCCGCACGACCGTCATATGATGCGTCTTCATGTCGACCGTGCTCACCTGCGAGCGGCCGATCGTGAAGGTCTTGGTGTCGTTCCTCCCGACATACTTGCCCTCACCCGTCTGCAGCCCGGCGAGCCGAGCGTCCATGGTGACCTTGGTCCCCGGCTTCCAGTAGTCCTTGGGCCGCCACATCAGCTGCCGGTCGTCGAGCCATCCCCAGGATCCCTCGACGGCCGGCTCGGTGGTGACCTTCATGCTGCGCTCCACCTCGGCCCGTTGCTGGGGCGTCTTGACCGACGAGGCGAACTGCACAATGGCCGGCATGCCGACGCCGACCGTGTCGTCGGAGGGCAGCAGCGTGTACTTCGCGGTCGTCTCGGGCTTGAGCGTCCGGAAGGACGAGGTCGCGGTCTGCGACCGCCCGTCGGCGAGGGTGACGACCGAGCGTACGGAATAGGCCGAGTCCAGGCCGAGACGGCTGGCAGGCGTCCACACCCCGTCCTTGACCGTCCCGGGAACCTTGGCTCCCTTGTCGTCGGTCACGACGACGTCGGTGACGGTGCCACCCGAGGCGGCGACCTTGACGGGCGCCCCAGGCTCGATGCCGCGCGCCCGGTCGGCCGGCGTCACCGTCACCGTGGCAGGAGCAGAGCGGGGCCGCGCGGTCGTGGAGGACGCCGCAGGGGTCTGTGAGGCGCTCGGGGTCGCAGACCGTGCCGCTGGACCCCCCGATGCGGTCTGGCCCCCGGAGCAGCCCGCCAGGGCCGTCAGTGCCGTCATAGCCGTGGTGACCGCGAGAGCTGTCGTCGCGTCGGCGCGCGTCGTCCGGAACATGCGTGGATCTCCCCCTGAGTGAACGTCCTGGATCCCCGCCCAGGCTAGTCGAACAAATGTGACCGAGAGTGACCGACGGTCACACGGTGGCCAGATCGTGACCGGGAGACCGCTGCTGCGCGACGGCTCGACCAAACGCATCGAGCGCGCGCACGGGCCCCGAGGACATGACGTCCCCGGGGCCCGGCAGGTTGCACGTGGTCAGACCGCGTGCTCCCCGTGGAAGAACTCGAACACCCAGCCGATGAGGCCGATGATCCCGAGGCCCGCGGCCAGCAGGAAGAACCACCAACCGACGGCGATGCCCATGAACATGAGGGCAGCCGCGCCGGCCAGCATGATCGGCCACCAGGACTTGGGGGCGAAGAAGCCGTAGTCGCCCTCGGCGTCGGCGATCTCCCCACGCGGGTTGTCCTCGGGACCGACCGCAGGCAGGCGCTTGGCCGTGGCGTGGATGTAGAAGGCCGACATCCACATCTCGGGCACGAGCAGCAGCAGCGCCACGACACCCACCGGCTCCGACCAGCTGGTCACGAAGCCGTAGATGATGCCCACCGGCAGGAAGAAGAAGCCCAGGATGGTGAAGAGCTTGACGGCGGTGCGCATCAGTGGCGGTCCTCTCGGTGCGCGGCGGTGGAGGTCGCACCGTCACGCCGGCCGGAGTCCGTGCCGAGACGCTGCATGGTGGCCGGGTCGGCCTGCGGGTGGGCACCCTCGGAGTCCGGGTGGTGCAGGTCCCACGCGGGACGCTCGGAGCGGATCCGCGGGATGCTGTCGAAGTTGTGCCGCGGCGGCGGGCAGGACGTGGCCCACTCCAGCGAGGCGCCGTAGCCCCACGGGTCGTCGACCAGGACCTTGGGCGCGTGGCGCGCGGTGTGCCAGACGTTGTAGAGGAAGGGCAGCATCGACAGGCTCAGGATCACGGCGAAGACCGTCGAGATCTGGTTGAAGAAGGTGAAGCCGTCCTCGGGCAGGTAGTCCGCGTAGCGGCGCGGCATGCCCTCGACACCCAGCCAGTGCTGGATGAGGAAGGTGCCGTGGAAGCCGATGAAGAGCATCCAGAAGTGAACCTTGCCGAGCGTCTCGTCGAGCATCTTGCCGGTGAACTTGGGCCACCAGAAGTAGAAGCCGGCGAACATCGCGAAGACGACCGTGCCGAACACCGTGTAGTGGAAGTGCGCGACCACGAAGTACGAGTCGGACAGGTGGAAGTCCATGGCCGGGCTCGCGAGGATGACGCCGGTCAGGCCGCCGAAGCAGAAGGTGACGATGAAGCCGATCGCCCAGATCATCGGGGTCTCGAAGGTGAGCGAGCCACCCCACATCGTGCCGATCCAGTTGAAGAACTTCACGCCGGTCGGGACGGCGATGAGCATCGTCATGACCGAGAAGAAGGGCAGCAGGACCTGGCCGGTGACGTACATGTGGTGGGCCCACACCGACATCGACAGGGCGGCGATGGCCACGGTCGCGAAGATCAGGGTCTTGTAGCCGAAGATCGGCTTGCGGGAGAAGACCGGGATGACCTCGCTGATGATGCCGAAGAACGGCAGGGCGATGATGTAGACCTCGGGGTGGCCGAAGAACCAGAAGAGGTGCTGCCACAGCACGGGGCCGCCGTTGTCCGGCGAGAAGATGAACGAGCCGAACTTGCGGTCCGCGCCGAGCGCGAAGAGAGCCGCGGCCAGGACCGGGAAGACCATGATGACGAGCAGCGACGTCACCAGGACGGTCCAGGTGAACACCGACATGCGGAACATCGTCATGCCCGGCGCACGCATGCACAGGATCGTCGTGATGAAGTTGACGGCACCCAGGATCGTGCCGAAGCCACCGAGGGCGAGGCCGAAGACCCAGAGGTCACCGCCCAGGCCGGGGCTGTAGCTCGCGTCCGACAGCGGAGCGTAGGCGAACCAGCCGAAGGACGCCGCGCCGTTGGGGGTGAGGAAGCCGAACGCCGCGACGAGGCCACCGAAGAGGTACATCCAGTAGGCCAGCGCGTTGAGCCGCGGGAAGGCGACGTCCGGTGCGCCGATCTGCAGCGGGACCAGCGCGTTCGCGAAACCGGCGAACAGGGGCGTCGCGAACAGCAGCAGCATGATCGTGCCGTGCATGGTGAAGAGCTGGTTGAACTGCTCGGGGTTGTCCACGATCTGCAGCCCGGGGCCGAACAGCTCGAGGCGGATCAGCAGGGCGAGCAGCCCGCCGATCATGAAGAACGCGACGGAGGTCACGAAGTACATGTTGCCGATCACCTTGTGATCGGTCGTCGTCAGCACGTTGGCGATCTGCGTGCCGATCGACTTCTTGCGTCGCTCGTCCCGGATCTGTCGGGGCGTCTGCGGCTCACGGGTCGTGGTTGCGGTGGCCATCAGTTGCTGCTCCCCTGCGTCGTCGGGATCTTGGCCTGCTCGGCCGGCTCGAGCTTCTCGCGGTTGAGACCGTTGGGCAGCTGACCGGTGCGCCCCGAAGCCTTGAGGTCGGCGATGTGCTTGTCGTAGTCCGCCTGGGAGACGACCTTGACGTTGAACAGCATCTCCGAGTGGTAGGCGCCGCAGAGCTCGGCGCACTTGCCCTTGTAGTCACCGATCCGGTCGGGGACGACCTGGAACTTGTTGACCCGTCCGGGGATCATGTCGAGCTTCTGCTGGAAGGCCGGGACCCAGAACGAGTGGATGACGTCGCGGCTGGTCAGGACGAACTCCACTCGCTTGTCGACGGGCAGGACCAGGGTCGGGAGCGCCGCCTCGGCGCCGGGCTTGCCGTCGAGCTTGGCCTGCTTGCCGGCCACGTAGGTGTTGGCCTCGACGTAGTTGAAGTCCCAGCTCCACTGCTTGCCCACGACATTGACGGTCACGTCGGGCTTCTTGGTCGTGTCCAGCAGCGCAGCCTCGTCGCGCGCGGTGTAGAAGAACAGCACGCCCACCATCAGGATCGGCACGACGGTGTAGAAGATCTCCACGGGGACGTTGTAGCGCAGCTGCGCCGGGTAGCCCGTGTCGGTCTTCTTGCGCTTGAACGCGACCATGCAGTAGATGGTCAGGCCCCAGACGATGCAGCCCACGACCAGCGCGGCGATCCACGACCAGACCCAGAGGCTCTCGATGCGCTGCGTGGAGGTCGTCGCTCCGCGGGGGAGGAAACCGCGCTGCGCGGCCTCGCTGCACCCGCTCAACAGCGTGGTCAGTACCACGAGACCCAGGCCGCCCGTCAGGAGACGGGAGCGCTTGGTTGCTCGCGATGAGTCATTGTGCCTGCGCAACAGACGCACCTTCCGACATGGTGAAGCACTCATACAGGGAACAGACAACTCGAACCCTACCCTGTGAATGGCCCAGATCGCCTCCCCGCACACGCCGCGTGGACCCGTTGCTCGGCAACTCGTGATGTGAGTCGCGCCGCACTGCTCCGACCCCGGATCTCGGGCGGCTCAGCGCCATACGGCCGGCAGCGGGCTCCGCAGGAGCCGGGGCAGGCGAGCCAGGTAGGCCGCCCGCGGGACCTCCGTGATCCCCAGCCCGGCGAGGTGGGGGGTGCTCCACTGAACGTCGACCAGGCGGTCACCGCCGGACGCGCGGACGTCCTCCAGGTCAGCCGTGAGCAGGTCGACCAGCCCGACGAGCGCGACCTTGGAGGCATCGGTCGTCCGGTGGAACATCGACTCCCCCGCGAACAGACCCCCGACCGCGATGCCGTACAACCCGCCGACGAGCTCGCCCCCGTCCCATGCCTCGACGCTGTGCGCCCAGCCGAGCCCGTGCAGCTCGGAGTAGGCGCGGGCCACGGCCGGCGTGATCCACCTCCCCGAGCGGGAGGGATCGGCGCAGCCGGCCACGACCTCGTCGAACGCGGTGTCGACGCGCACCTCGAGGCGCCGGCACGAACGGCGCAGGGAGCGGCTGACCCGCAGGTCACCCAGCTCGAGGACGCCGCGCGGGTCCGGGGACCACCAGCCGAGCGGCCCTCGCCCGCCCTCCCCCAGACCCATGGGAAAGATGCCGGTGCGGTAGGCCGCCAGGAGCGTCCCGGGGCTCAGGTCGGCGCCGACGCCCACGACGTCCTCCCCCGGCTCGGCGCCGTCCAGCGTGAGGTGCCAGGGGCTCGGCGGCGGCTCGACCGGCGGGGTCACCTCAGCGTGACCGCAGCGGCCAGCTCGTCCGCGGCATCCTGGCCGTAGACGTCCGCCAGCCGGGCGTAGAAGCCCTCGTGGTCGAGGTGGTACTCCTGGGTGCCGGTGGTCTCGAGGACGTGCGTGGCGAGTATGGAGCCCAGCTGGGCCGACCGCTCGTGCCCCAGGCCGGCCGCGACGCCGGCCAGGAACCCCGCCCGGAAGGCGTCACCGACGCCCGTGGGGTCGACGACCGTCTCGGTCAGCGCCGCCGCCACCCGCACGGGCTCCTGGCCACGGGCAATGATCTCGGCGCCGTCCTTGCCGCGCGTCGTCACGCGGACCCGTACCCGGTCGGTGATCTCGTCGACGGTCCACCCGGTCTTCTGCGCGGCGAGGTGCAGCTCGTACTCGTTGGTGAACAGGTAGTCGGCACCGTCGATCAGCCCGCGGATGGCCGGGCCGTCCATGAACGCCAGCTGCTGGGACGGGTCCGCGGCGAAGGGGACGCCGAGCTCGCGGCACTGCTGCGTGTGCCGGGTCATGCGCGCGGGGTCGCTGGGGGCGATGACCACCAGGTCGACCTGACCCAGCTCGCGGACGACCTGGGCCAGGTCGATGCGGTTGCCCTCGTTCATCGCGCCGGCGTAGAACGTCGCCATCTGGGCCAAATCGCGGTCGGTCGTGCACACGAAGCGTGCCGTGTGCTGGTCCTGCGAGCGGTGGACGTGGTCGCAGTCGACCCCGTGGTCCACCAGCCAGGTCTGGTAGTCGGCGAAGTCCTTGCCCACCGCGTCGACGAGGACCGGGCGCTGCCCCAGGGCGGCGAGTCCGAACGAGATGTTGGCACCCACGCCCCCGCGCCGGATGTCGAGGCGGTCGGCCAGGAAGGAGACCGAGATCTTGTCCAGCTGCTCCACGAGCAGGGAGTCGGCGAAGCGGCCTTCGAAGGTCATGAGGTGGTCGGTCGCGATGGACCCGGTGACGAGGATCTGCACGCGCCGACCCTACCGGAGCGACGCGAGAGGGGCGGCCCCGCGAGATCGCGGTGCCGCCCCTCGGGCGCTCGACGTGCTTGGTGGTGCTGTGCCGCTCGTGGTGCTGCGGGTGCGGCTCAGCTGAAGGAGTCGCCGCAGGCGCAGCTGCTGCCCGCGTTGGGGTTGTCGATGGTGAACCCCTGCTTCTCGATCGTGTCGGCGAAGTCGATCGACGCGCCGTCCAGGTAGGGGGCGCTCATCCGGTCCACCACGACTCCGACACCGTCGAAGTCACGGACGAGGTCGCCGTCGAGGGTGCGCTCGTCGAAGTAGAGCTGGTAGATGAGACCGGAGCAGCCGCCGGGCTGCACGCCCACGCGCAGCCGGAGGTCGTCGCGGCCCTCCTGCTCGAGCAGGCTCTTGACCTTGACGGCGGCGACGTCGGTCAGCTGCACCCCGTGCGTGGCAGCGTCGACCGAGTCAGCGCGCGTCTGGGTGTCGTCCTGAAGACTCATGAGCAGTCTCCTCCATGGTTCGGGATCCCCCGCACAGGTCGGCGGGATACGAACAACAACCTTCGCACACGGCTCCGTGTTCCCGGAAATGGCGCGCGGACGAGATGTGGGGGCGCGACGGCGGAGGACTGCCGGGTGTCAGCCGGGCGGCGTGGTGCCGGGGGCCGATGCGCTCGGCGGGGCGGGCGACCAGGTGCGGGCCACCCGCTCGGCGCGTGCGGTGAGGCTGCCCGCGGGATCCGCCATCGCCCGGGGGACGGCCGTGATCGAGTCGGCGACGGGATAGATGCCCGTCACGCCGATCGCCGCGCACTCCCGGCGCCCGACCAGGCTCTGACCGGGTATGACGACCACCGGCCGCGCGTGGCGCAGCGCCGTCTCGCCCAGCACGGCGGGCACCCGGCCGCGCAGGCTCGCCCAGTCCAGCCGGCCCTCCCCCGTCACCACCAGGTCGCAGGCGGCCACGGCATCGTCGAGGTCGAGCGCGGCGGCGAGGACCTCGCCCACCGGCTGCACCGTCCCGCCGAGGACGAGCACGGCATAGCCGATCCCCCCGCCCGCACCTGCACCCGCCAGCTTGTCCACACGATGGCGTCTGCCGGTGAGCAGGTCGGTCGGGCCGGGGACGACACGTCCGACGGCGTCGACGAGAGCTCCGAGCCTCCGCTCGAGGGCCTGGGCCTGCTCAGGGGTCGCCCCTCGAGACGGTCCCTGCTGGGCCGAGGTGCCCTGGAGCCCGAGCAGGGGCAGCTCGTCCGGCGTGGCCACGACGAGCTCGACCTTGGCCTCGATCAGAGATCCACGGAGGTCGCCGAGCCAGTCCAAACCCTCGACCTCGTGCTGAGGTCCAGCTGGCAGCCCATCGTCGGGGGACGGTCGACGGGCGAGGGCACACCACAGGCCATAGCCACCGTCGTTGCACAGCAGGTCCCGGACACCGATCACCACCGAGGACGCGCCGGCCGCGATGGCTTCGCGCACGAGCTGCCCCACACCGTGGGACGAGGTGCGCCAGGGGTCGCGGCTGTCGGCCGGCAGGAGGGCGGGGCCGCAGGCCTGGGCGGCCTCGACATACGCGACCGTCCCTCTCGGGCCGTCGAGCAGCAGCACGACGCCCGGCACCTCCCCACCCAGCGGGCCCCGCACGGTGGTGGCCAAGGTCCTGGCCCCGGGCAGGCTGCTGAGCACGTCGACGAAGCCCTCGCCGCCGTCCGACAGCGGCAGGGTCTGGACCTGGTCGTGCGGCGCGGCACGACGCCAGCCCTGCGCGATCGCGTCCGCGGCCAGGGCGGCCGTCAGGGTGCCGCGGTAGGCGGTCGGGGCGACGAGGATCCTCACCGGCGCTCGGTCTCCCCGCCCTCCGGGACCGTGACCTGGTCCGACCCCCGGGCCCCCTCCACGATCTCGACGTCGCCGTCGGCGTCCACGTCGTCATGACCGAAGGGATCCGCGTCGACGCCCGGCATCCAGGTCAGCCCGGGGACGTTCCAGCCGTTCGCCTTGAGCATCCGCTTGCCCTTGCGGGCCCAGCGCCCCTCGAGCCGGTCGACGTACAACGTGCCGTTGAGGTGGTCGTACTCGTGCTGCATGCATCGAGCGAACCAGCCGGTCGCGTCCCACTCCAGCCGGTTGCCCTCGACGTCCTGCCCGATGACGTGCGCGCGCAGCGGGCGGACGAGGGGGAAGGACTCGCCGGGGACCGAGAGGCAGCCCTCGGCGTCGTCGTGCGGGTCCGGGTCCTCGGACGGCTTGCCGGAGGTCGTGACCACGGGGTTGATCACCACCCCGCGGTGCGGCACGCCGTCGTCGTTGGCCATCTCGTAGGTGAAGATCCGCAGCCCCACACCGATCTGGGGGGCCGCGAGGCCCACGCCGTTGGCGGCGTCCATCGTGGCGTACATGTCCTCGATGAGCTCCCGGAGGGCGTCGTCGAACTCGGTCACCGCCTCCGCGCGACGGTGCAGCACGGGCTCGCCGTAGATCACGACGGGACGGACGGACATGCGAGGACTCCTTCGGCAGGGCGATCGGCGAGGTCGAGCCTACCGTCGGGCGAGCGGGCGTCCGTGAGCCGTGCGGCCGGCGACCTCGTGGGCCGATAGGCTGACCCTCGTGCTAGGACGCAAGAAGACCGAGGCCGCGACCCTCGAGCAGCTCGAGGAGCAGGCCCACACGGACCGCCCCGGGGCCAAGAACCGCCCCACGCCCAAGCGGCGCGAGGCCGAGGCCGCCCGGCGGCGACCGCTCATCGAGACGGACCGCAAGGCCGCCGCGCAGCGCGACCGCGCCGTGTCCCGCGAGGAGCGCGCCAAGCAGCAGCAGGCCATGATGCGCGGCGAGGAGTGGGCCCTGCTCCCCCGCGACCGGGGCGTGGCGCGCCGCTACATGCGCGACTACATCGACGCGCGGTGGAACATCGCGGAGTTCACGATGCCCGCGCTGATCGTGGCGATGATCCTGTCGCTGCTGGTGGGGCAGCTCAAGAACCCCGGCCTGATCACGGCGGTCATGGTCCTGACCTACGGCGTCATCCTGCTGGGCGTCGTCGAGCAGACCCTCGTGCACTACGCGATGAAGCGGAAGTTCGCGGCCACCCACCCGGGCGAGATCTGGCCCCCGCGCGCCGGTTTCTACTCCGGGATGCGCGCCTTCCAGCTGCGCCCGACGCGCGTGCCCCGTGCGCAGGTCAAGCGGGGCGAGAAGCCCCGGTGACCGAGGCGGGCTTCGACGCCGGTCGCGACCGCTGGCTCGACCGCCAGGGGCTGCTGCGCAACGTCGTGCGCCAGGAGCTCGTCCGCCGCCAGCTCGAGGTGCACCTCGCCCTACCCCCGGCGAGCGTCCTCGACGTGGGCGCCGGCCAGGGGACGCAGGCGATCCACCTCGCCCGCCAGGGCTACGAGGTCGTCGCCGTGGAGCCCGACCCCCAGATGCGCGCCGCCTGCGAGGATGCGCTCGCCGCCGAGCCGGCGGCCGTCCGCGGCCGGATAGCCGTCCTGGACGGCTCGCTCGAGACCCTGGACACCATGGCGGCCCTCGAGGGCCGCACGTTCGACGCCGTGCTCTGCCACGGCGTCCTCATGTATGTCGACGACCCCAACCCCGCCCTCCGTGCGCTGGGACGGCGGGTCCATGTGGACGGCATCGTCTCCGTGGTGGCGCGCAACGCCGGAGCCATGGCCTGGCGACATGTGCTGCGCGGCGACTTCGCCCAGGCGCGCACGGTGCTGGACGAGGTCGACCGGTCAGGGTGGGACCGGCGCGACCCGCGCTACACCAACGAGCTCGGTGTCGGCTGCCGGGCCGACTCGCTGGAGCGGCTCGGCGCGTTCTTCGGAGGGATCCGGTGCTCCTTGGAGTACTGGTACGGCATCCGGACGTTCACCGACGGCGTGGCGGTCGACACCCCGGTCCCCGAGGACCCGGGCGAGCTCGCCGAGATCCTGGCGGTGGAGGAGCGCCTCGGCCGCACCGAGCCGTATCGCCGGATGGGCACGCTGATGCACCTCGTGGGGCGTCGCGGCGAGGGCCGCGGGCCGGTGCTCTAGACCTGTCCTTGACCTGGTCAGGACCTGCTCAGGCCCTCCTCAGGACCGGCGCCGGACCACAGCGAGCATCGCTCGTCGCTACCGCTACCTGCTCTGGAGCTCGGCGAAGGCCAGCGGCTCGCGCGTGACGGCGTAGGTCGCGAAGTAGAGCTTGGTGATCCGTCCGTCGGCGTCGCGGACGAGCTTCAGGCGCTCACCGCGCTCGCGTCCCTCGACCGCTCGGTAGAGATCGCGGTCCACCTGCTCGTAGCGCGTGTCGTCGAGGGCGCCGCGAGACCCCGGCATCGTGGACCACAGGGCGTCCCCCCGGATCTCGAAGTCCAGGGGCGAGCCCTCGCTCCACCACCGCCCCAGCAGCTCGCCACGCTCGTCGTCCTGCCGCGACGGCGTCCACACGCAGGGCGTGGTGGGCTCGTGGTCCAGCAGGGCGCACAGCAGGTCGGTCGCGAGGCCGAGGGGTGCCGGACCGGACGTCGCGTTGGCGAAGACCACGGCCCCCACCCGGTCGCGGGGCCGGAAGCGCAGGCCGGTCAGGAAGCCGGGCATGGCGCCACCGTGACCTGCGAAGACGCGCTCGCCCCGGCGGAAGAGTCCGAAGCCCAGCCCCTGGCCCGTGGTCCAGTCGTCGGGGTCCGCCATGATCACCGGGCTGCACATCTCGGTGACCGTCTCCGGCGCCAGGACGTCGAAGCGTCCCGGGTCGGAGCAGAACGCGGCGTAACGACCCAGGTCGGCGACGGTGGACCACAGGCCGCCGAGCGGGGCGGTCGAGCGCAGGTCGATCACCGGCTCGAGGGTCGCCGTGCGCGCGTGCGGGTGGATCTGGTAGCCGTGCGCCCGGTCCTGCTCGTCCGGCACGAGACCGGTGCGCGTCATACCGAGCGGGTCGAGCACGACCTCGCGCACGACGTCCTGCCAGGGTCGCTCCTCGACCCGGGCGATCACCTGCCCGAGCAGCGCGTAGGCGAGGTTGGAGTAGTGGAAGGCCCGCTGCGGGGGCAGGACGCGCTCGGCGCGGACCAGGTCACGCAGGAGCCCGTCCTCGTCGGGGGCCTCGAAGGACTCCCACAGGTGGCCGGCGGGCTCGCGCTGCAGGCCGGAGGCGTGGGCAAGCAGCGACCGCAGCGTCAGGTCGCCGAACGGCGTGCCGGGCAGCAGGTCGTCGAGCGTGTCCTCGACCGACAGCCGGCCCCGGTCGCGCAGCGCCATGATGGTGACGGCGCTGAAGGTCTTGGTGACCGACCCGATGAGGTACTGGGTGTCGTCGACGGCGTTGCGCGCGGGGGCGCCCCGATCACCGTCCTCGGCGCCGCGGACGAGCTCCCCGTCCAGCCGGGCCGAGCCCACGTGCGTCGACCACACCAGGCGCCCGTCCCGCACCACCCCGGCGCTCACGCCGGGGCTGCGCCACTCGTGCTGCGCCGTGCCGACCAGGTGCTGCAGGGAGCGGGCCAGGTCGGCGGGCAGCGGGTCGGCCACCGTCACTCCCCCATCGCCTGCAGCGACATGGGTCCGTAGACGACGTCCTCGCCGCGCAGCAGCGTCACCGCGTCGACGCCCGCGGCCTTGACGTCCTCCCACTCCTGGGCGAACCACGCCTCGGCCTCGCCCTGGCTGGGAAAGGTCAGCGCCGGCAGCGCCTCGGAGGTCGTCGGGCGGCCCTCGGCGTCGAGGTAGGACCAGGTGTAGGCGTCGTTGCTCATGGCGCCAACCCTAGTCCGGGCGGTGGCACGGTGGGCGCTCAGGACAGTGCGGCGACGTCTCCGACGACGGTGACCGCCGGGGGCACCAGACCCTCCGGCACACCGTCGGCGGCGAGGGCTGCCAGGGTGGTGCGAACGGTGCGCATCGAGGGCAGCCCGCCGTCCATGACGCAGGCGACGGGCGTCCGGTCGTCACGGCCGGCGGCCAGGAGCGCCACGGCGATCCGCGGCAGCGTCTCCACGCCCATGAGGACGACGATCGTCGTGCCGGCGCGCGCGAGGGCGTCCCAGTCGACGGTGCTGCGCGGGTCGTCGGGGGCCGCGTGCCCGCTGACGACGGTGAAGCCCTGCACCGTCCCGCGGTTGGTGACCGGGATGCCGGCGAGCTCGGGGACGGACACGGCCGACGTGACGCCGGGGACCACCTCGACCGGCACGCCGGCCTCGCGGCAGGCCAGGACCTCCTCGTAGCCGCGCCCGAACACGAACGAGTCCCCACCCTTGAACCGCACCACGCGTCGTCCGCGCAGGGCGTGCTCCACCAGGACGCGGTTGATCTCCTCCTGCGGCGTGAAGCGGCCGCGGGGGATCTTTGACACGTCCACGACCTCGACGTGCGCGGGGAGGTCGGCGAGCAGGCTCACCGGCGCGAGGCGGTCCGTGACGACGACGTCGGCTGCCCAGAGGGCGTCATACCCGCGTCTGGTGAGCAGTCCGGGGTCGCCGGGGCCGCCGCCCACGAGGACCACCGAGCCGGCGCGCTCCCCGGCCTCCTGCCCGGTCGCCTGCCCGGTCGCCTGCCCGTCCGTCTCCAGGCCGTATGCCGGGATGCCCGCCACGGCGGCGAGCTGCAGCACGTCCGGCCCCTCGGACCGCTCCGCGGGGGTGCGGGCGTCGACGACCAGGCGCGAGGCGGCCACGACCTCGGCCTCGGTCACGTCCGCACCGCGCGCGACGAGGCCGCGGTCGACCAGGTCCTCGAGCGCAGGGACGAGCTCGTGCGCGACGACCGTGACGTCGGCGCCCCGCTCGCGCAGCTGGACGACCTCGGCCAAGGCCCCGGCCCCCCCACCGGCCACGAGGACCGGGACGCCGGCGAGCCGCCAGCCCGGTGCGGTCATGCGTGGGCCTCGACGTCCGCCACGTCCCGTCCGGCCTCGGCGTCCTTGCCGCTCACCCCGGCGGACTCGAAGGTCGCGACCTCGCTGAGCATGCGGACGGCGAGCTGGACGTGCGGGACCGCGAGGGCGGCGCCGGTGCCCTCCCCGAGCCGCAGGTCGAGGTCGACGAGGGCCTCGAGCCCGAGGGTCGACAGCGCGGCCAGGATGCCGGGCTCGACGCCGGCGTGCCCCGCGACGAGGTAGTCGACGCAGTCGGGAGCGAGGGCCTGGGCCACCAGCGCGGCGGAGCAGACGATGACGCCGTCGAGGATCACGGGGGTGCGCTGCGCCGCGGCGGCGAGCAGGAAGCCGACGATCGCGGCGTGCTCCAGGCCTCCCACGGCCGCGAGGGCCGCGACGGGGTCCTCGCTGGTCGCGCCGTTGGTGCGGATGGCGCGCTCGACGACGGCGACCTTGGCGGCGCGGCCGGCCTCGTCCAGCCCGGCGCCACGACCGGTGACCTCCTCGGGCGCGCGCCCGGTGAAGACCGAGATCAGCGCGGCGGCCGGGGTCGTGTTGCCGATGCCGACCTCGCCCGCCAGGAGCAGGCGGTTGCCCTGGGCGACCAGGTCGCGGGCGACGTCGATGCCGACCTCGATGGCCTCGTGGACCTGCTCCAGGGTCATGGCCGGGCCCTGCGTCATGTCGGCGGTGCCGCGGGCGACCTTGCGCACGAGCAGGCCGGGCATGGCGGGCAGGTCAGTGGCCAGGCCCACGTCGATCACGTCGACCTCGGCACCGACCTGGCGGGCGGCCGCGTTGCACACCGCCCCGCCGGTCGCGATGTTGGCCGCCATCTGCACGGAGACCTCCTGCGGCCAGGGCGAGACGCTGTGGGCCTGCACCCCGTGGTCGCCGGCGAAGACCGCCAGGGCCACGGGGGACGGCGGTGCCGGAGGCCAGGTGCCGCACGCCGCCGCGACGCGTTCGCCGGTGGACTCCAGCAGCCCCATCGCCCCGGGGGGCTTGGTCAGCTGCGCCTGGCGCTCCTGCGCCCTCGCGAGGACCGCGGCGTCGGCAGGCGTGATGGCGGCGATCGTCTCGTCGAGCAGGGACACGGGAGCTCCTCCGGGAAGGGTGCGGGTGGACCAGTTCTCATCATGCACGGCCCACGCGAGCGGCCGGCGGCGGGCCCAGCCCGTCGTCTGAAGCTCGGGGGCGGGCGGGAACGCGCTGACGTGGCCGACGCACAGGTAGGCCACGACCTCCAGGTGCTCGGGCAGGCCCAGCTCGCGGGCCAGCTCGTGCGGGTCGAAGAAGCTCACCCAGCCCACGCCGAGACCCTCGGCGCGGGCGGCGAGCCAGAAGTTCTGGGCCGCGGTGGCCGTGGAGAAGCTCGTCATCCGGGGGTCGGCGTGGCGTCCGATGGTGTGCGGGCCGCCGCGCGTGGGGTCGCAGGTGATGACGACGTTGAGCGGGGTCTGGCAGATGGCCTCGATCTTGAGCCCGTCGAACATCCGTTGCCGCTCGCTCGGCAGGCTCGCGGCGAACCGGTCGCGCTGCCGCTGGGCGAGGCGCTGGATGCGCCGTCGTCGCTCCTCGTCGCGAACCAGCACGAAGTCCCACGGCTGGCTGAACCCGACGCTCGGCGCCATGTGCGCGGCGGCGAGCACCCGCGTCAGGGCTGCGTCGTCGATCGGGTCCATGGTGAACGTCGAGCGGATGTCCCGTCGCTCGCGGATGACGTCGTAGACGGCGCTGCGTCGCGCGTCGTCGAAGGCGTTGGTGCTCATGGGATCTCCTCCAGGACGGCCCGTATGCCGCCCGCCAGCTCGGACACGGGGCCGGCGTCTCGCGCGGCGAACCGCAGCCAGGTGTCGTCGAGCCCCCGGAAGGTGTCGCCTCGTCGCACGGCGATCCCCTTGGCCCGCAGTCCTTCTCGCAGGGCGGCGGCGCGGGGGTGCTGGGCGAGGACGAACGGTCCGTCGGGATCGACGGGCACGTGCAGACCTCGCGCGCGCAGCGTGTCGGCGAGGTGGGCGGCGTTGCGGCGCAGGCGCTCTCGCTGCGCGTCGCGGAAGTCGCGGCCCTGCGGGGTGCAGACGGCGAGCACGGCGGCGAGGGCGAGCGAGCTCACCGACCAGTGCGGCTGGTGGTCGCGCAGCCGACGGACGACGTCCGGCGAGCTCACGACGTAGCCCGCCCTCAGGCCGGCCAGCCCGTAGGTCTTGGTGAGGCTGCCGGTCACGATGATCGGCCTGGTCCGGTCGCCGCTGGTATGGCCGGAGCTGGTCAGGCCGGCGTTGGTCAGGTCGGCGTTGGAATGGCCGGCGCTGGTCAGGGGGGCGTTGGTCCTGTGGGTGCCGGACGCCGCGTCCCGCACCAGCGTCTGCGTCGGGTCCGTGGCGACGTCGAGGAAGGCCTCGTCCACGAGCAGGACGCGATCGGGCGGGGTGGTGGCGGGATCCACCAGGCGGAGCAGCTCGGCGCGTGGGTGCAGCCGTGAGGTGGGGTTGGTCGGGTTGCCGACGACGACGAGGTCGGGCGCCACCGGGCTCGCTGCGGAGCCGCATCCCGCCTCGATCGCGGCCGGGTCGAGCGCCCAGCGGTCGGCCCGGTCGAGCAGGTGGGCGGTGAACGCCGACCCGGCGTGCAGCAGCGCCTGCCCGGGCTCGGTGAACTGCGGCTCGACGACGAGTGGTGCGCGCCATCGCGTGAGGTGGGCGACGAGGGTGAAGGCCTCGGCGGACCCGTTGGTCAGGAGCACGCACTCGGTGGGCACCCCGAGCTCGGCCGCCAGGGCCGCGGTCGCCGGCGCGGCGTCGGGATAGGCGGCCAGGCGCGGGATCTCGCGGGCGATCGCCTCGGCGAGGAACGCCGGCGGCTGGTCCACGGCCACGTTGACGGCCAGGTCCAGGCGGGCGCCGCGCGCGTCGATGTCGCCGTGATGGCCAGCTGCGGGGTGCGGGGGCTGGTCGGGGGTCGTCATGGTGCGTCCACCAGCGCACCGGTGAGCCGGCCCACGAAGGAGCGGGCCAGGTGCGGCTGCCCGGCCCAGTGGACGTGCAGGTAGGACGCGTGCACGCTCCCCTGCACGACCCCCTCGGCCCGGTGGCCGCCGTCGCGGTCGGCCCACGCCCACGCCGGCGCGTGGTCGGTGTCGCCGGACACGACCTGCGTGCGGTGGAACTCGTGGCCCGTGACCCGGGCGCCGGCCGGTCCGAGGACCGAGTCGGTCAGCGCCACCGCCGACCGGTAGCCGAGCGTGAGACGGTGGCCGAACTCCGCGTGCGTCGGCAGGACGCCGGCCATCCGGTGCCCGTCGAGGGTCTGCCCGAGATAGAGCAGTCCGGCGCACTCGGCGCTCACCGGCGCTCCTGCCTCGGCCAGCTCCCGGATGGACCGCAGCAGAGGCACGTTGGCGGCGAGCTCGAGCGCGTGGACCTCGGGGAAGCCGCCCCCGATGACCAGTCCCGACACGCCAGAGGGCAGCTCGGCGTCCACGAGCGGGTCGAAGACCTCCACCGCCAGCCCGGCGGCGGCGAGGAGCTCGGTGGTCTCGGCATACCCGAAGGTGAAGGCCCGTCCACCGGCGACCGCGACGCGTCCTCGCGACCCGGCCGGCGCGGCCAGGGGGCCGAGCGCGTCGGACGGCGACCAGGGCTCCCCCTCGAGATCCGGTGCGGCACCAGCGATCTCGAGGAAGGCGTCGAGGTCCACGTGCGCGCTCACCATGTCGGCGAGGGCGTCGACGGCGGCCGCGGCCTCCGGCGAACGTTCGGCGGCGGGGACCAGTCCGAGGTGCCGCGACGGGACCACGACCTCGGGGACGCGGGGCACGCAGCCGATGACCGGGATCCCCGTCTCCTCGATGCCGTCCCGCGCCTCGGCCTCGTGACGCGGCGAGGCGATGTTGTTGAGGATGACGCCGGCGATGCGCACCGCGGGGTCGAACCGTGAGTAGCCCAGGACCGTCGCGCCCACCGAGCGCGACGTGTGCGCGCCGTCCACGACGAGGACGACGGGCGAGGCGGTGAGCGTCGCGATGTGGGCCGTCGACGCGAATCCCCGTGCGCCCAGCTGGCCGTCGAAGAGCCCCATGACGCCCTCGACCACCGCCACGTCCGCCAGGGTCGGGACCGTCGCGCCGTGCAGCAGCAGCGGCACCACGCGGTCGACGCCCTGCAGGTGCGGGTCGAGGTTGCGCCCGACCCGACCGCACGCGGCCGCGTGATAGCCCGGGTCGATGTAGTCGGGACCCACCTTGTGCGGCGACACCTGGATCCCCTTGCGGGACAGGGCAGCCAGCATGCCCGTGGTGATCATCGTCTTGCCGCTGCCCGACCCGGGGGCGGCGATCACCACGCGGGGCAGCCGCGTCGACGGGGCTACCACTCGATGCCTCGCTGGCCCTTCTGCCCGGCGTCCATGGGGTGCTTGACCTTGGTCATCTCGGTGACCAGGTCGGCGGCCTCGACGAGCCGGGGGTCGGCGTCGCGACCCGTGATGATGACGTGCTGGTGGCCGGGTCGGTCCCGCAGCGTGGCGACGACCTCGTCGACGTCGACCCAGCCCCACTTCATGGGATAGGTGAACTCGTCGAGGACGTAGACGTCGTGCGCCTCGGCGGCGATGCGACGCTGGATCTCGCGCCAGCCCTCGAGCGCGGCCTGGGCGTGGTCCTCGTCGGAGCCCGCCTTGCGGGTCCAGCTCCAGCCCTCGCCCATCTTGTGCCACTCGACCGGGCCGCCCTCGCCGGTCTGCTCGTGGAGGCGGCCGAGGGCCTTGAGGGCGTTCTCCTCACCGACCTTCCACTTGGCGCTCTTGACGAACTGGAAGACCCCGACCCGCCAGCCCTGGTTCCAGCCGCGCAGTGCGAGCCCGAAGGCCGCGGTGGACTTGCCCTTCATCTCGCCGGTGTGCACGACCACGAGCGGTCGGTTGCGGCGCTGTCTCGTGGTGAGGCCGTCCTGCGGGACGGTGGTGGGGACTCCCTGGGGCATCAGGCCACGCTCCTCGGGGCTCGGGTCACGCTGGTGGAGAGGCGGTCTCGGTGTCGGACGGCGCCGGCCAGCTCCTCGGCCGCCACGCCCTGCAGGTCGATCAGCTCGGCGCGCAGGTGCCCGGCGAGCTCGCGAGCCAGCCCCAGGCGGAAGCCCGCCCGCGTCTGCTCGCAGTCCACGACCACGCTGGCGATCCCCGCGTGGGCGATGCCGTCGGCCACCCGGTGGGCTCGTGGGATCGCCTGGCGCCCACCGGAGCTCGCGCGTCCGTCGGTGAGCACGACCAGCAGCGCACGACGGTGGGGGTCCTTGGCGTGCTCGCGGCGCACCACCTCGTAGGCGCTCTGCAGCCCCTCGGCCAGCGGGGTCCGCCCCCCGGTCGGCACCCGTGCGAGCAGTCGCTCGGCCAGCTCGACGCTCGTGGTCGGGGGCAGCACGAGGTCGGCCCGCGCTCCGGCGAAGGTCACGACCGCCACCTTGTCGCGTCGTTGGTAGGCATCGAGCAGCAGCGACACGCACGCCGTCTTGACCTCGCGGATGCGCTGGGCCGCGCCCATCGAGCCGGACGTGTCGACGACGAAGACGACGAGGTTGCCCTCCTTGCCCCGGCGCACGCTGCGGCGCAGGTCGCTCGGGCGCACCCCCAGCGGGTCGCCCACGGCCCGTGCCGTCGTCGCGCGGGACGCGGCCCTGAGCACCGTCGCGGTCAGCGAGATCCCTTGTCCCCGTGGGTCGTCGGGCGCCACGGCGCGCACGTGGCGCCCGGTCGTCGTGTCGGCCGTCGAGCGTCGGCCTGCCACACCGGTGCCCGCGGTGGGCAGGGTGAGCAGCCTTGCGCGGTATGCCGATCCGGCCCGCTCCCCCGTCGTGCCGCGGCCACGCGCCGGGCCGCCGGACGCGCCGTCGTCGTCTGCCTGCTGGTCCGCTCCCGTGGCGTCGCCGCTCGGATCCTGGCGGTTGGGCGGGATGGGGGCGTCGTCGCCGGGCCCGTCATCCGTCGGGACCTGACCGGTCGGCGGAGGGGTCTCGGCGCCGGATCCCCCGTCGAGGTCGCCGTCCCGGGAGCCGTCTCCGTCGGCAGCATCGACCTCGGCACCATCGTCGTCGGCACCATCGTCGTCGGCACCATCGTCGTCGGCTCCACCGCCGTCTCCACCACCGTCGCCGCCGCCGTCAGGCCCGTCGTCGTCACCGTCCGGCTCGGGGAGGTTGTCGTCGAGGATGTCCTCGAGGTCGTGGTCCCCACCGTCGTCGAAGGGGTTGCGCCGCTTGCGGTGCGGCAGCGCGAGGCGGGCGGCCACGCGGATGTCCTCCACGCCGACCTCGTCGTGCCCGCACCAGGCCGCGTGGGCGACCGCCGTGCGCGCCGTGACCAGGTCGCCGCGCATGCCGTCGACGTCGAAGGCCGCGCAGATGGCGGCGATCCGCTCGATGGCCTGGTCCCCGAGACGGACGTGGGGCAGGCGGTCCTGCGCCGCCGCGATCCGGTCGGCGAGGGCGGCCTCGCGGTCGGCATACGTGCCGATGAAGCTCACGGGAGAGTCCTCGTAGGCCATGCGGCGCCGCACGACCTCGACGCGGACGCGGGGGTCGCGCGAGGCGGTGACGTCGACGGCCAGCCCGAAGCGGTCGAGCAGCTGGGGACGCAGCTCGCCCTCCTCGGGGTTCATGGTGCCGACGAGGACGAATCGCGCTGCGTGCGAGACGGACACGCCCTCGCGCTCGATGCGGGCGCGCCCCATCGCGGCCGAGTCCAGGAGGGTGTCGACGAGGTGGTCCGGCAGGAGGTTGACCTCGTCGACGTAGAGCACGCCGCGGTGCGCCTGCGCCAGCAGACCGGGGTCGAAGGCGACCTGGCCGCTCGCGAGGAGGCGGTCGAGGTGCAGCGACCCGACCACCCGGTCCTCGGACGCGCCGACGGGCAGCTCGACCAGGCGGACGGGCCGCGTGATCGCGCCGTCGCCGTGCAGCGCGACGTCCGGGCACCCGGCGTCGGGAGCGGTGGGGTCGCACGAGAACCGGTCGCCCGCAACGACCTTCACGGGGGGCAGCACCGAGGCGAGGGCGCGCACCATCGTGGACTTGGCGGTGCCCTTCTCGCCGCGGACGAGGACGCCACCGATGGAGGGCGAGACGGCGGACAGGCAGAGGGCCAGGCCCATGTCGTCCATCCCGACGACGGCGCTGAACGGGAAGGCCTGGGTGTCGACGGCCGTCATCGCGCGGCCCCGGCCGCGCCCTCGAGGTCACCCTCGGCGTCGAGGTAGGCCGCGCGCAGCTCGGCCAGCACCTGCGGGTCGGGCGACTCCCACAGCCCGCGCTCGACCGCCTCCAGCAGCCGCTCGGTCATGCCGTGCAGCGCCCACGGGTTGGCCTCCGCGAGGAACGCGCGGTTGGTCTCGTCGAGGACGTACTCCTTGGTGAGGCGGTCGTACATCCAGTCGGCGACCACCCCGGTCGTGGCGTCGTAGCCGAACAGGTAGTCGACGGTCGCCGCCATCTCGAAGGCGCCCTTGTAGCCGTGCTGCCGCATCGCGGACATCCACTTGGGGTTGACCACGCGGGCGCGGAACACGCGGGAGGTCTCCTCGACCAGGGTGCGCGTCGCGACGTGCTCGGGGCGGGTCGAGTCGCCGATGTAGGCCTCGGGGCTGTCCCCGGTGATGGAACGGACGTGCGCGACCATCCCGCCGTGGAACTGGAAGTAGTCGTCGCTGTCGGCGATGTCGTGCTCGCGGGTGTCGACGTTCTTGGCAGCCACGCGGATCCGGCGATAGGCCGAGCGCATCTCGTCGCGCGCCGGGACGCCCTCGAGCTCGCGGCCGTAGGCGTAGCCGCCCCACACCTCGTAGACCTCGGCGAGGTCCGCGTCGGTGCGCCAGTCGCGCGAGTCGATGAGCTGCAGCAGGCCTGCGCCGTAGGTCCCCGGACGCGACCCGAAGATGCGCGTCGTCGCCTTGCGGTGCTCGGTGCCGCTCGCGAGGTCGGCCTGGACGTGCGCACGCACGTAGTTGTCGCTCTCACCCTCCTCCAGGGACGCGGCCAGCTGCACCGCGTCGTCGAGCAGCCCCACGGCGTGCGGGAAGGCGTCGCGGAAGAACCCGGAGATGCGCAGCGTGACGTCGACGCGGGGGCGTCCGAGCTCCTCGAGCGGGACGGCCTCGAGACCCGTGATGCGGCGCGAGGCGTCGTCCCACACGGGCCGGATCCCCATGAGCGCCATGGCTTCTCCGATGTCGTCGCCGGCGGTGCGCATGGCGGACGTCCCCCACAGCGACAGTCCGACGGAGGCGGGGAACTCACCCTTGTCCTGCTCGTAGCGCCGCACCAGCGAGTCCGCGAGGGACACCCCGGTCTCGTAGGCGAGACGGCTCGGGATGGCCCGCGGGTCGACGGAGTAGAAGTTGCGGCCGGTCGGCAGCACGTTGACCAGGCCCCGCAGCGGGGACCCTGACGGGCCGCTCGGGATGAACCCGCCGTCCAGGGCATGCAGGACGGCGTCGAGCTCGCCGGCGGTGCCCGCGACCCGCGGCACGACCTCCTCGACGGCAAAGGTCAGGACGGCTCGTATGGCGTCGCGATCGGCCCCCGGGCGCTCCGGCATCTCGGCGAGCACGGCGTCGACGGCGTCCGCGGTCCAGCCGCGAGCCTCCATGCCCTCCACCAGGGCTCGCGCGGCGGCCTCGACGTCGTCGGTCTCGCCGCGCTTCTTGGCGGACTCGTCCAGGCCGAGGGCGGTGCGCAGCCCGGGCAGGTGCTGGTTGCCGCCCCAGATCTGGGTGGCCTGGAGCATGGCGAGGACGAGCGAGACGCGGGCCTCGCCGACGGGCTCCTGCCCGAGCACGTGCAGGCCGCCGCGGATCTGGACGTCCTTGATCTCGCAGAGCCAGCCGTCGACGTGCAGCACGAACTCGTCGAAGGCGTCGGTGTCGTCGAGCTCCGGCCGGTCCGTCAGGCCGAGGTCGTGGTCCAGGCGGGCGGCCTGGATGAGGGTCCAGATCTGCTGGCGCACGGCCGGCGCCTTGGCCGGGTCCATGGCCGAGACCGTGGCGTACTCGTCGAGGAGCTGCTCGAGGCGGGCGATGTCGCCATACGAGTCGGCTCTGGTCATGGGCGGGACCAGGTGGTCGACGAGCGTGGCGTGCCCGCGGCGCTTGGCCTGGGTGCCCTCGCCGGGGTCGTTGACGAGGAAGGGGTAGACGAACGGGAGGTCGCCCAGCACTGCGTCGGGCGCGCAGTCGGCCGACAGGGCAGCGCCCTTGCCGGGCAGCCACTCGAGGTTGCCGTGCTTGCCGACGTGGACGATGGCGTGCGCGCCGAATCCGCCGTCGCTCTGGTCGGCCTCGAGCCAGCGGTAGGCCGCGACGTAGTGGTGGGACGGCGCGAGGTCGGGGTCGTGGTAGATCGCGATCGGGTTCTCCCCGAAGCCGCGCGGAGGCTGGACGAGGACCACGACGTTGCCGGCCTGCAGCCCCGCGTAGACGAGATCCCCCTGGTCCCCGTGGTCGTTGCCCCGCACGCGCCCGGCGTCGTCGCTGCGCCCCCGACGAGCGGAGCGCGGTGCGCGCGAGGTGTCGAGGTACATCTCGCCGGGCGCCTCGCCCCACGCCTCGGTCACGGCGGCGCGGAAGTCCTCGTGCAGCCCGGCGAACCAGCGGTGGTAGTCAGAGGCCTTGACGCGCAAGGGGTTCGACGCGAGCTCGTCCTCGGTCAACCAGGCCTGGTCGTAGCCGCCGCGCGCGATGATCGCCTTGATCAGGTCGTCGCCGTTGCCGGACTCGAGACCCGGCAGGGATCCCTCGCCCGCGAGCGGGCCGATGTCCCAACCACTCTCGTGCAGGCGACGCAGCAGGGCCAGCGTCGACGCCGGGGTGTCGAGGCCGACGGCGTTGCCGATGCGGGCGTGCTTGGTGGGATAGGCGGAGAGGACGACGGCGAGCCGCCGCTCCCCCACCGGGACGTGACGCAGGCGGGCGTGGGCGTGGGCGATGCCCGCGACGCGGCGGCATCGCTCCGGGTCGGCGACGTAGGTGGGCAGGCCATCCTCGTCGGTCTCCTTGAAGGAGAACGGGACCGTGATGAGTCGCCCGTCGAACTCCGGCACCGCGACCTGGGTCGCCGCGTCCAGAGGCGTCGTGCCGTCGGCGTTGTCCACCCACTCCGCCCGGCTGCTCGTGAGGCACAGCCCCTGGATCACCGGCACGTCGAGGTCGGCGAGCGCGCCTGCGTCCCAGGCACCTTCGTCGCCGCCGGCCTGGGCCGCGGCCGGGGTGGTCCCACCCGCCGCGAGGACGGTCGTGATGACCGCGTCCGCCTGGCGCAGGGTCCGCATGAGCTCGGGCTCCGGAGCGCGCAGGGAGGCGACATACAGCGGGAGCGGGCGCGAGCCCGCAGCCTCGAGGGCCTCGGCCAGGTCACGCACGAAGGTCGTGTTGCCGCTCGTCTGGTGCGCCCGGTAGTAGAGGACGGCCACGCACGGCCGGTCGTCACCCTCGGGAGCCTCCAGCGCGACGGTGTCGTCGAGCGGCCCCCAGGACGGCGCGGGCTCGGGCTGCGCGAACCCGTGCCCCGTCAGCAGGATCGTGTCCGACAGGAACGAGCCCAGCTCGGCCAGGTTGGTGGCGCCGCCGTGCGCGAGGTAGGCGTGGGCCTGCGCCGCCACCCCGGCGGGGACCGTCGAGGCCGACATGAGCTCGGCGTCGGGGGCCTGCTCACCCGTCAGCACCACGACGGGTCGGGAGCCGGCCAGCAGGTGGTCCAGGCCCTCCTCCCAGGCGCGGCGGCCTCCGAGGAGACGCACGACCACCAGGTCGGTGCCGTCCAGCAGCTCGTCGAGCTCGTGCATCGAGACGCGGTTGGGGTTGGCATAGCGCCAGGTCACGGGGCCGTCGGCCGCTCGTGCGCTCCGCAGGTCGGTGTCCGACGTGGACAGCAACGCCAGCATGGGGTCCTCTCCCGGGTGTCCTCGCCCGTGGGTGGCGGAGACGGCGGGAGTTCCTGGCTCACGGACCGCGGGGAGCACCCGGGTCCGCACACAGTGGCGGGACCGCGCCGGAGTCACACCGGCTTCCTCCGCTGATGCCGTCAGCGGTGTGGCCGAGACGGTCGTCCCGGCTGGTCCGGAGCCTAGCAGCCCGTATGACGACGCCCGGGGCCCCGCCACCCCGCTCACGGGGCGTGGCTCCCCGGTCACTATGCTCGACGACCATGGTGACCACAGGCTCTGCCGTCCCACCCGTCCTCGAGCGTCACTCCGTGCCGGACAAGTGCCCCGGGGCGCTGCGGATGTTCGAGGCGTCGGACGGAAAGATCGCGCGCGTCCGCCTCGCCGGATCACCCATGACGGTCGAGCAGGCCCGCCTGGTCGGCGAGCTTGCTGACGAGCTCGGCGACGGGCACGTGCTCTTCACCACCCGCGCCAACGTTCAGATGCGCGGTCTCGACGAGGCGCAGGCAGGCGAGTTCCCCTCTCGCGTCGAGCCGGCCGGGCTCCTGCCCTCTCGCACCCACGAGCGGACCCGCAACATCGTCGTCAGCCCGATGACCGGCATCGACGGTCGGGCCGACGTCATCCCGGTCGCCCGCGCGCTCGACCAGGCCATCTGTGCCGCACCGGAGCTCGTCGGCCTGGCCGGTCGCTTCCTCGTCGGTCTGGACGACGGCACCGGGGACGTCGCCTCGCTGCCGCTCGACCTCACGGCCCAGGTCCACCACGACCAGCTCGTCCTCGCCCTGGGCTCGGGCCGCGACGAGAACACCTATGCCGTGGGCCCGCTCGCCGACCCGGCCACCGTGGCAGCCACGCTCGCCGACGTCTGCCGCACCTGGCTGGCGGTGCGCGCTGACCACGGCGAGGAGGTCTGGAACGTCGACGACCTCGGCGCCGACGCTCGCGACGACCTGCACGACCGGGTCGGCGGCACGCTGGGGCACGCGGACCACGCGGTGCGGCGTGCCTCGCAGCAGCCGCGGCTCGCAGGTGCCGTCCCTGACGGCGACGGCGGGGTCGCGGTGCTCGCCAAGGCTCCGATGGCCGCGATCTCCACCGCTGGGTGGCGGGCCGCCTGCGACGTGGCCGAGCACGGCGACGGGCAGCTGCGCGTGACGCCGTGGCACGCGATCGTCATACGAGGTGTGCCTGGTCACGAGGCTCCGTCCCTGCTCGCGGCGCTGGCCGGGACCGGGTGGGCCACCGACCCGACCAACCCCTGGCTGGACGTGCACGCGTGCACCGGCCTGCCGCTGTGCGCCCGGTCGCACGCCGACGTGCAGGCCCGCGCTCGCGACCTCGTCGACTCCCTCGGCACCCAGCCGCTGGACGGCCTGCCCGTGATGTGGTCCGGCTGCGCCCGTCAGTGCGGCCACCCCTCCACGCCGCACCACGCGGTCGTCGCGTCCGAGGCCGACGCCTACGAGCTCTTCCTCCACGACGGCTCCCACGCGCCCCAGGACGGACCCAGTCGTGAGAAGGTCTCCTCCGGCCAGGCCATCGCCCTACTGACGACCGCGGGGAGCATCGCGTGACGCACGACTACATCAAGGACGGCGCCGAGATCTATCGCCAGTCCTTCGCCACGATCCGGCGCGAGGCGCGGCTCGACCAGCTGCCCGAGGACGTCGCCTACGTCGCGGTGCGCATGATCCACGCGAGCGGGCAGGTCGACCTGGTGGACGACATCGCCTACTCCCCCAGCGTGATCCAGCGCGCTCGCACCGCGCTGCAGGCCGGCGCGCCGATCCTGTGCGACGCCCAGATGGTGGCGTCCGGGGTGACGCGCACGAGGCTGCCTGCCGACAACGAGGTGCTCTGCCTCCTGAACGACCCGCGGGTCCCGGGGCTCGCCGCCGATCTCGGCACGACGCGCTCGGCCGCCGCGCTCGAGCTGTGGGGCGACCGCCTCGACGGTGCCGTCGTCGCGATCGGCAACGCTCCTACGGCGCTCTTCCACCTGCTGGACCTGGTGGAGCACAGCGCGATTCGCCCCGCCGCGGTCGTCGGCATCCCGGTCGGCTTCATCGGGGCGGCGGAGTCCAAGGAGGCCCTGGCCACCAACACCCTGGGCCTGGACTACCTCGTCGTGCACGGTCGTCGCGGCGGCTCGGCCATCACCTGCGGGGCGCTCAACGCCATCGCGTCCGAGGTCGAGTGATGCCGGCCGACCTCCCATCCGCCCGTGACACCAGCACCGCCAGCCCCGCCAGCCCCGCCGGTCGGCTGATCGGCGTCGGCCTGGGGCCCGGCGACCCGGAGCTGTTGACGCTCAAGGCGGTTCGCGCGATCGAGAGCGCCGACGTCGTCGTCTACCACTCCGCCCGGCACGGCCGGTCGACGGCTCGGCAGATCGCCGACCCCTACCTGCGCGAGGGCGTCGTCGAGGAGCAGCTCGTCTACCCCGTCACGACGGAGGACTGCGACGACTACGACGCCCAGCTGGCCGCCTTCTACGAGCAGTGCCGCGTCCGCCTCGCGTCCCACCTGGACGCCGGGCGGACCGTCGCCGTGCTGTCCCTCGGCGACCCCCTCACCTACAGCTCCTACCAGCACCTGCACCAGCGGCTGGCTGCGGCATACGACACCACCGTCATCCCCGGCGTCACCTCGATCACCGCAGCGGCCGCGGCCGCGGGCGTGCCGCTCGTCGAGGACACCGAGCTGCTGACCGTCATCCCCGGCACGCTCGCGGACGACTCTCTCGCAGCGGCGATCTCGTCGACCGACGCGGCTGTCGTGATGAAGCTCGGCCGCACCTTCGGCCGCGTCCGTGACGCCCTGGAGCGGGCGGGTCGGCTCGACGACGCGATCTACGTCGAGCGCGCGACGATGACCGGCGAGCGGGCCCTGCCCGCGCGGGACGTGAACCCCGCCGAGGTGCCCTACTTCTCGGTGGTCGTGCTGCCGAGCCGTATGCCGAGAACACCCGCCCCCGTGGCCCCCATCGGCGCCCCGGTGCCGCTCGGATCGGTCACCGTCGTCGGCACGGGGCCGGCCGGCGCCGAGTGGCTCACCCCCGAGGCACGCGGAGTCCTGGCCGCCGCAACGGATCTCGTTGGCTACACGACCTACGTCAAGCGAGTTCCCGTGCGGCCGTGGCAGATCCGTCACGAGTCGGACAACAAGGTCGAGTCGGAGCGCGCCGCCTTCGCCCTGGACCTGGCTCGGCGCGGACGGCACGTCGCCGTCGTGTCCTCCGGAGACCCCGGCGTCTTCGCGATGGCGACCGCGGTGCTCGAGGTGGCCTGCGACGAGCCGTATCTCGACGTCCCGGTGCGTGTCTGCGCGGGGATGACGGCGGCCCACGCCGCAGCCGCGCGGGCGGGTGCACCGCTGGGCCACGACTACGCCACCATCTCGCTGTCGGACCGCCTCAAGCCGTGGTCGGTCATCTCGTCGCGCATACGTGCCGCGCTGTCGGCGGACCTCGTCGTCGCGATCTACAACCCCGCGTCCCGGTCGCGGCGCGAGCAGGTCGTGCAGCTCAAGTCCCTCGCCCTCTCGCTGCGCTCCCCCGACACCCCCGTGGTCGTCGCGCGCGACGTCGGAGGACCCACCGAGCGGGTGCGCGTCCTGAGGCTCGAGGACCTGCCCACCGACGAGATCGACATGCGGACCCTGCTGCTCGTGGGCTCGTCGCAGACGCGGATGGTCACGCGTCGGCCCGGCGGCGAGGCGCAGGTCGTGGCCTGGACGCCACGCCGCTACCCGGACTGATCACGCAGTCAGCCCTACCTCCGGGGCGTGGTGCCCAAGAACGCCATGCGCGCCCTGGCCCGGCCGAGGCGGCCGAGGCGGCCAAGGCGGCCAAGGCGGGTCACGGAACCGGTCGGGCGGCCCGTCATACCGGATCGGTGAACTCGACGGGTGTGCCGGTGGCCTCGGCATAGGCGATCTCCCTGCGCGTGGACTCCCCCACGTAGCCGCCGGGGTTGACGACCAGCACCCGGTCAGCCAGGTCGATCTTGCGCAGGTGCAGGGCGTCCAGGGCGGCCTTCTGCTCGTCCGTGACCACCTCGTCGGCCTCTCCGGGCGCGACGACGATGACGCCGGCGAAGGTCAGGTCGCGGTTGGCCGCGCGCATCTCGGTCACGAAGCGGGTGGAGCCGCAGATGCAGACGATCTCAGGTCGGTCAGGCACGGCGTGGTCCTTGGGTCGGGCGGAGCAGACGGCTCGGACGAGCGACTCTACGCGGCGAGGTAGACAGCACGGTCGCGCGCTGGCGGTCGACACGAGCCGCCCGTCGTCGTGGGTGGTGAGGTCTACACCCCCGGGGGGGGAGGGGGGGGTCTGTCAGTGGTGGCCTCTAGGGTGAGAAGCACCTGAAGACGTCGCCTCACCCGTGCTGCTGCACGCGTCCCTCACGTCTCACGTGGATCCCGTCCGCCGGGCGGGATCCGTCGATCGACGAGGAGGCGACCATGAGTCCTGAGCTCACGGCCGACGCGGTGCCCATCGGGGGCGCTGCCACGGCCGAGCTGGCACCGGAGGTGCACGACGCGTTCCGCGGCTCGTCCTGGGGCGAGCACCCCGTGCCGGGCACGCTGCCGGACATCCTGCACCTGATCCGCCGGATCGAGGGCGGCGACGACCCTGCCGACGCGGTCGATCAGCTCACCCTGCTGGAGCGGATCCGTCACGCGGCCGGAGCGGCCCAGCTGAGGGTCATGCTCGGGCTCGAGGCCACCCGCCGCGCGGAGCAGGGCACGCCCGAGGACCGGACGCCCGCCGGTCTCGCGGCCGAGGTCGGGCTCGCCACGCGTGCCTCGGCCGGATCCGCGTCACGACGCCTCGGCATCGCCCGCAGCCTCCGCCACCACCTGCCGCGGTGCGGGCTGCTGCACGCGGCCGGCCTGATCGACGAGGGCACGGCCGCTCAGGTGGTGACCGCCTTGGCGCCGCTGAGCCGCGCCGACCGCCTGCGTGCTGACCGGGAGCTGGCGGCCGAGCTGCCTGGACTCACCTGGGCCCAGGCGGGCAAGCGCGCTCGCGCGATCGCCTACGCCCTGGACCCGCAGGCCGCCATGCGGGCAGCGGCCAAGGCCGCCGCCGATCGCTACGTCTCCACCCGCCCCGCCCCGGACTGCATGGTGCAGCTCACCGCCCTGCTCCCGGTCAAGGAGGGGGTCGCCGTGCACGCCGCGTTGATCCGGGCGGCTGACGCGCCGCGCGGCGCCGAGGACCAGCGCACGCGGGCCCAAGTCATGGCCGACACCCTCGTCGAGCTGGTGACCGGGCGGTCCACCGACACGATCGACGTCGAGGTGGGCCTGATCATGACCGATCGCACCCTCCTCGACGGCGATGACGACGCCGCCACCGTCCCGGGCTACGGGCCCATCCCCGGTCCACTGGCCCGAGCCCTGGTCCTCGGCGGCCAGACGAGTGAGGGCGAGCAGGCACAGGGCTGTCACGCCGCCAGCGTGTGGCTGCGCCGGCTCTACGCGGATCCCGAGACGGGCGAGCTGGCCTCCATCGACGCGAAGCGTCGGACCTTCACGGGGGTCGTGCGGCGGCTGGTCGTGTGGCGGGACGGGACCTGTCGGGTCCCCTACTGCGACGCGCCCATCCGCCACATCGACCATGCCGAGCCGTACGCCGAGGGCGGTCCAACCAGCGCCGACAACGCGGTCGGCATGTGCGAGGCGCACAACTACGCGATGGAGGCCCCCGGGTTCGCCCGGCACCTCGACCCGGACGGGGCGCTCACCGTGATCACGCCGACGGGCGGACGGCACACCGCCCCACCACGCCGTGCAACCGGTTGAGCGCATCGGCCAAGATCGAGATCGTCGGTCATGATCCCCGACCCAGGTTGTTGGCGCCCGCGTCGTCCGCACGACTACGGTGCGGGCATGCCTGACACCGCCGTCGTTCCCGAGCGCGCCGATCACCGCAGCGACCCTCCGATGCTGGCGGGCGATCGTGCCGGCCTGGACTCCTGGCTCGAGCTCTATCGTGAGACGGTGCTGCTCAAGGTCGCCGGTCTCGACACCGAGCAGCTGGCCCGGCGCTCGGTCCCACCGTCGACCCTCAGCCTGATCGGCGTCATCCGGCACCTGACCGAGGTCGAGGCCTACTGGCTGCGCAAGGTGCTGCTGGACGAGCCAGGGTTCGAGGACCGCTACACCCGGCCCGGGCAGCCTGATGCCGTGTTCGACGGAGCCTCGACCGCGACGGCTGCGGCGGACGTCGCGGCATACGAGCAGGAGCTGGCGATCACCCGCGCCAACGCCGAGGCTTGGTCCGACCTGGACGCCCCGGTCCGCGGTCTCCGGCATGGCAAGCAGGTCAACCTCCGGTGGATCCTGACCCACCTGATCGAGGAGTACGCCCGCCACCTGGGGCACATGGACCTGCTGCGGGAGGCCGTCGACGGTCGGACGGGCTACTGAGCGGGCGCCCGAACGTGGAGGCCGTTGACACGAAGCACGCGCGGAGCGGCCGTTGACACGAAGCGCCCGCGGAGACCTCTGACCGGAAGACGGGACCCCGCGGGAGGGCAGGGCACAATGGCGCCATGAGCGAGCACGAGGAGCACCACCACCATCCAGCGCCGATGGCGCAGACCGCGGAGGACTGGGACGAGCGCTACTCGGGAGAGCAGGTCTGGAGCGGCAACCCCAACGAGGCGCTCGTCGTCGAGAGCAAGGACCTTGCGCCTGGCCGGGTGCTGGACGTGGGGTGCGGGGAGGGCGCGGACGCGGTGTGGCTCGCGCACCAGGGCTGGGAGGTCACGGCGCTGGACATCTCGTCCCGGGCCGTCGAGCGCACCCTCGCAGCCGGACGACAGGCCGGCATGACGATCACCGGGGTCGCCGCGCCCCTGCTCGAGGCCGATCTGGAGCAGGGGTCCTTCGACCTGGTCAGCGCCATGTATCCCGCCCTGATGAAGGTGCCCACCCACGACGCGGAGCAGCGCCTCGCGGAGCTGGTCGCCCCGGGCGGGACCCTCCTCGTGGTGCACCACGGTGACATCGACCGTGAGCTCTCGCTCTCCCACGGCTTCGACCCGGACGAGTACGTCGCCCCGGCGGACGTCGCCGCCGCGCTGGGCGAGGAGTGGGAGGTCGTCGTGCACGAGCAGCGGGATCGCGACGTCGCCCTCGGCGCAGGGTCCCACCACAAGAGCGACATCGTGCTGCGCGCGACACGGCGGGCTCAGGTCGGCTGATGCGGGCGGCGTGGTACGACCGTCCTGGTCCGGCTGCGGAGGTGCTCGTCGTGGGCGAGCTGCGCGACCCCGAGCCCGGGCCGGGCGAGGTGCGCGTGCGGGTCCGCCTGTCCGGGGTCAACCCGGGCGACACCAAGAAGCGACTCGCCTGGACGGGAGCGGCCATGCCGTGTCCCCGTGTCATCCCGCACAGCGACGGATCCGGGGTGGTCGATGCGGTCGGGCCCGGGGTGGACCCGGCCCGGGTCGGACGACGGGTCTGGGTCCACGGCGCCCAGAGCTATCGAGCGAACGGCACGGCCGCGACCTATGTCGTCCTGCCGCAGCACCTGGCCGTGGATCTGCCGGACGAGGTGAGCGACGAGCTCGGCGCCTGCCTGGGCATTCCCGGCATCACGGCCCACCGCAGCGTCTACGGCGACGGACCGGTGGCGGGGCAGGTGGTGCTCGTCCACGGCGTGCTCGGCGCGGTCTCGCGCATCGCCGCGCAGCTGGCGCGTCGAGGGGGCGCCACGGTGATCGGCAGCGTGCGGCGTTCCGCGGACCTGAACGCCGCGCTCGATGTCGTGGACCACGCCGTCGCCCTGGACGACGACCCCGCGTCGGCGATCCGTGCGATCGCACCCGAGGGCGTCGATTGCGTCGTCGAGGTGGCGTTCTCCGCCAACGTCGCGCTGGACGCCGAGGTGCTGCGGCAGGGCGGCGTGGTCGCGGCCTACGGCACCGTCGAGGCGGAACCGCGAATCCCCTTCTGGCCCATGCTGTTCGACAACCTCACGATCCGCCTGCTGGGCAGCGACGACTTCCCGCCCGAGGCCAGGGCCGACGCCGTCCGAGAGCTCACGGCTGCCGCCGCGGCGGGCGCCCTCACCATCCCCGTCGCCCGCCCACTCCCCCTGGAGCGGATCGCCGCGGCTCACGACCTGGTCGATGCCGGGAGCCGCGAGCGGATCCTGGTCGACCTCGGCTGAGCGCCGGAGCCCGCCCCCGCACCTGGGTCAGCCGCGCTCGGACGGCTTGGTGAACGGGAACGCCAGGGTGGCTCGGATGTTCGCGCCCGTCAGCATCATGACGAGCCGGTCCACTCCGATGCCGAGACCGCCGGTCGGCGGCATGGCGTACTCCAGCGCGGTGAGGAAGCCTTCGTCGATCTCCATCGCCTCCGGGTCGCCGGCGGCGGCCTTGTAGGACTGCTCGGTGAGCCGCTGGCGCTGGTCGACCGGATCGACCAGCTCGCTGTAGGCCGTGCCGATCTCGGCTCCGAACGCCACGAGGTCCCACCGCTCGGAGAGGCGGGGGTCGGTGCGGTGCGTCCGGGTGAGCGGCGACGTCTCGAGCGGGAAGTCCGTGTAGAAGGTCGGGAAGGTCGTCTGGCCCTCGACGAGCTCGTCGTACAGCTCCAGCACGACCTCGCCCGAGGTCATGGCCGGCGTGTAGTGCACGCCGTGCCGGTCGGCGACGGCCCGGGCCTCCTCCACCGTGGAGGCCGAGGTCAGGTTGACCCCGGCCGCCCGCGACACGGCCTCGTGCACGCTGATGACGGGCCACTCGCCGTCGAGGCGGATCCGCTCCACGGTGCCGTCGGCGCCGGGACGCACCGCGACCGGCTCGCCGTGGGTGGCGGTGGCGACCTCGATGATCAGCTCGCGCGTGAGCTCGCGCATCGTGTTGTAGTCACCGTGGGCGGCATACGCCTCGACCGACGTGAACTCGGGGTTGTGGGTGGCGTCGGCGCCCTCGTTGCGGAAGTTGCGGTTGAGCTCGAAGATCCGGTCCATGCCGCCGACGCACAGGTGCTTGAGGAACAGCTCGGGGGCGATGCGCAGGTAGAGCTAGGCGTTGTAGGCATTGACGTGCGTGCGGAAGGGGCGCGCGCTGGCGCCGCCGTGGACGGCCTGCAGCATCGGTGTCTCCACCTCCATGTAGCCGCGCTGAGCGAAGCCGTGGCGGATGGCCGCCACGGCGCGCGAGCGGGCCGGGAGCATGGCGGAGGACTCGGCGTTGACGATGAGGTCGAGATAGCGCTGCCGGGCACGGGCCTCGGGGTTGGTGAACCCGGTGCGGGCGTCCGGGATGGGGCGCAGGCACTTGGAGGCCATGACCCACGACGACACGAGGATCGAGGCCTCGCCGTTGCGGCTGCGGCCGGGGCGCCCGGTGAGCGAGACGTGGTCCCCGATGTCGACCGTGCGCCGCCACAGCGGCACGTCCGGCCCGTTGTCGGCGTCCCGCTCGAGGACGCCCTGGATCCGGGCCCCGTGCTCCTCAAGGATGCAGAACAGCACACCACCGAGGTCTCGTATGGCGCGCACCCGGCCCGTCACGGAGACCACGCCGGGAGAGCCCGCGGCATCCACGAGGGTGAGGGCGTCGGCGACGCTGCACGTCCGGGGCACCCGACGGGATAGGGCTCCATCCCGGCCTCGCGCAGCGTGGTCAGCTTGTCGAGCCGGACCTGCTGCTGCTCGCCGATGCGCCGCGTGGGACGGGGCGGGGTGAGCAGGTCGCGGTCCTGGTCGAGGATCAGGTCCGCGAGCGGTCGGGGCTCTCCCCCGTCGACGACGGTGAGGTCCTCGCCGGTCCGGTCGGGGGTGACGACGCGGCCGGGCAGGAAGCCCTCGGCGGCACCGGCTGCCAGGCCGATCTGCGGCAGGACCCCCACGGTCTCGAAGCACACGAAGCGCGGCTCCCAGCGCGGGAGGTACTTCGCGTTCGCCTCGTAGAGGGACTCGAGCTGCCAGAACCGGCTGGCGACCATGAGGATGCGGTCGGCGATCCGCACGCCGATGCCTGCCCCGACCTTGTCGGCGCCGGAGAACACCGACCGGAACATCGCGAAGTTCAGCGAGACGTGCCGGACCCCGAGGTCCGGTGCGGCCTCGACGAGAGCGGCGACCATGGCCTCGTTGACGCCGTTGGGTGCGGCCGGCGACCGGCGCATGAGGTCGAGGGAGAGCCCGCGGGTCCCCCACGGCACGAAGGACTGCACGGCGCAGATCGCCCCGTCCTTGGCACGCACGATGACGGCCACGCAGCGGCCGTCGGCCCGGTCGCCGAGGCGGTTGAGCGCCATCGAGAAGCCACGGTCGGGCTCGTCCCCGCGCCACTGCTCCGCGAGGCGGACGATCTCGTCGAGGGTGCTGGCGGGCAGGTCCGCGTGCCGCTCGACCGTGATGTCGCAGTCGGCGGCGCGCACGCGGGCCACGGCCCGCTTGACCGGCCGCATGGCCCGCCCCTCGAGGGTGAACCGGTCGACGTCGACGACGGCCTCGTCGCCCAGGTTGCGGGCGCGCAGACCGGCAGCGACGTATGCCGTGGCCCCGTGCTCGGACGCCGACAGGACGCCGGGGTGCCAGGCGTGCAGCCGCGCGTGCTCGAGCCAGGCGTTGATCGCCTTGGGCCAGTCCTCGCTCGGCCCGATGGGGTCGCCGGAGGCCAGGCACACGGGGCCGACCACGCGATAGGCGATGGCGGCGGACCCGTCGGGTGCGAAGACGAGGGACTTGTCACGCCGCGTCGCGAAGTACGCCAGGGAGTCCTGCTCGCCGTTGCTGGCCAGCAGCGCGCGCAGGCGCAGCTCCTCCGCAGCGGTCATCAGCTCCGCGCGCCGCGCGGAGTGGATGAAGCGCCAGATCGCGAGCAGCAGGACACCCGCTGCGAGGACGCCGGCCAGGGTGCCCAGCCACGGGGACGCCTCGTGAGCGCCGGCCTGGGGCCCGAACGGCAGCGACAGGCCCAGCGTGCGCTGGAGGGACCACCACAGCCGCTCACCGGGCCCCGCGAGCGTCCCGGACGCCAGCCAGGACAAGCCGAACGTCAGCGCCAGCACCGCGAGCAGGCCACCGACCAGGGTGAGCAGCGCCTCGCGGAGCGACCCCGCAGGACGCTGCGCGGGGAAGGCGGCACGGCGACGAAGGAAGAGAATGAAGATCACGGTGGTGGCGATCGTGCTGATGACATACCCGCTCAACCCAACGGTGGGCGGGATGTCGCCCCACAGCTCGGCGTCGTTCATCAGCTCGTCGAAGTCGGAGAACACGAACGCCAGCCCGGACAGGAAGGTCAGCGCCGCCAGCCCCTGGAACAGCACGACGATCCACCAGGCCACCCGCAGCCGCCGGTGCAGCGCCTCGCCGACGATGAGCAGCAGCGCCGCGACGAACAGGTTGGGCGACGTGGGGACGGCGATCAGCGAGAACGCCTCGTCCACCCACATCGGCCAGCTGAATCCCTGCAGGAGGATCGAGAGCGCCGACCAGACGGCTCCCCAGGTCACCACGTCCCCGGCGATCTTGGGCAGCCGGCTCGTCGTCCCCAAGCCCCCCCGATTACTCTGCGTCATGTGGGACATGACTAGGAGGCGTAGCGATCATTCGGGTGCATCTCCGTCGCGCGTGGGGGTGATCATCGGCACCGGCGGGCGGCTCGCGTCGATCTGACGCCAGGCTGCCCGGACGGCTCCACGTCGTACGACGCCCCAGCTCCGCCCGTGGTTGGGGACGACCCCGGCTCGCCATACGCGATGGTGGGTCGGAACACTGCAGGTCATGCGCCACAATGTGGCCCATGGGGGATGACCAGCGCAGGTATGCCGCGTCGACCGGTGCCACGTCGAGCGAACGGCTCGAGGTGCTGCGCCGCGAGCTGCGACGACGCGGTCTGCCGCTCGTCCTGGAGAGCGGGGCCCGCCGACGCGGCCTGCTCGCCCGCTGCGCGCCCGCCCTGCTCTGCCTACTCGTCGTCACCGTGTCGATCGGCTATCTCGACACCCTGTTCGTCGGCGTGGGCGACGAGGACCTGTCCGCGGAGGATCCCCGCGCGATCGCGGGCAGCGTCGCCCTGATGTTCGCCGTCGCCAGCCCTCTGGTCTGGTGAATCTCGTCCCTGGTGCTGCGCCGGCTGCCGCGCGTGGTCGGCACGGCGGTGTCCCTGGCCGCCATCGTCGCCCTCGCCACCCAGCACCTGCTGCCGGCGCTGCGCCACGGCCCGGCCGTCCCGGAGCGGCTGGGCATGACCCTGCTCGTGCTGGCGGCGGCGTACTGGGGCATGGGCACCATGCTCCGCCGGGCCGCGCGCCGCGCCTGGCGGGAGCTCGACTCCCTCGGCCCCATGATCAGCCGGGTCATCCCGCTGCTGATGCTGACGATGCTGTTCTTCTTCTACAACGCCGAGATCTGGCAGGTGGCGGCGCAGCTGACCATGCAGCGCACCTGGGCCGCCGTCGCCGTGATCGCCCTGCTGAGCATCTCGCTGGCCGCCGGCAACGCCAACGACGAGCTCGGCCGGATGCTGGAGGACCACGCCAAGGACCCCGAGGCCGAGGCGCACCCCGTCCGCCGCGCCGAGCGGTTCAACGTCCTGCTCGTCAGCGTGCTGGTCACCATGATCCAGGTGACCCTCCTGGCCATCCTGGTCTTCGTGGGCTTCCTCGCCTTCGGTGCGCTGTCGATCACGGAGGGCACCGCCACGCAGTGGATCGGCAAGGCGCCCGCCCAGTTCGAGGGCTTCCTGGCCATCCTCCCCAACACGATCAACCGCCCCATGGTCCAGGTGTGCCTGGTGCTCGCGGGACTCGGCGCCCTCAGCTTCGTCGCCAGCGCGGGGGCCGACCCGGCCTACCGCACGAACTTCGTCGAGCCCGTGCTGCGCGAGATGCGCGAGGGGCTGGACGTCTGCGACGCGTACGTCGCGGCCCGGCACCAGTGCGAGTGCGCCGACCAGCTGGCAGCGGAGCAGCGGGCCGAGCGGCAGCCGTGACCCGCCCGGCCCCCGTCTACGAGCGCCCGCCGACCAAGGTCAACGACGGCAGCATCCGGGGCCGGCGCCTCGTCGACCTGATCGAGAACCTCTTCTTCGCGGTCACGACCGGCCTCACCTTCGCCTTCGGCGTCGTGCTGCTGCGCGAGAGCACGACGAGCCTGGTCCACGTGTCCTACCTGGTGCTGTTCTGGGCGGTGATGGCCTACCTGGCGCTCCCCCGCCTGCACCGGATCCTCACCACGATGTACGTCCCCGACTACTTCATCGGGCGGGCCCGCACGACCGATGGGCTCCTCGGAGATCCGGTCAACCTCGCCTTCACCGGCAGCGCCGAGCAGATCCACGCGGCCATGCAGCGGGCCGGCTGGGTGCTCGCCGACCCGGTCGACCTCACCTCCAGCGCCCGGATCGTCTCGTCCTCGCTGAGCCGGCGCAGCTATCCCGAGGCGCCGGTCAGCCCGCTGCTGCTCTTCGGCGAGATCCAGGCCTTCGCCTACCAGCAGGAGGTCGAGGGCAACCCGGCCCAACGGCACCACGTGCGCTTCTGGCCCTGTCCCGAGGGGTGGCTGCTCCCCGGAGGGCACCAGGTCGACTGGCTCGCCGCCGGCACCTACGACCGCTCGGTCGGCCTGTCGCTGTTCACCCTGCAGGTGACCCACAAGATCGACCGCGACATCGACGTGGAGCGCGACTACATCGTCGACACCGTCGCCTACGCCGTTCCCGAGTCGTCCGTCACCGTGATCGAGGACTTCTCCACCGGTTACCACCACCGCAACGGCGGCGGGGACGCGGTCGCCACCGACGGTGACCTGCCCGTCGTGGACGTGTCGCACGTCACGGACCTGCCCGAGGAGCTCGTCCCCGAGCCGCTGGACGCGCTGCACGACGTGGGCCGCCGCCCGTTCTCGATCATCGCGGCCGTGGTGCTCGGCGCCATCGCGCTCGGCGTCACCGTGGGCATCAGCGTGGTCCGGCTCGCGGCCGGCGACGTGTCGGGGGTGCTGGGCGAGAGCGTCGAGAGCGACTTGCGCACCACGACCACGGTGGCGCTGCTGGCGTACTACGCCCTCATCGTCGCGATGTTCGCCCTGCTGGCGTGGAAGACCTATCTCGGGCGGCGGTGGGCGCGCCTGTGCCTGGTGGTGCTCCTCACCGTCACCCTCATGACCGAGTTCGCCCAGGCCTTCTCGAATCCCAACCAGACGCTCGGCAGCATGCTCAGCCTGTCGGCGGACCTGCTCACGATCTACGCCCTGACGAGCCTGTCCGCCCGCCAGTGGACCAGCCCGCGACGTCACGCCCGCGTCCGATGACGGGCGGTCGGCATACTGGGTCTCCATGGAGCTGAGGACCGACCGGCTGATGCTGCCTCGCCAACCCCGCCAGACCGACGCGTGCGGTCAGCGGTGGCCGATGGCCGCCAGCGCGGGCCCGCGGTCGAGGTAGACGACCTGCGGCGCGACGCCCGGCACCACCACGAAGGCCGGCCTGCCCGGCTCCAGCGAGGTCAGCCACGCCTGGTGACCCGCGGGCGCGTAGACCTGGTCGGAGGTGATGTCCCACTCCTTGCCCTGTGGATCCACCAGCCGCACCCCGGACAACGGCCGCTGCGGTGCGACCCGGCACTCGATCAGCGCCGACGCCTCGTCGACCACCCGGCGCCGGCTCCGCAGCGCAGGGAGCTGGGAGAGCACGATCCCGGCGTTGCCGAGCGCGAGAACGACCATCGACCAGCCGAGGCCGTCGGACCGGTCCGCGCCCAGGCGGCCCCAGGCCTGCACGCCGAACGACACGGCGAGCAGACACCAGAGGATCACCTGCCACGTCAGCAAGCGGCCCCTGCCTTGCCGACGCAGCGCAGCGAGGGCCTCGTCGTGCGTCATGGGGTCGTCTGCCTCCGGTGGACGTGGTGTGGCACGGTGGTGCTCGACCTGAGCGTATGCCGACCGCGCCGACCGCCACGTGCGTTCTCCACAGGCGCGCCCGCCGTCGCTGCTTGCGCGCCTGACGAGCCCCGACGCCCGCCGCGCCTCTGCCGTGGCAGACGACGCGCGTCAGCGTGCCTCGGCCGGCACCCGCGTCGCCCCCTTCGCGACGTAGGCGACCCGGGTCTCGGCCCCCGGCACGACGAGGTAGCACGGCCGCCCCGCCTCCAGCGGGGTCACCCACACCTGCTGGCCCGTCGTCGCGTGCACCCCGGACCACGGCAGGTCCCACACGTCACCGGACGCGCCGACGAGGCGGTGGTGGGTGGTGTGCACCTCCGGAGCCACCGTCATCGTGTGCAGACCATCGGGTGCGGCCGCCAGCCGACGCCGGCGCAGCCAGTCCCTCACCTCCCGCCAGACGGCCACGGCCAGCAGCAGGACGCAGACGAGCCTCAGCCACCAGCCGACCCCCATCTGCTCGTTGCGCCACCCGTCGGCGGCCAGCAGCCCGACCACGACCGACCCGCACGTGAACAGGGCGAGGGACCAGCGGGAGCGCGCTCCCAGGGCCGAGCGGCGCAGCGCCGCCAGGGCTTCGGCGTACGAGATGGTCGTCACCCCAGCGACGCTAGCGACTCCAGCATCGCCACCGCGGCCTCGGGGTCCTCCACGGTCGGCACGTCGGGCCCCGCGGGGCGGTCGACGAGGACCACGGGCAGGCCGAGCCGGCGGGCCGCCTCGAGCTTGGCGGCGGTCGCCGTGCCTCCGCTGTCCTTGGAGACGATCACGTCGATGGCGTGCTCGCGCAGCAGCTCCAGCTCCCCCTCGACGGTGAAGGGCCCGCGGGCCAGCACGACGTGGGAGTACGCCGGCAGGACCTCCGGCGCGTCCACGGACCGCACGAGGCAGAAGGTGTCGTGCAGGAACGTGAACTCCCCCACCTCCTGGCGCCCGATCGTCAGGAAGAGGCGCCGACCCAGGTACGCAGCGATGTGCGCCGCGTCCTCGAGGGTCGGCACCCGGTGCCAGTCGTCGCCGTCCTGCTCCTGCCACCCCGGTCGCCGCAGCGCCACCAGGGGCACGCCGACCTGCGAGCAGGCCTGCGCCGCGTGCTCGCTCATCCGCGCGGCATAGGGGTGGGTGGCGTCGACGACCACGTCGACGCGCTCCGCGCGGAGGTATGCCGCCAGCCCCGCGACTCCCCCGAAGCCACCCACGCGCACGTCCACGTCAGGGACCCGCGGCGCACTGGTCACCCCCGCGAGGGAGTAGGTGACGGCATACGAGCCCGAGCGCTCGGCGAAGAGCCCGGCAAGGTGACGGGCCTCGCCGGTCCCGCCCAGGAGGAGCGTCCGCGTGGTCACGCGACCCATCGAACCACAGTGCGACAATGCCGTCATGGAGCAGGTGGGGGGCGGTCGCGAGGCCCAGCTGGAGCACACGGGGCTGCGTCCCGGCTGGACCACGGGGGCGTGCGCGACGGCGGCGACCAAGGCGGCCTACGCGGCGCTGCTGACCGGCGACTTCCCCGACCCGGTGACGATCTCGCTGCCCAGGGGGCGCACCCCCGCATTCGCGCTCACGGCCGAGGACCGCGGCGACGGCTGGGCGCAGGCGGCCGTGACCAAGGACGCCGGCGACGACCCCGACGTCACGCACGGCGCGATCATCCGCGCGCGGGTGAGCCACGGGGACCCGGGATCAGGCGTCACCTTCCGCGGCGGTCCCGGCGTCGGCCGGGTGACCCTGCCCGGGCTGCCGCTCGCGGTGGGCGAGCCCGCGATCAACCCGGTGCCGCGCACGCTGATGCGGGCGGCCCTGCGCGAGGTCGCCGGCGGTGAGGCCGATCCGGACGTGGTGGTCGAGATCAGTGTCGACCAGGGCGTCGAGATGGCCCGCCACACCTGGAACCCCCGCATCGGGATCCTCGACGGGCTGTCGATCCTCGGGACGACGGGCGTGGTCGTGCCCTACTCCTGCGCGGCGTGGATCGACTCGATCCGCCGCGGCATCGACGTGTCCGAGGCGATGGGGCTCCAGCACGTCGCGGGCTGCACCGGGTCGACCTCGGAGCGGGTCGTGACCGAGCTCTACGACCTGCCCACGCCGGCGCTGCTGGACATGGGCGACTTCGTGGGGGCGGTGCTCAAGTACCTCCGGCAGCATCCCCGCCCGCGGCTCACCATCTGCGGCGGGTTCGCCAAGCTCTCCAAGCTCGCGAACGGCCATCTCGACCTGCACTCGGGGCGCTCGCAGGTCGACAAGGCCCACCTGGCGTCGCTGGCCGAGGGCGCCGGCGCCCCGGCCGATCTCGTGGCGCGGCTGCACGAGGTCAACACCGGCCTCGAGGCGCTCACCCTGTGCCAGGAGGCCGGGGTCCCCCTCGGGGATCAGGTCGCGTATGCCGCCCGCCAGGCCGCCCTCGAGGTCCTGGAGGGCGCGCCGGTCCTGGTGGACGTCATCTGCATCGACCGCGCGGGCACGGTCGTGGGGCGCGCGGACCCGGCCTGACCTCCGGCGATGCCGGGTCAGGTCGCCTGACTGGCGGCCGCCCGAGGCGCTCGACCCGGTCTAGGGTGAACGACGTTCGCCCCCTAGGAGTCGTCACATGTGGTTTCCCCCGGCCCTGGTCGACGTCGCTGTCGTCGCCGTCGCCCTCCCTGTCTCCCTCGCCCCCTCGCCCCTCCGCGCCCCCTCACCGTCGCGGCTGCGGCTCCCTCGCCGTCACACGCCTCGGCCGTACGGTCACCGTTCGCGCTGCGCCCCGCCCCCGGGCGCCCGGTGCCCACCCCGCGCACGGTCGTCGTCTCCCTGCGCCTGCGCCCGATGCGCATCATGCCGATGGGCGACTCGATCACCGACCAGGGGACGATGCCCGGTTACCGCGGCTACCTGCTCCAACGCCTGCAGCAGGCGGGCAAGCACGTGGACTACGTCGGGTCGCGGCGCCAGGCGGGCTATCCCCTGACCGACGCGGACCACGAGGGTCACCCGGGGCTGCGCAACGACGAGCTCGCGGCGCTGGCCGGTGCGACGGTGCGGACGCACCAGCCCGACCTCGTCCTCCTGATGGCCGGCGCCAACGACCTCGAGCAGGGGCACGGGCCGACGGTGGCCACCGACCGCATGGTCGGGCTCCTGCGGACGATCTACGCCGACCGCCCCTCGGTGCGCGTCGTGGTCACCACGCTCATCCCCGACGCGGCGGCGCCGGCCGAGGACGTGGTGGCCCACAACACAGCCCTGTCGCAGGTCGTCGCGAGCGAGCGGTCCCGCGGCCGGGCGATCAGCCTGATCGACGTCGCGGGGGCGACCGGCCCCGACGACTACCTGGCGGACGGCGTGCACCCGGACGACAGCGGGCAGCGCAACCTGGCGGCCGCCGTCTATCCGGGGGTCGTGGGCTACGTCCCCCGCTGACCGGCTACGGGCGGGACCGACGGTGACGCCGGCGGGTCCGGCGGCGACGCCGGCGTGATGGGCGGGACCGACGGCGACGCCGGCGTGATGGGCGGCGCGATCGGCGGTGGCAGGGCGCAGTCGTGGCGCTCGCGCTCGGTGGAGTAGAGGTGCGAGTCGCGGAACTCCGAGGCGGCCAGCACCTGACCCACGAGGATGATGGCGGTGCGGCGCAGCCCGTGGTCGCGCACCGCGTCGCCCAGCTCGCCGAGCGTGCCGCGCCAGACGACCTGCTCGGGGCGGCTCGCCATGGCGACCACCGCTGCGGGACAGTCGAGGCCGTAGTGCGGCGCGAGCTCCTCGACCACCTCGTCGGCCAGGTGGGTCGCCAGGTGCAGGGCGATGAGGGCGCGGGACCGGCCCAGGGTGGCGATCGTCTCGTGCTCGGGCATGGCGGAGGCGTTGCGCGACAACCGGGTCAGGATGATCGTCTGCCCCACCGTGGGGACGGTGAGCTCCCGACCGAGCGCCGCGGCGGCGGCGGCGAAGGCCGGCACCCCCGGCACCATGACGTAGTCGATCCCCGCGGCCTCCAGCCGCCGCACCTGCTCGGCGACGGCGGAGAATACCGACAGGTCCCCCGACTGCAGGCGCGCGACGTCCTGCCCGGCCTCGTGGGCGCGGACGAGCTCACCCATGATCTGGTCGAGGTCGAGGTGCGCCGTGTCGACGAGGCGGGCGCCCGGGCGACACTCGGCGAGCAGCTCGTCGGGGACGAGGGCTCCGGCATAGAGCACGACGGGGCAGGACTGCAGCAGCCGCAGGCCGCGGACGGTGATGAGGTCGGGGGCGCCGGGACCGGCGCCGATGAAGTGGACGGTCATGCGGGCAGCTCCTCGGGTCGTATGACGGACCACTGCGTCACCGGGCGGGCGGGGTTCCAGGACGTGAAGCCACCGACCGCGTCGGCGTGCGACACCTCGAGACGGGTCAGGGATCCGCCATACCGGCGAAACATGCTGAGCAGCACGGACTCCGAGTCGAGGGTGACCGTGTTGGCGACGAGCCGTCCGCCGGGCCGCAGGGCGTCGAGGACGGCGGGGACCAGGCCCTCCGCGGTGAGCCCGCCCCCGACGAAGACGGCGTCCGGGCGCGGCAGCCCGGCCAGCGCGCCGGGCGCCAGCCCCTCGACGACCTGCAGGCCGGGGACGCCGAGGTGGTCGGCGTTGCGACGGATGCGCTTGATCCGGTCGCTACGGGGCTCGACCGTGATGGCGCGGCAGGTCGGGTGGGCCCGCATCCACTCGATCCCGATGCTGCCGGACCCCCCGCCGACGTCCCAGAGCAGCTCGCCCGGTGCCGGGCGCAGGGCGGCGAGGGTCGCCGCGCGCACGTGCTGCTTGGTGAGCTGCCCGTCCGTCTCGTAGAGCTCGTCGGCGAGCCCGGGGACCAGCCCGGCGAGGGAGTCGTATGACGAGAGGCACTGCACCGCAACGATGTTGAGCGGGCTGCCGGGGACGGCGTGCCACGACCCCGCCACCCCCTCGACGACGCGCTCGTCGGGGCCGCCGAGGTCGGACAGGACCCAGACGAGGCTGTCCCCGAGCCCGTGCTCGGTGAGCAACGTGGCGACGGCCTGCGGGGTGAGGGCGTCGCGCGACAGCACGAGGATGCGCCGGCCGGGGTGGGCCACGAGGGCGAGACGTTCGAGGGGGCGGCCGACCGCCGACACGACGTCGACGTCCTCCAGGCCCCAGCCGAGCCGGGCGCAGGCCAGCGACAGCGACGACGGGGCACCGATCACGGTGACGCGCTCGCGGCCGAGGACCTCCGCGAGGGTGCGGCCGATGCCGTGGTGCATGGGATCGCCGCTCGCGAGCACCACCACGTGCACCTCGTCGCCAGGCCTCCCGAGGCTGTCCAGCAGGGGACGCAGGCCCTCGCGCAGCGGCACGGGCAACGGCACGACCCGCGCCTCGTGGTGGCCGGCGACGAGGTCGGTCTGGCGGGTGCTGCCGACGACGACGTCGGCGGACGACACGGCCGCGCGGGCGGGCTCGCCGAGCCCGGCCCAGCCGTCGGCGCCGATGCCGACCACGGTGACGGGGTTCACGATCCGATCAGCTCCTCGAGGGCGAGGGTGTCCAGGTGGTCCTCGACGGCGTCGGCGAGGCGGTCGAGCATGGCAACCCGCTGCACCGCGAAGGACGAGGCGTCCGGGGCCGGAGCCCAGCCGGGGCGGGTGCGGGCCGCCACGTCCTGCAGGAAGGCGCGCCGGAACCCGTCGTTCTCGAAGGCCCCGTGCCAGGTCGTGCCCCACACGGCGTCACGCTGCCACCCGTCGAGGAAGGGCAGCACGTCCGCCTCGCCCCGCAGGTCCGTGCGCTCGCTCACGCCGTGGTGGATGAGATAGGCGGTGACGTCGTGCCCGCCCCAGCGTCCGGTCGGCGTGCCGAGGTGCTTCTCGCGGGCGAAGGTCACCCGCGTCGGCAGCAGCCCGAGGCCGGGCACCGTTGCGGCAGCGGGGCTCTCGACGGCATACGGGTCGTGGATCTGGTCGGCGAGCATCTGGTAGCCACCGCAGATCCCGAGCACCGGACGCCCGGCCCGGGCGCGCTCGACGACGGCCCGGTCGAGCCCGCGGGAGCGGAGCCAGGCCAGGTCGCTCTGCGTGGCGCGTGACCCGGGCAGGACCGCGAGGTCGGCGGCCGCCACGACGGCAGGGTCGGCGGTCACCTCGACCTGCACGCCGGGCTCGATCGCGAGGGCGTCCACGTCCGTGGCGTTGCTGACGCGGGGGAAGCGGATCACCGCCACCCGCAAGGGTTCTGGCGAGTCGGCGGGCGAGCCGGCGCCGGTGCGGGACCCGGCGCGCGACCACCCCGAGATGGCCAGGGCGTCCTCGGAGTCCAGCCAGACGTCCTGCAGGTAGGGCACGACGCCCAGCACGGGCCGGCCCCCGGTCCGCTCCTCGAGCATGCGCAGGCCGGGCTCGAGCAGCCCGAGGTCGCCGCGGAACTTGTTGACGATCCAGCCCTTGATGCACGCCTGGTCCTCGGGGTCGAGGATCCCGAGCGTGCCGTAGAACGCGGCGAGCACGCCCCCGCGGTCGATGTCGCCGACCACGACGACGGGCAGGTCGACGGCCCGGGCCAGGCCGAGGTTGACGTAGTCGCCGGACCGCAGGTTGATCTCGGCGGGCGACCCGGCGCCCTCGGCGATGACGACGTCGTAGCGGGACGACACGTCGCGGAAGGCCTCGAACGCCGCCTCGGCCAGCGCCCGGCGCCCCGTCGCCCACTCCCCCGCCTGCAGCTCACCCCACGGCTGCCCGAGCAGGACGACGTGGCTGCGGCGGTCTGAGCCGGGCTTGAGCAGCACGGGATTCATCGCGGCCTCGGGCGTGACGCCGCACGCGAGGGCCTGCACCCACTGGGCGCGCCCGATCTCGGAGCCGTCGGGGCAGACCATCGAGTTGTTGGACATGTTCTGCGCCTTGAAGGGCGCGACGCGCACGCCCTGGCGCGCGAGCCAGCGGCAGATCCCCGCTGTGACGAGGGACTTGCCCGCGTCGGACGTCGTCCCGGCGACGAGCAGCCCCCTGGTCATGCCTGCCCGCCTGTCGTCGTCGTCGTTGTCGTCGTCGTTGTCGTTGTCGTCGTTGTGGTTGTCGTCGTTGTCATGGTGGTCCCGTCCCCGCCCTCGGCGAGGCGGTGCGCCGGGCCGACGGGCCCTCGGACCGGTCGTATGCCGTCCGCCACCGCTCCGACGACCGCCGCCACGGCCAGGGCCGCCGCGCCGATGGTCCGCGAGAGACGCACCGCCCGAGCCAGGTCCGCGGTGACGACCGCGCGTCCGCGACCCAGCGTGCCGCGATCCTCCACCTCGTCGTCGTAGCGGTTGACGCCCCCGAGCCGCACGCCCAGCGCCCCGGCGAAGGTCGCCTCGACGGGACCGGCGTTGGGGCTCGGGTGGTGGGGGGCGTCCTCGCGCCACGCGCGCAGGGCCTCGGCCCGGTCACCGCCGTGCCACGGGGCCAGTGCCACGGTCAGCACGGCGCACGCGCGGGCCGGCCCCAGGTTGACGAGGTCGTCGAGCCTGGCTGCGGCCCAGCCGAACTCGCGGTAGCGGCGGTTGCGGTAGCCGATCATCGCGTCGAGGGTGTTGATCGCGCGGTAGCCGAGCAGGCCGGGCACGCCGAGCAGCCCGCCCCACAGCAGCGGGGCGACGACGGCGTCGGAGGTGTTCTCGGCCAGGGACTCGGTGGCGGCCCGGGCCAGCTCGTCCGCGTCGAGACCGTCCGGGTCGCGGAAGCACAGGTGGCTCAGGCGGTCTCGCGCACCGGGCAGGTCGTCGGCGTCGAGGAGCCGGGCCATGGCGTCACCTTCGCGCGCGAGGCTGGTGCCGCCGAGGACGACCCAGGTGGCGACGGCGGTGGCCGTCATACGGAGCAGGGGCCGGTCGCGCAGCCCGCGCTCGACCAGCCCGCCCGCACCCGTGACCGCCCCGACGAGCAGGGCGACGTGCAGGACCCCGGCAGGTCGTCCGTCCCGATAGGTGAGGCGCTCGAGCCGGCTCGCCAGCGTCCCGAACGCCGCGACCGGATGGGCCCGGCGCGGGTCGGCGAGGGCGAGGTCGGCGGCATACCCCAGGACCAGGCCCCCCGCCCGCGGTCCGACACGCTCCAGCCACTGCACCCGCACACCCTATCCATCCGCTGAGCCTGCCCCCGCCACGACCCGAGGGGCGGGTCGGAGCGCGTCAGGGCAGGCGTCCGAGGACCACCGTCGCGGTCGCGGACCGGGCCCGGGCGACCACCACTCCGCCGGCCGCCAGCACCGCCGCCTCGGCGACGCTGGGGGCGCCCACGTGGCGACGCACGACCTCGCTGGGCGCCGCGACGGGCTGAGACGCGAGCGTCTCGTCGTCGTGGGTCTGCAGGGGCACGCCGAGGCGCCTCGCCAGCTCGACGACGGCAGGCTCGGTCCGCTTGCGGGTGGACGTCACCACGGCGACCACCGCGTCGCGGGGGACGACCTCGTCGCCGTCGGCGGGACCGTCGACCAGCTCGTCCTCGAGCCCCTCGACCAGCCCGTCGGCCAGGGCGACGAGCTCGTCGACGGGGGCGCCGGACCGGGTGCCCACCCCCAGGATCAGCTCGGTCATGGTCACGATCCTGCCACCGTGCACAGGTCGTCGTCCCACGCGGGCAGGGGGTCGGCCAGCTCGCGCCAGACCGACGGGCCGCCGTCGCGCTCGGCGTCGGTGAGCAGGCAGGCGTCGAGCGCCGCGACGAGCTCGTCCGGACGCAGGTCCTGACCGATGAGGACGATCTCCTGACCCGGCTCGAGGCCGGCCTCCTCGTCCCACACCCCCGCCGGCTCGAACCGCGCGACCCCGCCGGCCTGCGACCACAGCCCCATGACCCGCGGGCGCGTGGCGAGCCAGCAGAAACCCTTGGAGCGCAGGACGCGTCCGTGCGCCCCGGTGTCGAGCCCGTCGACGAGGTCCCACAGGCGCCCCGGGTGGAACGGGCGGTCTGAGCGGTAGACGACGGACGAGATGCCGTACTCCTCGGTCTCGGGGACGTGGTCCCCGTTGAGCTCCTTGACCCACCCCGGCGCCTGCTCGGCCCGGGCGAGGTCGAACCGGCGGGCGCCCAGCATCTCTCCCACGGGCACGACCGACCGCGTCGTCCGCACGACGTGCGCCTCGGGGTTGAGGCGACGGACGGTGGCCTCGAGCAGGTCGGCCCGTGCGCCGGTGACCAGGTCGAGCTTGTTGAGCACGACCACGTCGGCGAACTCGACCTGGTCGACGAGGAGGTCGGCGACGGTCCGCGTGTCGTGCTCGTAGGCGTCGATGCCGCGCTCGACCAGGGAGTCCGCCAGCGCCAGCTCCTCCAGGAAGCTCGAGGCGTCCACGACGGACACCATGGTGTCCAGCTCGGCCACGTCCATCAGGGCGGCGCCGTCGTCCCGTCGGAAGGCGAACGTCGCCGCGACCGGCATCGGCTCGGAGATGCCGCTCGACTCGATGACGAGGTGGTCGAACCGGCCGGTCCGGGCGAGCCGATCGACCTCCACGAGCAGGTCGTCGCGCAAGGTGCAGCAGATGCACCCGTTGGTCATCTCGACCAAGCGCTCCTCGGTGCGGGAGAACCCCGCGCCGTCCGCGACGAGCGCGGCGTCGACGTTGACCTCGCTCATGTCGTTGACGATCACCGCGACCCGCAGGCCCTCGGTGTTGCCGAGGACGTGGTTGAGCATCGTGGTCTTGCCTGCTCCGAGGAATCCGGACAGCACGGTCACGGGGAGCGTCGGGGCGGTGGTGGGGCTGGTCGTCATACGGTCATGATAATCACTCTCATTGACTTGCGGTCGTCGGTCGACGGACCGGACCGTATGCCGAGAGCCCGCCCCCTCGCCGGGGACGGGCTCTCGCGCTGGTGTCGCGGCGGGTGCTGCGGTCTGTGGTGCGCGCGCCGACCTGGTCAGCCTGCGGCCGGGGCCGACGGCACCGCGGACGCCGAGCCCGAGCCCGAACCCGAGCCGGACGACGACTTCCCCATCGAGCCACCCATGCCACCGAGCTGCTCCAGCTCGGCCTTGGTGACCATGCGGGCGCCCTCCGGCTTGGTGACGTCACGGTCGAGCTCGGAGATCTGGGAGACCAGGGTCAGGTGCAGGTTCTTGGCCTTGAGGTCCTGCAGCTCCTTCTTGCTCTTGGCGTCCTTGGCCTTGGTCTCGTCGAACCAGTTCAGGACCTGCATCACGTCGCCCTTGACGGCGGTGAAGCGACCGTCGGCGATCGTGGCGTCGAAGGCCAGGACCGAGCCGGCCTTGAACTCGCCGAGGCTCTTGGTGGCGTCCTTGACCATCTGGTCGGTGAACTGCTTGGGCGCGATCCGCTTGCCGTCCTGGAACATCTGGGTCAGGAAGGGCTGGATCTTGACCTGCACCTTGACCGTGTCACCCTCGCTGGTGAACGTGCTGTTGGTGTCGAGGTTGCTCTTGACGGCGGCGGTCAGCTGCTTGGTCTGGTCCGGCGTCAGCTGGGTCGGGTTGGTGGTGGCTGCGGCGCCGCCGCTCGACTTCGCCAGCTGCTCCACGGTGCCCTTGTCGAAGCCCACCCACTTGCCGTTGACCGCGTCCTTGATCCAGGTCGGCGCCTGCCCGAGCGCGCCCTGCACGTCGGCCATGGAGAACGCGCCGGTCTGGTCGGCGATCTTGGCCAGGTCGAGCTTGACGAAGGTGTCCTGCGCGGCGGTCCTGAGGTTGAACAGGTCCGAGTCCGTCTTCCAGGACATCGCGGTGTTGATCTTGGTCGGGTCGGTCTCGTCCTTGAGCGCCGCCCCCGTCGACTGCATGTCGACAACGATGGACGACCCGGAGATCAGCTGGGCGATCTTGGGCGAGACGCTCGGCGTGCTGGTGGACCCGCCGCTGCCGCTGCCCATGCTCGACGCGAGCTTGATGATCGTGTCCGGGCTCGCCTCGAGCTTGGTCGTGACGCGCTGGCGCTTGCTGTCACCGGTCTTGTCGTAGGCGGAGAAGAACGCTCCCTTGGCGTCCGACCCGACCGCCGCGGCCGCCTTGGCGTCGCTGCCGGTCGTGCCTGCCCCGCAGGCGGCGAGCGTCCCGATCGCCAGCGGCGCGGCGACGAGGCCGGCGATGATCCTGCTGCGCGTGTCCATCCTGGTGTCCCCCTTGGATCCTGGTGTCGGCGGCCCTGGCGGGCCGGCCACTGACTCGAACCTACTCGTCGATCCGGGCCGGCGAAACCCGATCCGGCCAGGGTCCACCCTGTCGCGACCCTGGTCGTTGCCGGTCCACCCCTACCAACCCCCGGGGCCGGGTCAGGGTTCCCGTTGGTAGGCTGCGGGCACCGAACACCGCAGGGCGGGGAAGCCGGTGAGACTCCGGCGCTGACCCGCAACCGTGACCTCCTGGCGCCATCCGTGGCTTGGAGCAGCCGGACCGCCCGTCCTGCGCGTCGGCTCCGTCTATCCGCCGTGGCATGCGGGTGGAGCTCGTCCCGGGCAGTTCCGAGGCGGCCCACGCCCGCCAAGGAAGGTCGCCCGTGTCCCCCACGTCCCGCTCCATCTCTCGTGCCGGCCGTGCCCGCAGGGCACGTGGGAACGTCGCCACGCCGTTCACCGCGGTGCTCGCCCTGTTCCTGGCAACGCTGCTGTCGGCGCTCGTGTCGACGGTCGCCCTCGCGGCGCCCGCGCACGCGGCGGACTCCTACCGCTTCTGGGGCTACTACCAGCTGACCAGCGGCACGTGGGGCTTCGCGACCAAGGGGCCCGACGGCACGACGCCGGCCGACGGGTCGGTCGAGGGCTACCGCTTCGCCCTGGGCGACACGAGCACCCCGCGGCTGCCGCGGGCGGTCGTGACGTTCGACCAGGCCTGCGGCTCGACCCCGGCCGTGTCCGGGAGCAAGCGCGTGGGCGTGGTCGTGGACTTCGGTCGCGCGGCGGACGCACGGGAGCAGGGCGCGACCATGCCGGCCCCCTACGCCACCTGCGTGGCGGTGCCCACGGCGGCGACCGGGGCCCAGGTCCTGGCGGCGGCCGCCAAGCCCCGCGTCGAGAAGGCCATGGTCTGCGGCATCGACGGCTACCCGGCGAGCGGCTGCAGCGACACCGTCAAGGACGTGCCCGCCGCCGCCAAGGCCGCCGACCAGCCGGTGACCATCGACGTCCGCCCGGCCTCGTCTGCAGGCTCGACCTCTGCCTCGGGCGCGGCCGCCTCCTCGTCCGCCGCCGCACCCGCGTCATCGAGCTCGTCCTCCAGCACGACCGCGTATGTCGTCGGCGTGCTCGCTGTCCTGGCGCTCCTGGCGGCCGCGGCGTGGGCCATGGCGCGCCGGCGCCGCACGGACGGGCGCTGACGGACCCCGTGACGTCCGGGCGAGCACGCGTGCCGCGACGGGTCCATCCCGTCGCGTGGTGGCTGTGGGCCGCCGGGCTCGCCACGGCCGCCTCCCGCACGGACAACCCGTTGCTCCTGCTCGCCGTCGTCGCGGTCGCCGTGCTCGTGGTGGCGCTGCGCGAGGACCCGCACGCCGACGCGCCCCTGACGATGTTCCTCGTGCTCGGGCTCGTCGCCATCGGGCTGCGGGTCGGCCTGTCGATCGTCCTCGGCGGCGGGGTCACCGGGCAGGTCGTGCTCGTCACCCTGCCCGAGGTCCCGCTCCCGGAGGCGGCGGGCAGCCTCCGGCTGGGCGGCCCCGTCACGCTCGAGGGCGTGCTGGCGGCCCTCTGGCAGGGGCTGCAGCTCGCCGCGATGCTGGCCGCGATCGGCGCCGCCAACGCCCTGGCCTCCCCGCGGCGCCTGCTGCGCTACGTCCCGGCCACCCTCTACGACGTCGGCACCGCCGTCGTGGTCGCGTTGTCCTTCGCCCCGCGGATGGTCGTGGACGCCCGTGCCGTCCGCACCGCCCGTCGCCTGCGCGGCCATGACGGACGCGGGCCCCGCGAGCTGGCCCGCACGATGGTGCCCGTGCTCGAGGCGGCCTTCGACCGCTCCCTGGACCTGGCGGCCTCGATGGAGGCCCGCGGCTACGGCCGCCACACCCGGGCGGGCGGCACCCCTCGCTGGTCCGGCGTCGTCACCGTCGTCGGGCTGATCGGCCTGGTCGCCGGCCTCTACGGCCTCCTCGACGGGTCGGCGGCGTCCGCCTTCGGCTGGCCGCTGCTCGTCCTCGGCGTCCTGGTCAGCGCGGGGGCCCTGCTCCTCGGCTCCCGCCACGACACCCGGACCCGTTACCGCCGCGACCCCTGGGGATGGCCCGAGTGGGGCGTGACGCTGGCGGGCGCCATACCGGCCCTGACCCTGATCACCCTGGCGACGCGGCAGGTGCCGGGCCTCACGATGCCCACCGTCCCGCTCACCGCCCCACCCCTGGTCGTCCCGGCGCTCGTCGCGGTCGCGTGCGCCGCTCTGGCCGCCGTCGCCGCGCCTCCCCTGCCGCGGACCGAGGCTCCCGCAGCCCGGCCCGGGCAGCCCGAGCGCCCGCGGCAGGAGGTGGCGGCGTGATCAGCGTCGAGGGCTGGACCGTGACCTACGACGGCGCGAGCCGCCCGGCGCTGCGCGACGCCGACCTGCACGTCGACGAGGGCGAGCTGGTGCTGGTCGTCGGCGAGACCGGATCCGGCAAGTCCACCCTGCTGCGCAGCCTCGACGGGCTGGTCCCGCACTTCAGCGGCGGCACCGTCTCCGGGCGGGTGCAGGTCGCCGGTCGGGACACCCGCACCCACCGGCCCCGCGACCTGGCCGACATCGTCGGGATGGTCGTGCAGGACCCCGCCGCATCGTTCGTCACGGACACGGTGGAGGACGAGCTGGCCTACGGCATGGAGGCGATCGGCCTGTCCCCCACCGCGATGCGCCGCCGCGTGGAGGAGACGCTCGACCTGCTCGGCCTCGCCGACCTGCGCCACCGGGGTCTGCGGACCCTGTCCGGTGGACAGCAGCAGCGGGTCGCCATCGGTGCCGTGCTGGCGGCGGGCCCCCGCGTCCTCGTCCTCGACGAACCCACCTCCGCCCTCGACCCCGTCGCCGCCGAGGACGTCCTGTCGTCGGTGACCCGGCTGGTCCACGACCTCGGCATGACCGTGGTGGTCGCCGAGCACCGCCTGGAGCGCGTCGTGCACCACGCCGACGGCATCGTGCTCGTCGAGGGGTCCGCGTGCTCGGACGTGCTGGCTCCCGCGGCGGCGATGGGCCGATCTGTCGTGCACCCACCCGTCGTCGGGCTCGGACGGGCCCTGGGCTGGTCGCCGCTGCCGCTGTCGGTGCGCGACGCCCGCCGGGCCGTGCGTCCGCTGCGCGACCGTCTCGAGGCCGCGGCCCGACAGACCGCGCCGGCCCGACTGATCAAGGCCGGGCGACCGGCCACCGCAGCAGCACGGTCTGCGGTCGGCCACCGGACCCCCGGCGAGCCCCTCGTCGCCGTCGACGGCCTCGCGGTCGTGCGGGACGGCCGACCGGTCCTCGCCGGCGTCGACCTCGACGCGCACGCCGGTCAGGTGCTGGCCCTCATGGGCCGCAACGGCGTCGGCAAGTCCACCCTGCTCCGGGTGCTCACCGGCACCCTCCGTCCGTCCCGGGGGCGCGTCCGGGTCGACGGCCTGGACCCCGCGGGCGCTCGGGCCCGCGAGCTGGTGCGGCACGTCGGGCTGGTCCCCCAGGACGCCGGCACGCTGCTGCACGCCGACACCGTGGCGCGGGAGTGCCGCGAGGCCGACACCGACTTCGGCGCCGTGCCGGGGACCTGCCGGGCCCTGCTGTCCCGCCTGCTGGGGCCGAGCGAGCCCGCCGACCTCGACGACCGCCACCCCCGTGACCTGTCCGAGGGCCAACGACTGCTGCTGGCGCTCGCCGTGGTCCTCACCGGCGCGCCCCCCGTGGTCCTGCTCGACGAGCCGACCCGGGGGCTCGACTACACCGCCAAGGCCCGGCTCGTCGCGGTCCTGGACCAGCTGGCCGCCGAGGGCAACGCCGTCGTCCTCGCGACGCACGACGTCGAGCTCGCTGCTGACGTCGCGGACCGCGTCGTGCTGCTGGCCGAGGGCGAGGTCGTGGCCGACGGCCCCGCCGACGAGGTGCTCTCGGCCTCCACCGCGTTCGCCCCGCAGGTGGCCAAGGTCCTGCACCCGCTGTCGGTGCTCACGGTCCCGGCGGCCACGGACCTGGCGACCCGCGCGGGCGTCATACGGGGGCGCTCGTGAACCTCCGGCTGCGCCCCACCTCGGCCCTCACGCTGCTGCTCGTCAGCGTGGTGTGCGCCGCGGCCTTCCTGTGGCCGTTCGTCACGAGCTCCCCCGAGGTGCTCGCGCACGCCCATGACGCGCCCTGGGTCTTTGCGGCCCTCCTCGGCCTGCTCGCGCTCGTCTGCCTGGCCGAGGTCACCGCCGACGGCCTCGACGCCAAGACGGTCGCCGTGATGGGCGTGCTGTGCGCCGCCGGGGGTGGGTTGCGGGTCCTGTCCGCGGGGACGGCCGGGCTGGAGCCCATGTTCTTCCTGCTGGTCATGGCCGGCGCGGTGCTCGGCCCGGCCCCCGGCTTCGTGGTCGGCGCGCTCGCCCTGCTCACCGGGGGCCTGCTCACGGGCAACATCGGTCCGTGGGTGCCGTTCCAGATGATCACGGCCGGCTGGGTCGCGCTCGGTGCCGGGCTGCTCCCCACCGCCCGCCTCGGACGGTGGGGTCGGCGGAGCCTGCTCGCGGTCTACGGCCTGGTGGCGGGGCTGGGTTACGGCGTGGTCATGAACCTCTGGTTCTGGCCCTTCCTCGCCACCACCATGGCCCCCGAGGGCGCCGGCTTCGTGCCCGGCGGGGACCTCGCGACCAACGTGGCGCACTACGCCACGTTCTACGTCCTCACCTCGCTCGGCTGGGACCTGCCCCGGGGCATCCTGACCGCCGTGCTCGTGTGGTGGGCCGGGCCTGCCATCGACCGCGTGCTGCGGCGGGCGGTGCGCCGGGCGCGCTTCGACGCGTCGCCCACCTTCGTCGACAAGGACGTCCCCATCCCGCAGGAGGCAGCATGATCACCCTCGTCACCGGCGGGGTCCGGTCCGGCAAGAGCCGGTATGCCGAGAGCCTCGTCCCCGCCTCGCGGCCCGTCGCCTACGTGGCGCCCGGCCTCGTGCCCGTCGACGGCGACGCTGAGTGGGCCCGCCGGGTCGCCGCGCACCGCGAGCACCGCCCTGCCTGCTGGACCACGGTCGAGTCGGCCGACCTCGCCGCAGTGGTGGCCGGGGCGAGCACCCCGCTGCTGATCGACTGCCTCGGCACCTGGGTGACCCGGCTCGTCGACGACGCGCAGGCGTGGGACGACCCGGTGGCGGCCGCCGAGGCCGTCGGTCTGGCGCGTGAGTCGCTCGTCGGTGCTCTTGCCAGAGCCCGCGCCGACGCCCGCGCCGGGGTCGACGTCGTCCTCGTCACCAACGAGGTCGGGTGGGGCGTCGTGCCCGAGCACGCCTCGGGCCGGATGTTCCGCGACGAGCTGGGGCGGGTCAATGCCGCTGTGTCCGCGATCGCGGACCGGGTGGTGCTCGTGGTGGCCGGGCGCGTGCTCGACCTGTCGGCGGCGCCGGTGGTCCCGTGAGCGGGGCGACCGGCGGCACGGGGGCTCCCGCGAGCGGGACGTGGACGGACGGGGTGCGCCTGGCCTGGGGGATGCTCTCCGCGGTGCCCGTGCCCCCACCACGCCGCGTGGACCGCCCCGTGGCCGGCGTCGCCATGCTCGTCGCGCCGCTCGCCACGCTCCCCCTGCTCGCGTCGTGGGTCGGGTGGGCGCTCGTGGCGCGCTGGGCGGACGCCCCGAGCCTCGTCACCGGGGGCGTCGCCGTGGCGCTGCTCGTGCTCCTCACCAGGGCCATGCACCAGGACGGGCTGGCGGACTACGCGGACGGGCTGTCGTCGAGCTATGACCGCGAGCGCGCCCTGGCGGTCATGAAGACCGGCGACGTCGGCCCGTCCGGTGCCACCGCCATCGCGCTCTGCCTGCTCCTGCAGGCCGCGAGCCTCGGAGCGCTCGCCGCGACCTGGCACGGCATCGCGCTCGGCGCCGTCGCCCTGGTCGTCAGTCGGCACGTCCTTGCGTGGGGGTGCCTGCGCGGGGTGCCGAGCGCGCGCCCGGGCGGCCTCGGCGACATGGTGGCCGGCAGCGTCGCACGGTGGCAGGCCGGGGCGGCGCTGGCGGTCCTGTCGGCGCTGGCCGTCCTGGCGTCCTGGACCTCGGGTCCCGCCTCGGCCTGGTGGCACGGACCTGCTTGCGTCGCAGCGGGACTCGTGGGCTGCTGGCTCGTGGTGGAGCGGGCCGTGCGCCGCCTCGGCGGCATCACGGGCGACGTCCTCGGCGCCGCGATCGAGGTGTCGCTCACCCTCGCGCTGGTGCTGGCCGCCATCCTGGTCTGAGACCGGTGGAGGATCGCGCCAGGTCAGGCCCGTGGAGGTAAGGCCGCCATATGTCAGGCCGTCGCGTGTCAGGCCGGCGATGGTCAGCCCGGCGGTGGTCAGCCCGGTGCGGCCGATCCCTCGCGCGCCTCGATCTCGGGCTCCTGCTCGGCGTGCGCCAGGACGGCGACGGCAGCCCCCGCCAGCACCGTGGCAGCACCCAGCCACTGCCAGCCGGTCATCGCCGCTCCCAGCAGGACCGCCGAGCCCACGACCGAGATGATCGGCTCGACCGTCGACACGATGGACGCCTGGGTCGCGCCCACCGCCGCCACCCCCGCGAAGAAGGTCGCGATCGCGAGCGCCCCGCCGACGAGGCCCACCCCGGCCACCGCCCAGGGGGACCGCATGGCCAACGCCGGGGCGAAGGTGCCCGTGGCAGCGGTCGCGACGACGATGAACCCGGTCGCGAGGGTGCACACCCAGGCGCTCGCCAGCAGCGGGGGGACGGTCGCGCCGAGGTGGTCGGTGAGCAGCACGTAGGCCGTGTAGCACAGCGCCGTCGCCACCCCTGCCAGCACGCCGGAGAGGCTGCCCGCGCCGGTCACCCGGCCGAGGGCGAGCCCGATCCCCGCGAAGGACAGCACGAGCGACAGGACCACGCCGCGCGACGGCACGACGCGTGCCGCCAGGGCCGTGACCAGCGCCACCAGGCAGGGGTAGAGGTAGAGGAGCAGTGCCGCCAGCCCCGCCGAGATCTGCTGCACCGCATAGAAGTAGGTCGCGGCCTGCAGGACGTACGCGAACCCCGCCACGCCCAGGCCCGCCAGCGCGCGACGTGGGAGCGGCCGCACCAGCCCCCGGCCCACGCACAGCCCCCACAGCACGAGCGCGGCCACCGCGAAGCGGTAGAAGAGCACCGTGGGGACGTCGACGCCCGCGCGATAGGCCGCCGTCGCGAGCAACGGGTTGATCCCGAAGCCGACGGCGGAGGTCAGGACGAGCAGGTATCCGCGCAGCACGCCGCTCACGCTAGCGACCCACGGTGCGTGTCCGGCGATCCGTCCGGCCGACGCTCCTGGCGGCGACGTGCGACGAGGGCCTCTCGCCATACGGCAAGAGGCCCTCGCAGGTGACGTATGGCGATCAGCTCGCGGCGCCGCCCTGGACGAACGGCGGCTTGGTGACGGTGGCCGCCACCTCGCGGCCGCGCACGTCGACGACGACCTCGTCGCCCTCCTTGGCGCCCCGGTCGAGCAGGCACAGCGCGATGCCCTGCTTGAGGGTCGGCGACATCGTGCCGGAGGTGACCACACCGATCACTGCGTCGTCCTCGCCGCCCGCACTTCTGATCACGCAGTCCTTGCGCGGGATCCCCTTGCCGGTGACCAGCAGCCCCCAGGACAACCGGCAGTCCTTGGCGGCCTTCTGCTCCGCGAGGACCTCCTTGCCCCAGAACGACTCCTTGCCCCAGCCGACCGCCCAGCCGGCCCGCGCCATGTTGGGGGTGATGTCCATGGACAGCTCGTGGCCGTGCAGGGCGTACCCCATCTCGGTGCGCAGGGTGTCGCGGGCACCCAGCCCGCACGGCAGACCGTCGAAGGGCTCCATGGCCTCGACGAGGGCGTCCCAGACGGCAGGGGTGTTGTCCCACGTCGGGAGCAGCTCGTAGCCCTTCTCGCCGGTGTAGCCGGTGCGGCACACGATCACCGGACGACCGTTCCACTGCGCCTCGGCGAAGGACATGTACTCCAGGTCGGTCGGCAGGCCGAGCGCCTTGACCACGTCCTCGGACCGGGGTCCCTGGACGGCGATGACGCCGTACTCCTCGTGCAGGTTGGTCAGCTCGAGACCCTCGGGGAGCTTCTCCCGCATGCGGCGCACGACCTCGGTCGTGTTGGCGGCGTTGGGGATGAGAAAGACCTCGTCGTCGCTCTTGACGTACTGGATGAGGTCGTCGACGACCCCGCCGCTCTCCTCGTCGCAGCACATCGTGTACTGCGCCTTGGGCGGCTCGACCTTGCGCAGGTCGTTGGTGAAGCAGGCGTTGCAGAAGTCGGCGGCGCCCGTGCCGACGACCCTGGCCTTGCCGAGGTGCGAGACGTCGAAGATCCCGACGCGCTCCCGGACCGCGGTGTGCTCGCGGATCACGCCGCCACCGGGGTACTCGATGGGCATCTGCCACCCGCCGAAGTCGGCCATCTTGGCGCCGAGCGCGACGTGCTTCTCGTGGAGGGGGGACTTCTTCAGTGAAGTTTCCGTCATGGGGCCGACACTACAAGGGGCGGTGGGCGTCCACCGCGCCGGGAGGCTAGGTTGTCGGGAAGGCCTCCCTCGGGCCGGTCCTGTCCTGTCCTTCCCTGCCATCCGCACCACCGACCCCGCACGTCTCGTGCACCGTCCATCCCCCACAGGAGCTGTCGTGACCTCGCTCACCGTCACCGCGCGCTCCGCCGCAGACCTCGCCGTCGACGTCCTCGTCCTCGGTGCCTTCAGCGGCGACGCGTCACCCGTCCTCCCGTCCGGCCTCTCCGAGGCTGCGACGTCCTACCTCGCGGGCGCCCTGCCCACGCTCGGGTTCACCGGCGCCCCCGACTCGACGGTCGTCCTGCCCGCCGTGCCCGGGGTCAAGGCCCCGCGCGTCGTGGTCGCCGGTCTCGGCGCCGAGCCAGCCAAGAAGAAGCTCGTCGACGAGGCCGCCCTGCGCCGCGCCGCCGCCACCGCCACCCGCGCCGTCAAGGACGCCGGCACCGTCGCCGTCGCCTTCCCGGGCAGCTCGGCGACGGCCGTGGGCGCCGTGGCCGAAGGAGCCGCCCTGGGCGCCTACCGCTTCACGGCGCAGCGCGGCACCTCGAGCGCACCGACCGTCATCGAGACCATCACCGTCGTGGCCGACCGCGGACGCGACTCCGCCGTCAAGGCCGCCGTCAAGCGGGCCGCGGCGGTCGCCGAGGCCGTCGGCTACGCCCGTGACCTGGTCAACACGGCCCCCAACCTCCTCTACCCGCAGACCTTCGTCGACAGCGTCCGCGAGCGCACCACCGGGTCCAAGGTCAAGATCAAGGTGCTCGACGAGAAGGCCCTGGCCAAGGGCGGGTTCGGCGGCATCGTCGGGGTGGGCCAGGGCTCGGCGCACGCGCCGCGGCTCGTGTCCCTGTCCTACAAGCCGGCCAAGGCCAAGCACCACCTGGCGCTGGTCGGCAAGGGCATGACCTTCGACTCCGGTGGCCTGGACATCAAGCCCGCCAACAACATGGCCAACATGAAGTCCGACATGGCCGGTGCCGCCGCGGTCGCCGGCGCGGTCCTCGCGATCGCCGAGCTGGGTCTGCCGATCCAGGTCACCGGGTGGCTCGGGCTGGCCGAGAACATGCCCTCGGGCACCGCGCAGCGCGCCTCGGACGTCGTGACCATGCGCAACGGCATGACCGTCGAGATCCTCAACACCGACGCCGAGGGGCGCATGGTGCTCGGCGACGCCATGTGCGCCGCCGGCGAGGAGGGCCCCGACACGATCGTCGACATCGCGACCCTCACCGGCGCCCAGGTCGTGGCCCTCGGGCACGAGGTGGCCGCCGTCATGGGCAACGACGACGACTTCCGCACCCGCGTGTGCAGCGCCGGCGACGACATGGGTGAGGACCTGTGGCCGATGCCCCTGCCCCCGGCATACCGCAAGGCCCTGGACACCGAGGTCGCGGACATCGCGCACAAGGCGGGCCCGGCCGGCGGCATGCTCACCGCCGGACTGTTCCTCAAGGAGTTCGTCCCCGAGGTCGGCGGTGACCGCATCCCGTGGGCCCACGTGGACATCGCCGGACCGTCCTTCAACGAGCAGGCTCCTCGGGGCGTCGCCCCCAAGGGCGGCACGGGCTTCGGGGTCGCCACCCTGGTCCGTCTCGCCGAGGTGCTGAGCGCCGACTGACGCTCACGCGCCCCGTCACCCGGATGGACGGCGCCCGGTCACGCTGGTGACGGGCGCCGTCCCTCTGCGCGATAGTGCTCGGCAGGACGGATGCCGACCTGCTGCGACGCGGTGCCAAGGGGCGCCGGGCTGCGGTGAGATGCGTCTGTGCCCCACCGCTCCGACCAGCCACGACGCGCCTCGCAGCCGCGCCCTGCAGGTCGGCTGCGCGCGGTGGCGACGACCGGGGCCGTCGCAGCCCTCGCCCTGGTGCTGACCGTGGTCCTGCCTGTCGTCCTGCCTGCCGTGGCGCGCGACGCGTCCGGCCTCCGCACCCTCGCCGGGGGTCTGCTGCCGGAGCTGGTCCAGGCCCGAGCCGACGGCCGGCGCGCGCCGCAGGCCGTGCTCCGCTCGCGCACCGACATCCCGCGCGAGGTGCCGGTCGTGCCGACCGTGGCGGCGCCGAAGCACGTGGACCCGGGCAGCGCCGCCACTCCCGAGGACGTGCGGGGCGCCACCAGGCTGACCTGGCCGCTGCCGGCGTCCTGCACCGACGTGTCCTCGCGGGCGAGGGGTGCGCGGCCGCCTCGCCTCCCCGCGCGGACGGGTTACAGCACCGACCCCGCCAGCCTCGGCAAGGGCGCCAGGCTGCAGCGCGTCTACGCCGTTCGCGACGGACGCCTCAGCCCCCTCGACGGCCTCGGCCCGGCCGATCGTTGCGACCGGTGGCGGTGGGAGGTCCTGCGGTCCGGCATACCCGCGGCCCATCTCGTCGCCCTGGACCAGGTCGTGCTCTACGACTACCCGCCCGAGGTGCTCCAGGACCCCTCCCGCGAGGGAGGGATCCGCACAGGCTTCTTCGAGCCCAACCCGAGCGACCCGACGCGCTACCGGCTGGCGTTCGCCACCGGCCTCGGAGCGCAGGAGCAGCTCCTCACCATGGCGCACGAGGTCGGGCACGTGGTCAGCCTCTACCCGGACCGGACCCGCCCCTCCCGCGACCCCCGGTGCCCCTGGGTGATCGACAACGCCGGCACCTGCGCGGCAGCCGGCACCCCGCTCGTGGCGTTCTACGCCGGCACCTACTCGGCCGAGCAGCGCAGCCGCATCTCCAGGCTGTATGCCGACCACCGTCAGCCCTCCGCGGACGAGCTGCAGGCCTTCCACGCCACCGGCCCGGAGTCCTTCGTGTCTGCCTACGCGGCGACGCACCCCACCGAGGACTTCGCCGAGAGCTACGCCTACTGGTGCCTCCACGGCACGTCACGTGACGCCCCCGTGGAGGGTGCGTCCACCGCGGGGCTGGCCAAGCGCGCGTTCTTCGACGCCGAGGCGCGGGACGGTCGCCTGGACGCGAGGGTCTGCGGGCCCTGGCGTGCCCTGGCGTCGCGTGGCTGAGCGTCGGCCTCGACGTCGGCCTCGGCCTCGGGAGTCGCGACTCCGCTTGCGCCCTGGAGACGCGTGGGTGAGAGGATGACGGCGGCTGCGGCGGCGTCACGAGCGCCTCGAGGCCATCCCGACCAACGACGGCCGAGACGCAAGGGAGCGCACCATGGCTGACCAGCAGCAGGACACCTACGACATCGTCATCCTCGGAGGGGGCAGCGGGGGCTACGCCTGCGCGCTGCGCGCCGCGGAGCTGGGCCTGTCCGTGGCCCTGGTCGAGAGGTCCAAGCTGGGCGGCACCTGCCTGCACCTCGGCTGCATCCCCACCAAGGCCCTGCTCCACGCGGCCGAGGTGGCCGACAGCGCCCGCGAGAGCGCTCAGTTCGGGGTGCGGGCGACGTTCGAGTCGATCGACCTGCCCGCCGTCCACGCCTACAAGGACGGCGTGGTCAACCGCCTCCACAAGGGTCTCCAGGGCCTGGTCAAGGCGGCCGGCCTGACGTATGTCGAGGGCACCGGACGGGTCGTCGCGGCGGACGCGGTCGAGGTCGACGGACGGCGCCTGACCGGCCGCAACCTCGTGCTCGCGACGGGGTCCTACGCCAAGACGCTGCCCGGGCTCGAGATCGGGGGGCGGGTCATGACCAGCGAGCAGGCGCTGCGGCTCGACGAGGTGCCCGCCCGCACCATCGTGCTGGGTGGAGGCGTCATCGGCGTCGAGCTCGCCTCGGCGCTGCGCAGCTTCGGCTCCGAGGTGACGATCGTGGAGGCGCTCCCCCGGCTCGTCGCGGCCGAGGACCCGGCGATCTCCAAGCAGCTGGAGCGATCCTTCCGCAAGCGCAAGATCGCGGTCCGCACCGGCGCCCGCTTCGAGTCCGCGACGCAGGACGACGCCCAGGTGACCGTGACGCTCGAGGGTGGCGACCAGCTGGAGGCAGAGCTGCTGCTCGTGGCCGTCGGCCGGGGCCCCGTCACCGACGGCCTCGGCTACGAGCAGATCGGCGTGGCGACGGACCGCGGCTACGTGCTGGCCGAGGACTGCCGCACGTCCGTCGAGGGCGTCTGGGCCGTCGGCGACATCGTGCCCGGGCTGCAGCTGGCGCACCGCGGGTTCGCCCAGGGCATCTACGTCGCCGAGGCCATCGCCGGGCTCGAGCCGGCGCGCATCGACGAGCGGGGCATCCCCCGCGTCACCTACTGCGACCCCGAGATCGCGTCGGTGGGCTACACCCAGGAGCAGGCCGAGGAGGCCTTCGGGGAGGTCGAGGCCTACGAGTACAACCTCGGCGGCAACGGTAGGTCCCAGATCCTCGGGACGCAGGGCTTCGTCAAGCTCGTCCGACGCAAGGACGGGCCGGTCGTCGGACTGCACATGATCGGCGCCCGCATGGGCGAGCAGGTCGGCGAGGCCCAGCTGATCTACGGCTGGGAGGCACTGCCCGAGGACGTGGCCTCGCTGGTCCACGCCCACCCCACCCAGAACGAGGCGCTCGGGGAGGCTCACCTCGCTCTCGCGGGCAAGCCGCTCCACGCGCACTCCTAGCGCCTTGTCGCAGTAGGGTGGCTCTCGAACGTCAACGGCTCACCGAAGGAGAACCTCACACATGTCTGAACGCGTGACGATGCCCGCACTTGGCGAGTCGGTGACCGAGGGCACCGTGACCCGCTGGCTCAAGTCCGTGGGTGACTCGGTCGAGGTTGACGAGCCCTTGCTCGAGGTCTCGACCGACAAGGTCGACACCGAGATCCCCTCCCCCGCCGCGGGCACCCTCCAGGAGATCCTGGTGGAGGAGGACGAGACGGTCGAGGTCGGTGCAGACCTCGCCGTGATCGGTGACGGCGACGCCCCCGCCAAGGACGACTCCGGCGACGAGGACCAGTCCGCCGCCGAGGAGGCCAAGGACTCCGAGTCCTCGCAGCCCGAGACGGAGGAGACGGTCGAGGAGACCACCCAGGCCGCTCCCTCCACCGAGCAGGAGGAGCCGGCCGACGAGAGCGACTCCGGCGACACGTCGGGCTCCGGCTCCGGCGGCTCGTCCGGCGGATCCGTCTCCGGGGGCGACAAGGTCACCATGCCGGCGCTCGGCGAGTCCGTCACCGAGGGCACTATCACCCGGTGGCTCAAGGCCGAGGGCGACGACGTCGAGGTCGACGAGCCGCTCCTCGAGGTGTCCACCGACAAGGTCGACACCGAGATCCCCTCTCCGTTCGCGGGCAAGCTCACCAAGATCCTCGTCCAGGAGGACGAGACCGCCGAGGTCGGCGCCGAGCTGGCGATCGTCGGTGGCGAGGCCTCCGGCGGCGACTCCTCTGACGGGGATGGCTCCGAGGGCCAGTCGCCCAAGGAGGACGCCCCCAAGGAGGAGGCTCCCAAGGAGGAGGCTCCCAAGGAGGAGGCGAAGGCCGAGGAGAAGCCCAAGGAGCAGCCGAAGCAGGACGCCCCCCAGCAGCAGTCGTCCGAGCCCAAGGCCGCGGCGCCTCGCGCCGAGTCCCAGGGTGACGCCGACGCCTCGGCATACGTGACCCCGCTGGTCCGCAAGCTCGCCGCCGACAACGGCGTCGACCTGTCCAGCCTCAAGGGCACGGGCGTGGGTGGCCGCATCCGCAAGCAGGACGTCCTCGACGCCGCCAAGGAGGCCTCCGAGCCGGAGGCTGCCCCCGCCGCGGCCGCCACGCCGGCAGCAGCCCCGGCCCCCGCGGCCGGTGGTGGCGCTCCGACCGCCGTGCCGACCGCCGACCCCGCGTCGGCCGCCAAGCGTGGCACCACGGAGAAGATGCCGCGCCTGCGCAAGGTCATCGCCCAGCGCATGGTCGAGTCCCTGTCCGTCTCGGCGCAGCTCACGGCCGCCATCGAGGTGGACATGACCCGCGTCGTGTCCCTGCGGGCCCGCGCCAAGGGTGAGTTCCAGCAGCGCGAGGGCGTCAAGCTCACCTACCTGCCGTTCATCACGCTGGCCGCGATCGAGGCCCTCAAGGCCTTCCCGCAGCTCAACTCCAGCATCGACGGCGACAGCCTCGTCTACCACGGCGCCGAGCACGTGGGCATCGCGGTCGACACCGAGCGCGGCCTGCTCGTGCCGGTGATCAAGGACGCCGGTGACCTCAACATCGCCGGGCTGTCCCGCAAGATCGCCGACCTGGCCGACCGCACCCGCACCAACAAGGTGGGGCCGGACGAGCTGGGTGGCGCGACCTTCACGATCACCAACATCGGCAGCAACGGCTCGCTGCTCGACACGCCGATCATCAACCAGCCCAACGTCGGCATCCTCGGCACGGGCGCCATCGTCAAGCGGCCCGCCGTCGTCACCGACGCCGAGGGCAACGACGCGATCGCGATCCGCTCGATGATGTACCTCGTGCTCACCTACGACCACCGCGCAGTCGACGGTGCGCTCGCCGGCAAGTTCCTCTCGGCGCTCAAGGCGCGCCTGGAGGAGGGCCGGTTCGAGTCCTCGCTCGGGCTCTGACCCATCCGGTCTGCCGGCCGTGATCACCACCGGTGGTCACGGCCCGCAGCCATCTCTGCACCTGACACCTGGAGGCACCCCGTGGCACGACGAATCCTGGTCAGCGGCGCCAGCGGCCTGATCGGCACCGAGCTGCGCACCGCCCTGGTGGCCCGGGGCGACCAGGTGATCCGGCTGGTGCGCCGCCCGCCGTCGAGCGCCGACGAGATCCGATGGGACCCGACCGCCGGGCACATCGACCTCGACGGGGTCGAGCCCCTCGACGCCGTGGTCAACCTGTCGGGTGCACCGGTGGCCCGGCGCTGGACCTCGCGCTACAAGCGGGAGCTCCTCACCAGCCGCACGAGCACAACGCGGACGCTCGTGCGGCACCTCGACCGTCTCGGCGACCAGGTGCCGCTCATCAACGCCTCCGCGGTCGGGATCTATGGCAGCGACCGCGGCGAGGAGGAGCTGACCGAGGCGAGCGCCCCGGGCCACACGTTCCTGGCCGAGGTCGTCAAGGCCTGGGAGCTCGAGGCCTGCGCGGCGCAGACGAACGGTCGTCGGGTCACGCTCGCCCGCACCGGTCTGGTCCTGTCGGCCGAGGGCGGTGCCCTCGGCCCGCTCCTCCCCCTGGCTCGCCTCGGGCTCGGGGGACCCATCGGCAGCGGGCGCCAGTGGTGGCCGTGGATCTCGATGGAGGACGAGGTGCGGGCGCTCCTGCACCTGATCGACACCGGGGTCCATGGTCCGGTCAACCTCGTCGCCCCGGGCAGCGCCCGGCAGGGCGAGATCGCGATGGCCCTGGCTCGTGCCCTCGGCCGTCCTGCGTTCGTCCCCGCGCCCGCGACGGCCTTGCGGCTCGCGCTGGGCGAGCTGGCCGACGACATCCTCGGCAGCCAGCTGATCCGACCAGGGGTGCTCGAGCAGACCGGCTTCGTATGGCGCCACGCCCGGGTCGAGGATGCCGTGCGCCAGGTGGCGAGTCCCTGGCACGACCTCACGGTCCGCGCCTGACCCAGGCGCCTCAGGCTCTGCCCTCAGCCCTCAGCCCTCAGCCCTCAGCCCTCAGCCCTCAGCCCTCAGCCCTCAGCCCTCTACCCTCTGCCCTCTGCCCTCTGCCCTCAGCCCTCAGCCCTCAGCCCTCAGCCTCGAGCGTGACTGCCGACCCCGCTGCGACGCCCGACGATCGAGGCGATCGCCGCCACGGCGGACAACCCGACGCCCGTGCCGAGGGCCATGAGGATCGCGCCCACGGCGTAGAGCCCCGTCTCGTCGGCCCGCGCCCACAGGGTCCAGGCGACCGTGAGGCCGACCGCCATGGGCAGGGCGACCTCCACGACGGCCGGGACCGGACCGAGGCGCCAGGCCCCCAGCGCGGTCGCCGCGACCGCCGTGCTCCCGCAGGCGGCCGCCTGCCAGGCGGGATAGGTGCCGTCGAACCCCCAGGACAGCCAGATCGCCCAGACCAGGGCTCCCACGGCCAGGAACAGCAGTGCGCGTGCGACTCTCATGATCTCCCCCGACGGTCGTTGGTCCCGACGTCTCCACCGTAGGCCCGTGCCCTTGAGCTAGCCGTAAGCCCGCAAGGCTCACGGGTTCACCGGCCCACGACGGCGGGTGCCTCGGCGATGCCGTCGAGCCGCCAGCCCTCCCTCGTCCAGCGCAGGTGGTAGTCCGCGGCAGTAGCCGCATGACCTGACGCCGTCCGCGTCGGCGACCCGGGCTCGGTCCAGGTGTAGTCGTCCAGCCGGACGGAGGCCCGCACGGTCGCCGCTCCCCCGTCGATGCGGACGGTTCGTGCCTGCTCCACGACGAACCGGACGCCCCGCTGCGTCTGGCCCCGTCGTCGCAGCTCCGCGACGGCCGTCTCGTCGTTCCGGCGGGCCCACGACCCGTCGGCGTCGGCCGATCGGAGCGCCCCGACGTCACGGGCCATGAGCGCTGAGGCGCGCGCATCGAGAAGGTCCTGGAGCACGGCCCGGGGGTCGGTCGAGACGGCCCCCGATGGCCCGGACGCCCGCGAGGAGGCGCCCCCGGCGGGGGGTGCGGCCGACGTGCCCGCCAACGGGCTGGCGGTCGACTTGCTCGCGGTCGACTGGCTCGCGATCGCCGGGCTGGTGGGCGCCGGGCCAGTGCTGCCGGGGCGCGTGGTGGGGCCCGAGGTCGCGGGAGCCGTGGTGACGGGGTCCGAGCGGCCAGGTGCAGCGGCGGCTTGGGCGGGACGGGCAGGTGTGGAGGCTGACGCAGGGGTGCCCGACGGGCGTTGCGTCGCAGCCGCGACGGGGCGAGATGCGGCGGCCGCGTGCGCGTCTCGTCGGTCCAGCCACCAGCGACCGCCGAGGACGCCGAGCACCAACCCGACCGCGATCGACAGGGCCAGCGCTCGTCGGGAGAGCAGTCGCGGCCGTGCTGCCTTGCGTCGGGCCTCCTCGAGGTGCGCGGCTCGCACCCTGGCACGGGTGAGGGCCCGCTCCTGCTCGGCGGCCTGCTCCCGAACCCGCCGGGTGACGTCCTCGGGGCGGTCGACCGGGCTGACCTCCACCGGGGACGACACGAGCGCGGTCAGGGACTCGACCAGCTCCGCCACCTCTGGTCGGTCACCTGGGCGTGGGGACAGGCAGGCCCGCACGACGTCCAGCAGCCCGGCGGGCGTGCCGGGGACCCGGGCATCGAGCTCGCGCGGGTCCGTGGCCGCGGGGCGGGCCTCACCGACGAGGGCGTACCACGCGAGGGCGCCCAGCGAGTACACGTCGGAGGACGGCGCAGGCTCGCCACCGGCCACGATGTCCGGTGCGACGAATCCGGTCGTCCCCCACGGATCGTCGACCGCCTCGTCGAAGGCGCTGAGGGTCCCGAGGTCGCCCACGAGCGGCTTCCCGGTCGCGTCGAGCAGCACGTTGCCGGGTGACAGGTCGCCGTGGACCAGGCGGGCGGCGTGCAGGTCTCGGATCGTCGTGGCGAGACCCAGCAGCACCGCCGTCACCTCCGCGGGGGTGAGGTGGCCGCGTGAACGGACAAGGTCGGACAGGGAGCCGCCCTCCGCCAGCGTCAGCACCACGACGATCCGCTGGTCCTCCAGGACCATCGCGTCGAGGAGCTCGACGACGCCGGGATGGTGGACCTGCCTCAGCCACTCCAGCTCGGCCAGGACGCTCTCCGCGTCCCGCGGTGCCGTCGACCACCCCTTGACCTGCCAGGGGTCGTCGGGTCGCAGGGGCTCGCGCGACACCTTGAGCGCGACCGCACGTCCGTCGGAGAGGCGTTCGCCGCGCCACACCACGCTCGCGGCGCCGCCCCCGAGGACGCCCTGGACGTCATACCCGGGAACTGCGGGCCTGGCCATGGGAGCCCTCCTGCCTGCCACGAAGAGGTCCGTCCCCCTCGACCCACACCTTGCCTCCTCCCGGACGACCACCCCGGCCGTCATCCACAGGCGGGGTTGTGAACGTTCAACGCCTGTGGACGAAGGAGTCGTCACGCGGTCGTATCGTGGGGGCATGCGTTTCGAGCACCTGGGCTTCGCGCCGGACCTGGTCGACTACCAGCAGGCCTGGGACCACCAGCGGGAGGTCCACGCGCAGGTCGTGGCCCGCGCGATCCCCGACACGACGCTCCTGCTGGAGCACCGGCGGGTCTACACCGCGGGCAAGCGCACCGAGCCGCACGAGCGGCCGTTCGACGGCACCCCGGTCATCGACGTCGACCGGGGAGGCAAGATCACCTGGCACGGCCCCGGGCAGCTGGTCGGCTACCCGATCGTCCACCTGCCCAGCAACCGCGACGTCGTGGCGCACGTGCGCCGCCTCGAGGACATGATGATGGGGGTCTGCGCCGACCTCGGCGTCGAGACCGCCCGCGTCGCCGGGCGCAGCGGCGTCTGGGTCATGGCCGACGATCGTGGTGGCGACCGCAAGATCGGGGCGATCGGGATCCGGGTCAGCCGGGACGTGACGATGCACGGCTTCGCGCTCAACGCGGACTGCGACCTGTCCTGGGCGCAGGTGATCGTGCCGTGCGGCATCGCCGACGCCGGGGTCACCTCGTTGTCCCGCGAGCTCGACCGGGACGTCACCGTGCAGGAGGTCCTGCCCCTCGCCGAGCGGCACCTCGCCCGCGTGTTCGACATGACGACCGCCCAGGCGGTCGAGGCGGCCCGCCAGCGTGGCACGGTCACCGGCACGACGCCGCTGCCCGAGCTCCTGCACTGACGACGCGCCCGCCTACGCGCGGGCGAGCACCTCGAACTCCTCGAGGACGACCGGCATGTCCGCCGCGAACGGGTGACTACCGTCGTCGACACGGGTGAAGAAGTCCTGGTGACCCGCGCGCCAGCCGTCAAGGCTCCCGTCACCTTCGCCCTCGGCCCAGGCATGAGCCGCCTCCACCTCGTCGAAGGGCACGACGCGCACGCGCGTGGTGCGCAGCAGCGCCCGCGGCGCGCCGGAACCGTCGCACAGGATGGTCACGGACCCCGCCTCGGGCATCGGCTCGCCGGCTTCAGCGTCAGCGTCGTAGGCCCAGGCCGGTGACGACGTCGTGGTCTTGCGGCCGGACAGGACCAGCGCGCACAGCTCGTCGGCCATCTCACGGGTGTCCCCGAAGGACCAGGCGGGCGGGCGCAGGACCGCGGACGAGGAGACCCCCTGATAGATCTCCTCCCCGGCGAGGCCGGAGCGCACCCGAGCCTCGGTCCAGAACGCCTCGACGAGCTTGGTCTGCGGGTCTGCGGGTGGGGTCGGCATGCGTTCACGGTAGCCCTGGTGCAGCGCTCGCACATCCGGACCCCGCCGTGCCGGCACCGCTGCATTGGGGGTGTGTCCGTGGCGCGGCGTACCCTGTGGGAACGGTCGCCCCCGCACCCCGGACGCGGCCGGTTGCTAGGGGTCGGCATACGGCCTGACGCACACGATCGCTAGGAGCACCATGACCGTCGCACCGGAGGGTCGTCGCATGTTGCGCGTCGAGGCGCGCAACGCGGAGACCCCCATCGAGCGCAAGCCGAGCTGGATCCGAACGACGGCCAAGATGGGGCCCGAGTACTCCCAGATGCAGTCGCGCGTGAAGGGCCAGGGCCTGCACACGGTGTGCCAGGAGGCGTCCTGCCCCAACATCTTCGAGTGCTGGGAGGACCGCGAGGCGACCTTCCTCATCGGCGGTGACGTGTGCACCCGCCGCTGCGACTTCTGCGACATCGCGACCGGGCGCCCCACCGAGCTGGACCGCGGCGAGCCGACCAAGGTCGCGCAGAACATCGCGACCATGCAGCTGCGCTACGCGACCGTGACCGGCGTCGCACGGGACGACCAGCCCGACGGGGCGGCCTGGCTGTATGCCGAGACGATCCGCGAGATCCACCGGCTCAACCCCACGACCGGGGTCGAGATCCTGCCGCCGGACTTCGGCGCCAAGCCCGAGCTGGTCGGCCAGGTCTTCGACGCCCGCCCCGAGGTGTTCGCGCACAACCTCGAGACCGTCCCGCGCATCTTCAAGCGCATCCGCCCGGCGTTCACCTACGACAAGTCGCTGCGGGTTCTTTCCATGGCCCAGGACGCCGGCCTCATCACCAAGTCCAACCTCATCCTCGGCATGGGTGAGCAGGAGCAGGAGATCGAGCAGGCCATCGCAGACCTGGTCGACGCGGGCTGCCACGTCCTGACCATCACGCAGTACCTCCGGCCGTCCAAGCTGCACCACCCCATCGACCGCTGGGTCAAGCCCGAGGAGTTCGTGCACTGGCGCGACCTGGCCCTCGACCGCGGGATGAGGGCCGTCATGGCCGGCCCCCTGGTGCGCTCGTCCTACCGGTCGGGCAAGCTCTACAGCCAGGCCATGCGGGAGTTCGGCCGTCCGCTGCCCGAGCACCTGTCGCACCTCTCCGACGCCGCCGACCAGACCACTCGCCAGGAGGCGTCCTCGCTGCTCGCGCAGCGCTGACGTCCCCCGAGCCAACCCCCATAGAACGGTAAGATCCGCCCCATGGCACGAGAAGCATCCGGCAGCACGAAGGCGTCCCGGTTCGGGCGCAACAAGGCGCCCAAGCAGCCCAAGGACCCCAACAAGCCCGGGCGCATCGCTCAGATGAAGCAGGCGTACGGCTTCGCCAAGCAGGTGGATCCCAAGATCACGCAGTGGATGGTCGGCGCGGCGCTGCTGACCCTGCTCGTCATGGTGGCCATCGGCTTCCTGGTGGGGCACCCCTGGTACTTCCTGTTCCTCGGCATCCCGCTCGCCGCGCTGGCCGCGATGATCGTGATGAGCCGCCGTACGGACCGCGGTGCCTACTCGATGATCGAGGGCAAGCCCGGTGCGACCATGGCCGCGCTGTCCTCCATCCGCCGCGGCGGCTGGTTCATCGAGCAGCAGCCCATCGCCGCGGACGGGCGGCCCAAGGGGCAGGACTACACCAACGTCGCCACGCTGTATCGCGCTGTGGGTCGCCCCGGCGTCGTGCTCGTCGCGGAGGGTCCGACGGCCCGCGCCAAGAAGCTCCTGGTCGAGGAGCGTCGCAAGGTCGAGCGCCTCGCGTCCGGCTCGCCCGTGCACCTGATGCGGGTCGGGGATGCGGAGGCGGAGGGGCAGACCGGTGACGTCGAGGTCGTGCCCGTGCGCAAGCTCGCCTCCAAGGTGCAGCGCCTGAAGCCGGTGCTGACCAAGGAGGAGGTCGCGGTCGTCAACAAGCGCCTTAAGGCCATGACGGGCGCCCGCGCCGGCGCCGGCGTCCCGGCGGGGATAGACCCGACGAGGGCGCGCGTGGATCGCAAGGGCATGCGCGGTCGCTGACGAGAGACGTATGCGGAGGTTGAGGGCCCTGGGCGAGGAACGAGCCTGGGGCCCTCGGCCGTAGCGGAGTCCGAGGAAGCGACCGAATCAGGCAGGTCGCTGACGAAGGGCGTATGCGCAGGTTGAGGGTGGTCCCGAGGTACGGGGGGCGGCCCTCAACCGTCTGCACGATCAGTTCCCGTCTGCACGACCAGCGCCCGTCTCAGCCACCATCCTCCGTCTCGTGCTGCAGCACGAGACGGAGGACGCAACCAGAGACGCGGGACGCAACCAGAGACGCTGGACGCGGGACGCGACGAGAGACGCTCAGGTCAGCGGGTGCGGACGATGACGCTGCCGGCGGCCTTGTCGTGCAGGCCCCGGCCGTCGCCGTCCCACACCACGGGCGGGATGACCAGCAGGAGCAGCAGGGTCCGCAGCGCGGCGCCCACGACGCCCAGCGGCCCTCCGGCGGCGCGGCGGACGTGCAGGCCGAGCAGGCGGTGGCCGATCGTGCAGCCGGCGGTGCCGACGAGCAGGACGTTCTCGACGGCGAACACGGCGAGCGGGATGAACGAGTCCAGTCCGGTGGCGCCGACCGGCATGCGGAACAACCCGATGGCGATGGCGCAGCACAGCAGCCAGTCGACGAGCAGGGCCAGCACGCGGCGTCCGAGCGGTGCCATGGCGCCTGGCCCCGACGCGGGGAGGCCGAGGCGCTCCCCGGCATACGCGCCCTGCTGGGTCAGCTGACCCGGTCCCTCGAGCCAGCCACCGACGTCCCTGCGATCCACCACCGGCTCAGGCTACCTGCCGGGCGGGGTTCGGCTGGACAGCGTGTAACACGCGGGAAACATTGGAGTCATGGTCGGGTAACGGCCTGCCCGTACCTTGGTGGGCAACAGGTCGGCCAGTCGGGCCGACGACACACAGGAGGACGATGTGTTCAGCACCCCTGAAGAGGTCCTGACTTTCATCAAGGACGAGGACGTCAAGTTCGTCGACATCCGGTTCTGTGACCTGCCGGGCGTGATGCAGCACTTCAACGTGCCGGCCCAGACGCTCGACGAGGACTTCTTCACGGAGGGCCAGGCCTTCGACGGGTCCTCGATCCGCGGGTTCCAGGCGATCCACGAGTCCGACATGAAGCTGCTGCCGGACGTCAAGACGGCCTATCTCGACCCCTTCCGCGTCGAGAAGACCCTGATCATGAACTTCTCGATCGTGGACCCGTTCACGGACGAGCCCTACAGCCGCGACCCGCGCAACATCGCGCTCAAGGCCGAGACCTACCTCAAGTCCACGGGCATCGCCGACACCGCGTTCTTCGGCGCCGAGGCGGAGTTCTACGTCTTCGACGACGTGCGCTACGCCAACAACGCGCAGACCTCCTTCTACTCGATCGACTCTATCGAGGCGGCCTGGAACTCCGGGCGCGAGGAGGAGGGCGGCAACCGCGGCTACAAGACGGCGTTCAAGGGTGGCTACTTCCCGGTGCCGCCGGTGGACCACTTCGCCGACACCCGCGACAAGATCTGCCTCAACCTGGACCGCGTCGGCCTGGAGGTCGAGCGCTCCCACCACGAGGTGGGCACCGCCGGCCAGCAGGAGATCAACTACAAGTTCAACACCCTGCTGCACTCGGGCGACGACATCATGAAGTTCAAGTACGTCGTCAAGAACACCGTGTGGGAGGAGGGCAAGACCGCGACCTTCATGCCCAAGCCGATCTTCGGCGACAACGGGTCCGGCATGCACACGCACCAGTCCCTGTGGAAGGACGGCAAGCCGCTCTTCTACGACGAGCAGGGCTACGGCGGCCTGTCCGACATCGCTCGCTGGTACATCGGCGGCCTGCTCAAGCACGCCCCGGCGCTGCTGGCGTTCACCAACCCGAGCGCCAACTCCTACCACCGTCTGGTGCCGGGCTTCGAGGCTCCGGTCAACCTGGTCTACTCCGCCCGCAACCGCTCGGCCTGCATCCGCATCCCGATCGCGGGCACGAGCCCCAAGGCCAAGCGCATCGAGTTCCGCATCCCGGACCCCTCGGCCAACCCCTACCTCGCCTTCGCCGCGCAGCTGATGGCCGGCCTGGACGGCATCAAGAACCGCATCGAGCCCCCGGAGCCGATCGACAAGGACCTCTACGAGCTGCCCCCGGAGGAGCACGAGCAGATCGAGCAGGTCCCCTGCACCCTCGAGGAGGTCCTCAAGGCGCTCGAGGAGGACCACGAGTTCCTGCTCGAGGGCGACGTCTTCACCGAGGACCTGATCCGCACCTGGATCGACTGGAAGACCGAGAACGAGGTGGCGCCGCTGCGTCTGCGCCCCCACCCCTACGAGTTCGAGATGTACTTCAGCATCTGATCGAGCCGTCGCCGAAGGGCCGTCCTGCCGCGTGCAGGGCGGCCCTCGTCGCGTCCCCAGGGGCATGGTGGTGGGAGGATGCCGTATGCCGAAGCCCGCCGTCTCCCCCACCGCCGCCCTGCGCTGGGGCGCCCTCACCGCCCTCCTCGGCGCAGCCGCCGCCACCGCAGCCGTCGCCGGGACCCGGGCCTGGGCCCTCGTCGCCGCCCGCGACCGGATCCACTCCCCCGGGTCCACGCCCGCGGCCGAGGTGGCGGTCGTGCTGGGGGCGGGCGTCCTGCCTGACGGGACACCGAGCCGCTACCTCGCCGCGCGTCTGGACCGGGCGCTGGAGCTGCTGCGGCTCGGACGGGTCGAGGTCATCGTCGTGTCCGGGGCCGACCTGCCCGGGGCGGACGAGCCCGGGGTGATGCGGCGGTACCTCGAGGACAACGGCGTCGACCCCGACCTCGTCGTCGAGGACCGGGAGGGCGTGGACACCTACGCCACCTGCTGGCGGGCGCGACGCGTCTACGGCCTGGAGCGGATCGCACTGGTGAGCCAGGCCTACCACCTGCCGCGGGCCCTGGCGATCGCCGGCGCGGCGGGGCTGGACGCGGTCGGGGTCGCCGACTGGTCCGTGAAGCGCCCCCTGGCCGGGACCGACCGCAACGCCTGGGCCTACGGCGTGGCCCGCGAGTGGGCCGCCGGCGCCAAGGTCCTGGCCGACCTCGTCCGCCCCCGGCGCGAGGACGACCCCGAGCACGACCCCGCCGTGCAGCGCGCGCTGGCGCACGCGCGATCACGGTGACCGGTCGGGGGGCCGGGCGGTCGGCATACGGCCACCCCGCCGGAGGCGCGGCCGGGCCCACGCCGTAGTGTCCAGAGCGTGGATGACGACCTCGACATCATCTGCGTGGACCCCGGTGAGGACCCCGCCGCGATGGAGCGCATCCGGACGCTGCTGGCGAGCCAGGACCTCGAGATCGACTCCGGCGTCGAGGAGTTCGTGACCTTCCAGCACTACGGCCGGGTGCTGGCCTGCGCCGGGCTGGAGGGTCAGGTCGTCAAGTGCGTGGCCGTGGACCCGTCCCTGCAGGGACGCGAGGTGCTGCTGCCGCTGATGACGGAGATGACCTACGTGGCCCTCGACCGGGGCGTCACCCACCTGTTCATCTACACCAAGCCGGACTACCGGCCCCACTTCGAGGCGTGCGGCTTCCACCACCTGGCGACCGTGCCCGGTGTCGTGACCCTGCTCGAGAACACCCCCCGCGGCCTCCCGGCCTACTGCGAGCAGCTGGCGCACCTCCGGCGCTACCGCGACAAGGTGGGTGCCGTCGTGCTCAACGCCAACCCGTTCACGCTGGGGCACCGCCACCTGCTGAGCCGGGCCGTGGCGGACTGCGAGGTGTTGCACGTCTTCGTCGTGGCCGAGCGGTCCAGCAGCTTCACCTTCGACGAGCGCTACCGGCTCGTGGTGGCCGGCGTCGAGGAGATGCCGGAGCGGGACCGGATCATGGTGCACCGCGGGTCGGCCTACCTGGTGAGCCGGGCGACCTTCCCGAGCTACTTCCTCAAGGACTCCGGGGTCGTCGACCGCGCCGGCACCGGGCTCGACCTGCTGATCTTCCGCCGGCACGTCGCGCCGGCCCTCGGCATCACCGACCGCTACGTCGGCACGGAGCCGTTCTGCCCCGTCACCCGTGCCTACAACGCCGACATGCACCGCTGGCTCGAGACGGAGCCGCTCGACGCCGCCCCCGTGCGCGTGCACGAGATCCCGCGCGTGGAGCGGGACGGCGTCGCGATCTCCGCCTCGGAGGTCCGTCGTCGCCTGGCCAACAAGGACCTCGTCGCCCTCGCCGGCCTCGTGCCGGCCCCCACCCTCGCCCTGCTCACCACCAAGGTGCAGGCCGACCGCCCCCGGGCCGAGCTCGTGCCCGCCGCCGTCGGCTGACCGCGCCACCACGACAAGGAGGTCGTCATGCGCATCGCCCAGGACGCCATCGCGGGCACGCTCGAGTCGAGCGACGTGATGGTGAGGGTCGCTCCCCCGCCGGACGGGGAGGACGGGCTGGAGATCGACGTCAGCAGCGCGGTGCTGGCGCAGTTCGGCCACCAGATCCGGGCCGTGGCCGACGAGGTGGTGTCCGCGCTCGGCGTCACCGCCGGTCGCATCACGATCGAGGACAAGGGGGCGCTCGACTGGGCGATCCGGGCGCGGCTGCAGGCGGCGCTGGTGCGCGGCTGCGGCGTCCCCCTCGACTGGACGGCGCTCCAGGCCGCCGAGGGTGCACCTGACGGCAGCGACGACGACAAGGGGGCGCAGGCATGATCACCGCTGCGACCATGCGCGACCCCGGGGCCATGCCCCACCGCTCCATGCTGTTCGTCCCCGGGTCCAACGCCTCGATGATGAGCACGGCCTACGTCTACGGCGCGGACGCCATCATGTTCGACCTCGAGGACGCCGTCGCCCTCCGCGAGAAGGACTCGGCGCGGCTCATGGTCTTCCACGCGCTGCAGTCCCCCGTCTACGCGGGCACGGACACGGTCGTCCGGATCAACCCCTTGGACACGCCCTACGGCCGCGACGACCTCGAGGCGTGCGTGCGCGCCGGCGCCCGGACGATCCGGCTGCCCAAGACCGACTCCGCCGACGACATCCGCGAGCTCGAGCACGAGGTGGAGGACATCGAGCGGGACTGCGGACGCGAGGTCGGCTCCACCCGGCTCATGGCGGCGATCGAGTCGGCGAGCGGCGTGGTCAACGCCGTCGAGATCGCCCAGGCGAGCCCGCGGATGGTGTCCATCGCCCTGGCCGGCTTCGACTACGTCATCGACCTGCAGACGACGCGGAGCCGCGAGGGGACCGAGCTGTTCTACGCGCGGTGCGCCGTCCTGCACGCCGCGCGGGTGGCGGGCATCGCGGCCTACGACGTGGTGTGGTCGGACGTCAACGACGAGGAGGGCTTCCTCGCCGAGGTCGAGCTGATCAAGCGGCTCGGGTTCAACGGCAAGTCCCTCGTCAACCCGCGACAGGTCCCCCTGCTGCACGAGGCCTTCGCCCCCACCGAGGACGAGCTGGCCCACGCCCAGGTCGTCGTCGCGGCGGCCGAGAAGGCCGAGCGCGACGGCCTCGGCGTCGTCTCCCTCGGCGGCAAGATGATCGACGCCCCGATCATCGTCGCCGCCCGCCGCACCATCGCCTTCGCCGACGCCTCGGGCGTCCGTCGCCAGGAGCGTCACGCATGACCGCCACCGACCTGCCCGTCACCCACCCTGCGCCCGATGACCTGCCCGACCTCGCGGCCTTTGGCCAGGGACTGCGGCCGTATGCCGGATGGGCCCGCACGACGCCCCACCTCATGGCGCCCGACCCCCTGGGCCGCAAGGTCCGCCGCAGCCTAGAGGAGGCCATCGAGGCCAGCGGGCTGCGCGACGGCATGACCATCTCCTTCCACCACCACTTCCGCGAGGGCGACAAGAGCATCAACCTCGTGGTCGACACCATCGCCCGGATGGGCCTGCGGGACCTGACCCTGGCCTCCAGCTCGCTCAACCGCTGCCACGCGCCCCTGGTGCGGCACGTGCAGGACGGCGTCATCACCCGGATCTACACGTCGGGCATGCGCGGCGAGCTCGCCCGGCGCATCAGCGGGGGGCTGCTGGAGCACCCGGTCATGATCCACAGCCACGGCGGACGGGCCGCTCTCGTGACGTCCGGCGAGCTGCACCTCGACGTGGCCTTCCTGGGGGTGTCGGCGTGCGACGCCATGGGCAACGCCAACGGCGTCACCGGGCGGTCGCACTGCGGGTCGCTGGGCTACGCGATGGTCGATGCCGAGCACGCCGACAAGGTCGTCATGCTCACGGAGGAGATCGTCCCCTATCCCAACACCCCGGTGAGCATCAGCCAGGACCGGGTCGACCACGTCGTGGTGGTCGACGAGGTGGGCGACCCGTCCAAGATCTCGGTGGGGGCCGCGCGCCTCACCAAGGACCCCAAGGAACTGCTCATCGCCCGCCTCGCCGCGGACGTCATCGAGCACTCGGGGTGCTTCGAGGACGGCTTCTCGATGCAGACCGGCTCGGGCGCGGGTGCCACCGCGGTGACGCAGTTCCTCGGACCTCGCATGCGCCACCAGGGGATCAGCGCGGGGTGGGCCCTCGGTGGCATCACGGGTGGCATGGTCGACCTGCACCGCCAGGGTCTGGTGCGGCGCATCCTGGACGTGCAGGACTTCGACACGGTCGCGGCCCAGTCGCTCGCCGAGAACCCCGACCACCGGGAGATCAGCGCCAACGAGTACGCCAACCCGTTCTCCAAGGGCGCCTGCTCCGACGGGCTGGACGTGGTCATCCTCTCGGCCCTCGAGATCGACCTCGACTTCGACGTCAACGTCATCACCGGGTCCGACGGACTCATGATGGGTGCGAGCGGCGGGCATTGCGACGTGGCGGCCGGTGCCAACCTCGCCGTCGTCGTCGCGCCCCTGATCCGGTCTCGCATCCCCGTGGTGGTCGACAAGGTCACCACGAGGGTGACCCCCGGGGAGACGATCGGCGTGCTCGTCACCGACCACGGCATCGCGGTCAACCCGGCGCGCCCAGACGTCGAGGAACGGCTCCGAGCTGCGGGCCTGCCCGTGACGACCATCCACCAGCTCTACGAACGGGCCGTGTCGATCACCGGTGTGCCCCGTCCGATCGAGCGCGGTGACCAGGTGGTCGGGGTCGTGCGCTACCGCGACGGGAGCGTCATCGACGTCGTGCGGCAGGTGCTCGCGCCGTGACCACGACCACCCCGGCGCAGCTGCTCGCCGCCCGCGACGACCGGGTCCGTCGGCGTCGCTCCCTCCAGGGACGCCACCCGGGGTCGGTGGTCGTCGGCGTCACGCTCGTCACGCCAGGACCGGTCAAGAGCTCGCCCACCCTGGTGCGGATCAGGGACCGGGCGGTCACGGCGCTGCGGGGACAGGCCGCCGAGCTGGGCTGGCCGGTGCTCGACCGCGAGGAGCGCGACGGCGCCGCCGGGCCCGAGGCGCACCTGGTCCTGGACGTCCCGACCGGTGACGCCACCACCGTCAAGCGGGTGCTGGTCGGGCTGGAGGACTCGTGCCCCGGCGGGCGGCTGTGGGACCTCGACGTCCACGACGGCGAGCGGACCGTCTCGCGCACCTCCCTGGGCCGGGCGCCTCGACGCTGCCTGGTCTGCGCGGAGCCGGCCCACGCCTGCGCGCGCTCCCGGGCCCACGACCTGGCCGACCTGACCACCGCGGTGGAGGCGCTCCGTGCTGCCCACCGCTGAGCAGATCCCGACCTCGATGAGCTCCCAGGAGGCCACGGTGACCGCCCTGCACGACCGCGACCAGGCCCGTCGCCTCTCCCGGCTCGCGACGGAGGCCCTGCTGGCCGAGGTGGAGCTGAGCCCCAAGCCCGGTCTCGTCGACCCCACGTCGTGCGCGTCGCACGACGACATGGACGTCGAGACCTTCCGGGCGAGCATCGACGCGATCTCGCCGTGGTTCCCGGTCCTGCACGAGACCGGTCGCGCGGGCCACCGCGACGGGCCGGCCCGCTTCCTCGAGCGGCTCCGGCGCCCCGGCATGGGCTGCGAGGACGCGATGTTCGCGGCCACCCGTGGGGTCAACACGCACAAGGGAGCCGTCTTCGCCTTCGGTCTGCTGCTGGGCTGCGCCGGCCGGCTGGCGGCGGGCGGGCTCCCCGTCACCGTCCACACCCTCACGGCCCTCGCCGGCCGGATGGCGCGCCCCCTCGTCGAGGTCGAGCTGCCCTCGGTGGACCGGCCCGGCACCTATGGCGAGGTCGCCTTCGTGCAGCACCGGCTCGCGGGTGCGCGGGGTGAGGCGGCGAGCGGCTACGCGTCCGTCCGCCTGCGTGCCCTCCCGGCCTACCGGGCGGTCCTCGAGGACCGGGGCGATCAGCGGGCGGCGCTGCTGCAGGCGCTGCTGGTGCTGCTGGCGACGACCGACGACACCACCCTCGTCAAGGACGGCTCCCTCGACGGGCTGCGGCACGTCCAGCGCAGCGCTCATGAGCTCCTCGAGACCGGTGGGGTCCGGGCTCCGGACGCCCTCACCCGCCTCTGCCGGCTCGATGCGGACCTCACGGCTCGTCGGCTCAGCCCCGGGGGGTGCGCCGACCTACTGGCCGTGACCCACTTCCTCGCCCACCTGCCGAGCGGCGACGACTAGGCTGACGCCGACCCGTCCGACCGCCCGAAGGCCCCCCGCATGAGCGTGACCCTGCTGGTCAACCCGGCCTGCCGGGCAGCTCGGCGACGGGCCGGCCTCGCCGAGCAGGTCCGACGGGCTCTCCCCGGGCCGTATGCCGACGCCACCGTCGTCGCCAGCCGGTCCCTGGAGGACGTCACCGCCATCGCCGCCGCCGCACGGCCGGACGACGTGGTGGTCGTGCTGGGTGGCGACGGCACGTTGCGGGCCGCCGCTGCGGGCGCGTCGAGGTCCGGGTCCGTCATCGCTCCCCTGCCCGGCGGCAGCGGCAACGACCTGTGCCGCCACCTGGGCATCCCCCTGGACCCGGTCCGCGCGGCGCGGGCGACGGCGTCCTGGACCGAGCGGCCGATCGACCTGGGGGACGTCGACGGCCAGGTCTTCCTCACGATCGCGACGCTGGGCTTCACCGCCGCCATCAACGAGCAGGCCAACCGCGTGCATCGTCGCGGCCCCTTCATCTACGTCGCCGCGGCCGTGGCGCTGCTGCCGCGGGTGCGGCCCACGAGGGTCGTGCACGTCATCGACGGTGCGGCCACACCGGTCGACGCGTGGATGGTGTCGATCGCGATCACGAGCAGCCAGGGCGGCGGCATCCTGGTCGCGCCCGGGGCCGAGGCCGACGACGGTCTGCTCGACGTCGTCAGCTATGACGCACGGACGTGGGGCGGCTTCGTCGCGAGCCTGGTCGCCACGCTGCTGAGGCGGCCCATCGCCTCGCGCGCCGTGCAGCACCGCCGGGCCCGCTCGCTGCGGCTCGAGACCCCCGACCCCGTGCCCGTCTATGCCGACGGTGAGCGGGTGGGGACCACGCCCTGCACGATCCGCGTGCGGCCTGGAGCCGTGCGGCTGCTCGGGCCCGCTCGCTGAGCGGCCGCGTGCCGGACGCCGCCCGCACGGTCCGCGGCGTCCGGCATACGACCTCCCGGGCACACCCCTGGTGGGTGGCACCTGGCTCGCGACGTCTCCGGCACCCGCACCTCAGCGTCGGCTCACGACAGGGGCGTGCCTCCGGCCTCGGCGCGCAGGCGGAGGTACTCCTCGCGCGGGATCGGCTGCGCGTCCGGCCGACCCAGGTCGTCGAGGTGGACGTTGTAGGTCTCGCGCGCCGAGAACGCCGCGATGGCAGCGATGCAGGTCACGACGAAGGCGAAGGCGCCGATCTTGAGCGGGATGCCCGTGGATCCCGGAGGCGCGATCGCGGCGAACAGCGCCGGGAAGAAGGCGGTGATCATCGTGCCGATGTTCTGCGCGATCGCCATCGCCGAGACCCGGGTCTTGGTGGGGAACAGCTCGGGGTAGAACGCGGGGAAGGTGGCGTTGTAGCCCTGGTAGACGATCCCCCACATCAGGATGGACATCACGATCGCCAGGACGACGTTGTGGCTGCTGATGGCCGAGAGGTAGAAGTAGGCCAGCAGCCCCGAGCCGAGGGCGCCCACGATGATCGGCGGCCGCCGCCCGATGCGGTCCGACAGCGATCCCACCCACGGGATCAGGATGCAGGCCACGACGTTGCCGATGACCGGGATCCACAGGTCGACGTCCTTGTCGAACCCCACCCCGTAGGACTTCTGCACGGCGTACGCCGCCCCGAAGATCGTCGCCACGGTGGGGATGACGTTCATCAGCGCCATGCACATGACCCGCACCATGTCCGCGAACGAGTGGCGGAACGCGCCGACGATGGGCGACTCGGGCAGCTGCCCCTCCTCCAGCTCCTCCACGAAGGCCGGCGACTCCTCGACGCTGCGCCGGATGTACCACCCCGCGATGATGACGAAGGCGCTCATCAGGAACGGGATGCGCCAGCCCCAGCTGTTGAAGGAGCCCTCGCTCATCACCGCCGCGAGGGGCAGGAACACGGCGGCCGCCAGGATCTGGCCGAACTGCGTGCCCTGCAGGGTGAACGACGCGAAGTAGCCGCGGCGGCCGAAGGGTGCGTGCTCCACGATCATCGAGGAGGCACCGGAGATCTCGCCGGCGACGGCGAACCCCTGGACCAGGCGCAGGACGACCAGCAGGATCGGGGCGAGGATGCCCACCTGCTGGTAGGTCGGCAGGAGCGCGACCGCCATGGTGGAGACACCCATGAGGAGCATGCAGAGCACGAGGACGTTCTTGCGGCCGTGCAGGTCACCCCACCGGCCGAGGTAGAACGCGCCGATGGGCCGGGCGACGTAGCCCACGCCGTAGGTCGCCAGGGACGCGACGATCGCCACGGTGGGGTTGCCCTTGGGGAAGAAGATCTCCGGGAAGACGAGCGAGGCCGCCTGCGCGTAGATGAAGAAGTCGTAGTACTCCAGGGCGCTGCCGATGAAGCCGCTGGCCGCGGCCTTGCGGGGGCTGTGGGCGCCGGCGGGCTCACGGTTCTGGGCGGCGACCGGGTCGCCGTGCTGATCGGTCATGGGACGGTCCATTCGTCGTCGGATGGGCGCCTCGTGGGGGACGGGTCCCGACGCGAGCCGAGGACAGTAGACAGAGCGACCGGCCGGCAGGAAAGAGGCGGTCCGAATCTCGGACACCCGTCCGTTCAGCGAACGCTGGATCGCCCGCGCACGACGGCGCCCCGCCGGATCACGAGGATCCGACGGGGCGCCGGGCGGTCGGCATACGGCATACGGCCCAGAGCAGGTGGCTCTCGGTCAGCCGATGCGGGTCACCTGCACGACGGTCGGGCGCGGGCCGGCGAAGCGGCCGCGACCGGACTGCTCGACGTAGTCGGGGAAGAACGAGTGCTGGTCGGCCCAGGTGCCGTCCTCGCCCGGGTGCTGCACGGCCACGAAGACCGAGCCGTCGCGGTCGTGGATGACCGGGCCGCAGGTCTCGGCCTCGGCCGGCACCGCCAGGAACTGCGTGACGCGACCCCGCTCGGGCCCACCCAGCTCGACGTGGAACAGGCCGTCGTCGTACTTCAGGGCGCTCGGCATGCCGTCCGTGGAGATCCACAGGTCACCGCGGCTGTCGAAGGCCACGTTGTCGGGGCAGGCGATCGGGGCGACCGGGCCGGTGTAGCCACCGAAGTAGGTGCCGGCGGTCTTGGGGTCGCCGCAGATCAGGACGAGGTCCCAGGTGAAGCGGCGACCGGTGTGGTCCCCGCCGACCTCGGTGATCTCGACGACGTGACCGTCCTTGTTGAGCGGACGCGGGTTGGCCTCGTCGACACCTGCCTTGCCGGTCTTGCCGCGGTCGGAGTTGTTGGTGCAGGCGGCATAGATGCGGCCGGTGACGAGGTTGGGCTCAACGTCCTCGGGGCGGTCCATCTTGGTCGGGCCCTTGCCGTTGGAGCCCACGGCCGCGTCGGCGGCGAGGCGGGTGTAGACGAGGACCTCCTCGAGGGTGAAGCCCTTGACCATGGACCGGCCACCCTTGGTGAGGGCGATCCACTCGCCGGAGCCGTCACTGACCTTGTCCTCCATGCCGTCGCCGTTGAACTGCGCGACGTAGAGGTCGCCCTCGGACAGCAGGCGCAGGTTGTTCTTGCGCGCGGCGTTGCCGGGGCGGGCGTCGTAGCGGCGCCGGGAGACGAACTTGTAGATGTAGTCGAACTTCTCGTCGTCGCCCATGTAGGCCACGACGCGACCGTCGTCGGCGACGATGACGTTGGCGCCCTCGTGCTTGAACCGGCCCATCGCGGTGTGCTTGACGGGCGTGGAGGTCGGGTCCATCGGGTCGACCTCGACGATCCAGCCGAAGCGGTTGGGCTCGTTGCGGAAGTCGGCGGTGCGGGCGTCCCAGCGGGGGTCGACCTTGGCCCAGCCGCGGGTGTCCTGCGTCGAGGACAGGCCGTAGCGCTTCTCCTCCTTGGAGGTCCCCTCGGCCTTGAAGTACTGGTTGAAGTTCTCCTCGCCGGACAGGACCGTCCCCCACGGGGTGGTGCCGCCGGAGCAGTTGTTCATCGTGCCGCGCACGGTGCGACCGGTCGGGTCCTCCTTGGTGCGCAGCAGCGGGCTGCCGGCGGCGGGGCCGTCGACGGCGAAGGGCGTGTCCAGGGTGATGCGGCGGTTGAGGCGCCCGCCGCGACGGTAGGTCCAGCGCTCGCCGCGCGCGGGGCGGGTGAGCTCGACGACGGACATCCCGTGGGCGGCCCAGGCGGTCCGGACGGCCTCGGCCGGGTCCATCGTGGGCGGGAACATGATGTTCTCGTTGGTGTACTCGTGGTTGCAGACCAGCAGGGCCTTCTTGCCGTGCTTGTCGGTCACGATGATGTCGGTGTAGTCGTTGTTGTAGCCGAACTGCATGGCCTGCGCCTCGGCCGACTGGTTCTCGGGGTCGAACATCGGGGCGCCCTTGAGGATCGGGTCGCCCCACCGGATGATCGGGGCATAGGTGAAGCCCCCGGGGACGGTGAGGCGGTCGACGTCCTCGGGCACCGGGGCGATGCCGATGAAGGACAGGCCGGACACACGTCGGGCGCCCTTGCCCTTGCCCTTGCCGCGCCCGTCGTCCTTGGCGTCCACCAGGGCGGCAGCAGGCTCGGCGGTGGCGGTCGCGACGGCCCCGAAGGCCAGTGCCAGGGCGCCGGCGCCACCCAGGACGGAGCGGCGGGAGAGCGCCGCGCCGGCGACCTCGGCGAAGGTCTCGTGGGTCGAGTCGTTGGGGATGGGCCTGGAGCAGGCGTCGCCGCAGCGGAGGTGGCAGGTGACGGCGCTGCGGTTGGCGTGCGTGATGCCGGCCATGGGCAGCAGGGTGCGCTCGTGGGTCACGGTGATCTCCCGATCGGTGCGAGGGGGTGGAGGGACGCCGGCCTGGACCGGGCGTTCGCGCCGAACCTAGCCAGCCCCACCGGCGCCGGGGAGGTGCCCGAGGTGGATGCCAGGTGAACGCTCCGTGAAAGCGCCCGAGACCGCGTGAGCACCCGTCACGATGCGTGAGGGGTCACTCCTCGTGGGCGTAGAACCGGCGATCGACGACGACCCTGGCCTGGCGCGCGATGCGCAGGTAGGTGTCCACGAGCAGCCCGCCCTCGCCGGGCCCCCGCCCGATGATCCGCGCGATCCCGTCCGCGTCCCGCGCGTCGGTGGTCACGCTCTCCACGGGACGCCCGCGCCAGAGCATCCCGGCGTTGCGCAGGTGCGAGGCGGACCCCCAGGCCTCCGTGAGCAGGTTGGCCTCGTCGTCGGCGAGCAGCCCGGCCGCGCGTGCGGCCTCGATGGCGGGCAGGGTGCCGGTGGTCCGCAGGGCGGGCACGTCGTGGCCGTGCTGCAGCTGGATCACCTGGACGGTCCACTCGACGTCGCTCAGCCCGCCGGTGCCGAGCTTGAGGTGCGTCCGGCGGTCGGCCCCCCGTGGCAGCCGCTCGCTCTCCATCCGGGCCTTGAGCTTGCGTATGTCGCGCAGCTGCGTCGCGCCGAGCCCGCCGTCGGGGTAGCGGTGGGGGTCGACGAGGGCGACGAACCGCTCCCCCAGCCCGGCGTCGCCGGCGACCGGGCGCGCCCGCAGCAGCGCCTGGCGCTCCCACGTCAGGGCCCAGCGCTCGTAGTAGGTGCGGTAGGACTCCAGGCTCCGCACGAGGGGGCCGCTCTTGCCCTCGGGCCGCAGGTCCGCGTCGACGCCGACGGCCGGCTCCGGGCCGCCCCAGGCGGTGAGGCGCCGCAGCTCCTGCACGACGGCGGTGGCCCGGCGCTGGAGCTCGGCCTCGTCGTGCGGGGTGCCCTCCTCGGGCTCATGGACGAACATGACGTCGGCGTCGCTGGAGTAGCCGAGCTCCGACCCGCCGAGCCGGCCCATCCCCACGACCAGCAGCCGGGTGCCGAGGGGTTCGCGCAGCTCCATCTCGACCTTGTGGACCGCGGTCTCGAGGGCGATCTCCAGCGTCGCGGAGGTGATCGCGGTGAGGGCCTCGCCGACGTCGGCCAGCGGGAGCAGGCCCACGAGGTCGGCGACGGCCACGCGGAAGAGCTCGTGACGTCGCACGCCCCGCACCGCGAGCATCGCGTCCTCGGGGGTGTCCTTGCGCTGCGCCGCGGACCGCATGACGGTGCGCAGCGACTGCAGGGAACGGGGGGTGAGGCCCACGTCGTCGCCGAGGACGGCGACGGCGTGCGGGGTGCGCTCGAGCAGCTCGGAGGCGAACCGGCTGGAGGACAGGACGTGGGCGAGCCGTTGGGCGGCGCTGCCCTCGTCGCGCAGCATCTTGAGGTACCAGTGGGTGGTGCCCAGCTCCTCGCTGACCTTGCGGAAGGACAGCAGGCCCGCGTCGGGGTCGGCGCCGTCGGCGAACCACCCGAGCATGACGGGGAGCAGGGTCCGCTGGATGGCGGCTCGTCTGGAGAGTCCCTCGGTCAGCGCCTCCAGGTGGCGCAGCGCCCCGCGGGGGTCCCGGAAGCCCAGGGCGGCCAGGCGGTCGCCGGCGGCCTCCGGCGTGAGCCGCCCCTCGCTCGCCGACAGCCGGGCGACGGCGGACAGCAGGGGACGGTAGAAGAGCCGCTCGTGCAGCCGGCGCACCTCGCGGGCCCGGCGCTGCCACTCCTTGACGACGACGGTGGCGGGGTCGCCGTCCAGGTGCAGGGACCGGCCCAGCCGGCGCAGCTCGGCCTCGGCCGTCGGCATCAGGTGGATGCGCCGCAGCCGATAGACCTGGATCCGGTGCTCGAGCGACCGGAGCAGCCGATAGGCCTCGTCGAGGACCGCAGCGTCGTCGCGCCCGACGTAGCCGCCGCGGGCGAGCGTGGCCAGGGCCTCGAGGGTCGTGCCCGAGCGCAGGCTCGGGTCCAGGCGACCGTGCACGAGCTGCAGGAGCTGGACGCTGAACTCGACGTCCCGCAGCCCGCCAGGACCGAGCTTGAGCTGCCGGTCGGCCTCCTTGGCCGGGACGTGCTGCTCCACGCGGCGGCGCATCGCCTGGACGTCCTCGACGAAGTTGTCCCGCGACGACGCCTCCCACACGAGGGGGGTGACCGCGTCGAGGTAGCGCCGGGACAGCTCGGCGTCGCCCGCCACGTGCCGCGCCTTGAGCAGCGCCTGGAACTCCCAGGTCTTGGCCCAGCGCTGGTAGTAGTGCAGGTGGCTCGCGACCGTGCGGACCAGCGGGCCGTTCTTGCCCTCGGGGCGCAGCGCCGCGTCGACCGGCCACAGGGAGCCCTCGGCGGTCGAGGACGCGCACGCGCGCATGAGCGCGCTCGCGACCTGGGTGCCGACGCGCATCGCCTCCATCTCCTCGGGGCTGCCGGGCTCGACCCCCTCGTCGGCCGGCTCGCACACGAAGATCACGTCGACGTCGCTGACGTAGTTGAGCTCGCGCCCCCCGCACTTGCCCATGCCGATCACCGACAGGCGCACGCTCTCGGAGCCCTCGGTCTCGGCGCAGGCCACGACGTGCGCGGCCTCCAGCGCCGCGGCGGCCAGGTCGGCGAGCGAGCGGGCGGTGTCGGGCAGGGTCATGAGCGGGTCGTCGCTGGTCATGTCCAGCGCGGTGATGGCCAGCAGCTCACGGCGATAGGTCGCGCGGATGGCGTCGTGCGCCTTGTCCGTGGGGAGGTCCCGGACCGCATCGGTCATGACGGCGACGAGCTCCTCGGCCGTATGCCGGGAGGCACCGACCGCCCGCCGCCAGTCCTGCGGGTGGGACACGAGGTGGTCGCCGAGCGCGGACGACGCCCCGAGCACGTGCAGCAGCCGGTCGCGACCCGCGGGGTCCTCGCGCAGGGCCCGGCCGAGGTCACCGGCCGGCCCCCGGTCACGGCCGTCTCCGGTCAGGGCCTCGGCCAGCCGGACCAGCGACAGCAGCGCCAGGTCGGGGTCAGCCGTCGTGCGCAGGGCACCGACGAGCGCGTCGCGCGAGTCCCCCACCAGCGTCGTCACGGCGGGGTCGTCGAGCAGCGTCTGGGCCCGCGACGGGTCCTGGAAGCCCTGCCGGGCGAGCGCGCCCGTGGCCGAGGTCGCCCGCGACGTGGCGGCGGGCTGCGACGTGGGCTGGGCGCGCGTCATACGACCGGTCAGAGCCGCGGGAGCAGGCGCTCGAGCTCGAAGGGGGTCACCTGGGAGCGGTACTCCTCCCACTCCTGGCGCTTGTTGCGCAGGAAGAACTCGAAGACGTGCTCGCCGAGCGTCTCGGCGACCAGGTCGGATCGCTCCATCGCGTCGATGGCGCGGCCGAGGGACCGGGGCAGCGCCTCGATCCCGAGGGCACGCCGCTCCGAGTCCGTGAGCGCCCAGACGTCGTCCTCGGCCTCCTCCGGCAGCTCGTAGCCCTCCTCGATGCCCTTGAGGCCGGCGGCGAGGAGCACGGAGTAGGCGAGGTAGGGGTTGGCGGCGGTGTCGAGGGTGCGGATCTCGACCCGGGTCGCCTGGCCCTTGTTGGGCTTGTAGAGCGGGATGCGGACCATCGCGCTGCGGTTGGCGTGCCCCCAGCAGACGTAGGCGGGTGCCTCGCCGCCGCCCCACAGGCGCTTGTAGGAGTTGACCCACTGGTTGGTCACGGCCGTCAGCTCGGGCGCGTGGCGCAGCATGCCGGCGACGAACTGCCGCCCCGCCTTGGACAGCTGGTAGCGCGACCCCGGCTCGTAGAAGGCGTTGTTGTCGCCCTCGAACAGCGAGACGTGGGTGTGCATGCCCGATCCCGGGTGGTCGGCGAGGGGCTTGGGCATGAAGGAGGCGTAGACGCCGTGCTCCAGCGCGACCTCCTTGATGACCGTGCGGAAGGTCATGATGTTGTCGGCCATGCTCATCGCGTCGGCGTAGCGCAGGTCGATCTCGTTCTGGCCCGGGGCGCCCTCGTGGTGGCTGAACTCCACCGAGATGCCCATCGACTCCAGCATGGTGATCGCGGCCCGGCGGAAGTCGTGCGCGGTGCCCTGCGGGAGGTGGTCGAAGTAGCCGCCCTGGTCGATCGGGCGCGGCGGGTTGCTCACGCGCCGCGACCCGTCGCCCTCCTGCTCGAAGAGGAAGAACTCGATCTCGGGGTGGACGTAGAACGTGAAGCCCATGTCCGCCGCCTTGGTCAGCGTGCGGTGCAGGACGTGGCGCGGATCCGCCAGCGACGGCTGCCCGTCGGTGGAGTGCAGGTCGCAGAACATGCGGGCGGTGCCCGGGGACTCGCCCCGCCACGGCAGCACCTGGAAGGTCGTGGGGTCCGGCTTGGCGAGCATGTCGGCCTCGTTGACCCGGGCCAGCCCCTCGATGACCGACCCGTCGAAGCCGATGCCCTCGGCGAAGGCCGTCTCCAGCTCCGCCGGCGAGATGGCCACCGACTTCAACGTGCCGAGCACGTCGGTGAACCACAGTCGTACGAACCGGATGTCGCGCTCCTCGATGGAACGCAGGACGAACTCCTCCTGGCGATTCATGACCCCAGCCTCCCCCACAGTTGTTTCGCCCGCGTTACGGGCGCGCTGGCGTGTCGCGGACGGCCCGGCGGCAGAGGGACCCCGCCCTGCCGACCACCAGGCCCGGGAGTAGTGTGACAGCACGCCGGTTCACCCCGGACCGGTCGACGAGGATCGGAAACGGATCGAGGTCCGCCATGGCAGAGCAGAGCAGCGAGTCGGTCGACAAGGCCGTGGACACCACCGTGAGCGTGAGCCGCGTGGTGTCCCACCCCATCGACAGCGTCTGGAACGTCCTCATGAAGCCGCACGGTGCGGAGGCCCTCCTCGGCGAGGGTGGAGAGCTCGGCAGCAAGGGAGAGCCCTGGCGCGCCAAGGACGGGTCGCACGGCGTGGCCCGCAGCTTCCACCCCCTCGAGCAGATCAGGTTCTCCTGGCACCCGGACGATTCCGCCGACTCCCCTGCCTCCGTGGTCGAGCTGGACCTCGCCAAGGACGGCGAGTCCACCACCCGCCTGGACGTCACCCACAGCAACCTGCACCCCGGCGCCGACCGGGACGCGCTCAAGGCGCGCTGGGAGACGGCCCTGGAGCGCATCGACCAGGACGCGCTCTGAGTCGAGGGGCGTCGCCTCGGCGGCCAGGGCCTCAGTCAGTGCCCCAGTCCGCCCCAGGCACGGCCTGCGGCAGGCACGGCAGGAGCCGGCCACCCCGTGCGGGGTGGCCGGCTCCCGGCATACGTGGGTGGGTCAGCCCGGCATCGACCCGGGTCAGAGGCCCAGGGGCCCCGGCTCGTCCGGCTCGTCGCCGTCCTCGCGGGCCCGGCGCTCGTCCTCCTCGTCCCACGCCTCGGTGCGCGAGCGCGCGGTCGTCAGTGCCTCGCGGGCCTCGGCCTCGGAGCCGTAGGGCCCCATGACGTCTTCGTCGCGCGAGCGATCCTGGTCGGTCTCCACCTGGTTCGTCTTCACGTTGTACCAGTAGGCCATCGTCGGTCTCCTCCTCGAGCTGGCGGTCGTGCGTCGTGATTGGGGTGCCGCCCGCGCGGCTCCCTAGACTGCAGCCTATGTCGATCAGCCCTGCCGCCGTCCGCCCCGGCCGCGTCTCCGCACGTCTCGCCGTCCCCTCCCAGATCGAGCGGCCGCACTACGTCGACCGCGGGCAGGACATCCGCGAGGACGGCGACCGGCTGGTCAAGGACGCCGAGACCATCGAGCGGATGCGCGTCGCCGGACGGATCGCGGCCGAGGCCATGGCCGTCGGCGCCGAGCTGGTCGCGCCGGGCGTCACGACCGACGAGATCGACCGCGTGGTGCACGAGTTCGTCTGCGACGCGGGCGCCTATCCCTCGCCCCTCGGCTACAAGGCCTTCCCCAAGTCGCTGTGCACCAGCGTCAACGAGGTCATCTGCCACGGCATCCCCGACTCGCGCCCGCTCGAGGACGGCGACATCGTCAACCTGGACGTGACCGTCTTCGTGGACGGCGTGCACGGGGACACCGACGCGACCTATCTGGTCGGGGACGTGGACGAGGCGTCCCGCCTCCTGGTCGAGCGCACCCACGAGGCGATGATGCGCGGCATCAAGGCGGCGCGCCCGGGGCGCGAGGTCAACGTGATCGGTCGCGTCATCGAGTCCTACGCCCGGCGGTTCGGCTACGGCGTGGTACGTGACTACACCGGGCACGGCATCGGCACCGAGTTCCACAGCGGCCTGATCATCCCGCACTACGACGCGGCGCCCGCCCACGACACCGTCATCGAGCCCGGCATGACCTTCACCGTCGAGCCGATGCTGACGCTCGGAGGTGGCAGCGACTGGGACCTGTGGGACGACGGCTGGACCGTCGTCACCGCCGACCTGAGCCGCTCCGCGCAGTTCGAGCACACCATCGTCGTGACCGATAACGGTGCGGAGATCCTGACGGCGGTGTGAGTCGTCATACGCTGGATCTCATGACCTCACGTAGCACCAGCCTCCCCCTCGGCATCGACGTCGGGGGCAGCGGCATCAAGGGAGCCCCTGTCGACCTCGAGACCGGCGAGTTCGCCGCCGAGCGGGTCCGGATCCCGACCCCCGAGGACTCGACCCCCGAGGCGGTCGCCGACGTGATCGCGCAGATCATCGACCAGCTGGACGAGGTCGGTCCTGACGCACCGGTCGGCATCACCGTGCCCGGCGTCGTGACCCACGGCGTCGTGCGCTCGGCGGCCAACATCGACAAGCGCTGGATCGACTGCGACGCCGACGCGCTGTTCACCAAGCGGCTCGGCCGGGACGTCCACGTCGTCAACGACGCCGACGCGGCGGGCATCGCCGAGGTGCGCTACGGCGCGGCCCAGGGCAAGGACGGCTTCGTCATCCTCACGACGCTCGGCACCGGGATCGGGATCGCCCTGATCCACGACGGCGTCCTGATCCCCAACGCCGAGCTGGGGCACCTGGAACTGGACGGCCACGACGCGGAGACCCGCGCGTCCAACGGCGTGCGCGAGGCCAAGGACCTCTCCTGGGAGGAGTGGGCCGAGCGGCTGCAGCGCTACTACTCCCACCTGGAGGACCTGCTGTGGCCGGACCTGTTCGTCGTCGGAGGCGGCGTCTCCAAGAAGGCGAAGAAGTTCCTGCCGCTGCTCGACCTGCGCACCCCGATCATCCCGGCGACGCTGCTCAACAGCGCGGGCATCGTGGGCGCGGCGGCGCTGGCGGCGGACGAGGCGGCCCGCCGCCACTGACCCGCCGCAGGCGTAGGCATCCGGACCCGCCGGCGGCCGAGGCATCCGCCGGGTTCGTCCCCCAGGCTGATGCCTTCGCCCCCGGCGGGTATGACGTCCTCCGGCTCAGGTGGTGCCGGCGGGCTCAGGTGAAGTCGCGGGCGTCCCCGCCGGCGAGGTCCACGACCTCGGTCCGCTCGGGGCTGAACCTCGTCGCGTGGTCGAGATAGATGCCGCGACCGGCGGGTGCGAGCAGCCCGTCGTGCACCGGGACGGCATACCTCGGCGCGATGCGCCGGACGAAGGCGACCGTCTCCTTGCTCGCGCACCACGGCGCGTTGAGCGGCATCGCGAGGACGTCGACCGGGCCGGGCTCGGCGTCGTAGGCGTCGCCGGGGTGGAAGACCGTCGGCTCGCCGTCGGCGCTGATGACCACGCCGGTGTTGCGGACCCGCGGGATGAGCTCGTTGATGACGGCGTGCTGCTCACCGACGCCGCGCAGGGAGACGTCGCCGACCCGCACCTCGTCGCCGCCCACGAAGGGCACCGAGCCAGGCACCTCCACCAGGTCCCGGGCCTCGGCCTCGACATACCACGCCGCGTCGGGGTTGCCCTCGCGCAGCGCGGGAAGCCGGTCGGGGTCCAGGTGGTCGGGGTGCTGGTGGGTGACGACGACGGCGTCGAGATCGCGCAGCTCCTCCCAGCCGCGGGCCAGGGTGCCCGGGTCGACCAGGATGCGCTGGTCGGCGATCTCGACCAGGAGACAGGCATGTCCGAGATGTGTCAGGCGCATGCCTCAACCCTAGGCGTCGACCCCCTGCAGCACCACGGGACGCACCTCGGAGAACCGCACCGCGTCGCGTCCCCCGGCCTTGGCGGCATACAGGGCGACGTCGGCGCGGGCCACCATCGCCGCGACGCTCTCGATGCCGTCCCACACCGCCACGCCACCGGAGAAGGTCTGGCCGGTCTGGGCCGCTCCGCGCAGCCCTTCCAGCAGGAGGCGCACGTTGTCCGGGTGACGCCCCTTGGCCAGCATGAGGAACTCCTCGCCGCCGTGGCGGCTGAGGAAGACGTCCGGGGGCAGGCTGCGGCGCCACGCGGACGCGGTCGTCTCGAGCAACCGGTCGCCGGCCGGGTGGCCGTGCAGGTCGTTGAACCCCTTGAAGTGGTCGAGGTCGAGCAGGGCGACCACCAGTGACACGTCCTGCTCGACCGCCTCCGCCACCATCCGGTGCATCTCCGCCTCGCCTGTGCGCCGGTTGGGCAGGGACGTCAGGTGATCCGTCCGGGCCAGGGCCTGCAGCTGGCCGCGCTGCTGGTCGACCAGCCGCATCATCCGGCCCAGCCGCAGCATGACCAGCCCGAAGACCACCGCCGTCATCAGCAGCAGCGGCCAGGCGCTGAGGCCCTGCGGCCGGTCGTGCTCGCGCAGCAGCATCAGCGGCGGCATCACCGCCGCGACCGCGAGGACCGTGAGCTGGATCCGCTCGAGCCCGGCGGACGGCCTGCGGGACCGCCCGGCGAACCGCGCCATGGACGGGTGCAGGGCCCCCAGGCCTGCGACGAACGCGCTCACGACGTACCAGAACACCGCGCTCGAGTAGCCACCCTGGACCCGGATGGGGTCGGCCAGCTGCAGGACGTCTCCCACCGTCATGGCGCTCATGCCCAGGACGAGCAGGACGGGCGATGGCGCGCCGCCCGACGTCAGGACGATCCGGCTCGCCGCGATGATGACGAGGAGGTCGAGCAGCGGCGACGTCACGGTGGTGAAGGCGATCGACGACTCGGTCGCCTGGGTCTCGGCGGCGAAGGACCAGATGACGGCGGCACACCCGAGGCCGAAGATCGTCCCGTCGAGCGCCACGCTGCGCGCGGCCTCGCTGGTGACCCGTCCCGAGGCCGACACGACACCCGCAATGACGACGACGTAGCCGACGATGGACATCACGTCACCCACCAGCACGCCGCCCACGAGCTCCGCGCGCATCAGGGTCAGCGGCAGGCTGAGGATCCCCCACGCCGCGGTCCCGACCAGCAAGGTCCACCAGATGGCGCGGCCCGGAGGGCGATAGAGCAGGATGCCGGCGAGGAAGGTGAGCGGGACGACCGCGATGGCGACCGTCGCCAGGTCGAGCCGATGCTCGACGGGCAGCCACAGGTAGGTCACGAGGACGCCCGCTGCGACCATCGCCGCGACGCGGAAGACCAGCGGACGTTCCGTCACCTCGAACCCTCCCCCGCGTCGAGGGATGCGTCCCGCGTCTCCCACAGGTAGGTCCGGGCGCGGCCGTTGGCCTTGGCGGCATACAACGCCTCGTCGGCGCGGGCCACGAGGTCCGCGTCGGAGTCTCCCCGCTGCCACTGGGTCACCCCGGCCGAGAAGGTCTGCTGGCGAGGCGTGGCCGCCCTGAGCCGGTCCAGCAGGTCGAGGACCGCGGACGTCGGCAGGCCCACGGTGATCAGCACGAACTCCTCGCCGCCGTAGCGGGCCAGCACCTCCGCCGGCCCGAGCAGGTCGCTCCACCGGTGGGCGCACCCGACGAGCAGCTCGTCGCCCGCGTGGTGACCGAAGCTGTCGTTGAACGCCTTGAACCGGTCGAGGTCGATGATCGTGACGCTCAGGGGCTCCCCGGTCTGCTCGACCCGGACCAGGGCCCGGCCCAGCTCGGCGTCACCCGTGCGCCGGTTGGGCAGCCCGGTGAGGTGGTCGTTGCGGGCGAGGACCTCGAGGACCTCGGACTGCTGGTCCGAGGTGCGCATCATGCCGGCCGCCCGGGCCACCACGAGCCCGAACATCAGCAGCATCGACACCGACAGGGCGGAGCCGTCCGGCACCGAGCCGTCGCCCGCGGCGCCCGCCAGCTGCCAGCCGTAGACGCCGACGGGGAGCATACCCATCCCGAACAGCCAGGGCACGTGGTGGCGGGCGGTGAGCCGGGCGTCGAGCTCTCGGCCGCTCGAGCCGACGTTCGCGCCCACGGGCGCGGTGACGGCGGCGGCGACCGCCCCGTAGGCCAGGACCCACGCCACGTGGGCGGCGTCCGGCGCCTGGCGGTCGTGGATGAGGTTGGCGAAGTCCAGGCAGTCACCAACCAGGAGCAGGGCCGGGCAGGCCAGCCCGATGATCGCCCCCCAGCTGACCGGGGCGCGTGACATCACCCTGATCACGCCCACGGCCAGCAGGACGAGGTCGAGGATCGGGAAGAGGGCGCAGACGACGGCGGAGGACGGGTGGCCCTGGAACAGCGGTGAGCGCAGGCCCGGCACGACGAGCGTGATCCAGGCGATGGTGCCGAGGGCCACGGTCAGGATGAGCGTGTCGAGGGTCCGGGCGACGTTGAGGCGCTCGCGTGCCCGGGCCACCAGCTGCACGTATCCGGTGAGGGCGATCGTGTACGCGCCGAGCATGAGAGCGTCACCGGGGTCGGCCAGCTGACGGTCGTGGCCGTAGACGAGGTCGGCCGTGAGGTCGCTGACGTAGTCCCCGACGGCGTAGACGGCCCACGCGACGAGCAGGGCATAGGTGAAGGCGTTGCGCCGGGACGGGTGCTGCCGCAGGGCCCACGCGATCGAGGCGAGCAGCACCAGGTAGGCGCAGGCGTAGACGCCGAACCGCACCGTCCGGTCGGGGTCGATGCCCCACCCGGTCCGCGAGGTGACGAGGTCGACGACGGCGAGCAGGAGGTAGAAGCCACCCAGGCCGAGGGAGACCGACCAACGACCCACGGAAACCTCGCTTTCGCGGGTCTGCGGATGGCTACCGCAGACCCCTGGACTACGCAGTGTAGTGATCCCGTGACCGGCCCGTGGGCGGGATGAGTCGGTCTGTACGCCGGGTTCTGTCCACCCCGGTCTCCCGGGGATGGGCGATCATCCATCTAGGGTGGCCGTTGCCGGCCACCTCGAGCGCTCTACCCGTGCGCTCGGGCGGGCAGCCCTCGGACGCGCACTGTCTGAGCTTGCTTCAGGTGGGGTTTACCTAGCCGCCGTGGTCACCCACGGCGCTGGTGGTCTCTTGCACCACCGTTTCACCCTTACCAGGCCGCTCTGCGAACGTCCTGGCGGTCTGTTCTCTGTGGCACTGTCCCGCGGGTCGCCCCGGGTGGCCGTTAGCCACCACCTTGCCCTTCGAAGCCCGGACGTTCCTCGGCACCATGACGGTGACGCGATCGCCCGACCGACTCATCCCGGGGCAGAGTCTACCGGCCGTATGACGCCGCGCCCACCGCCTCGAAGGCCACCCGACGTCGCTCCACCGACGCCTCGACGAGACGGACCTCGAGGGTGCTCCCCAGCTCGAGGTCGTCACCGGCGCAGGGAGCCAGCACGGGCAGGTCGACGAGCTGGACGAGGGAGGGTCCCTTGTCGGAGAGGTCGACGACGCTCGCGGTGAAGGTCTCCCCCAGGCGAGGTGCGAGCACGGCGGCCTCGACGGCGTCGGTGCAGGCGCGCTCGACGGCCTTGGCGCGACGGTCCGAGGACCGCATGAGCTCGGGGAGGGTGGGCAGCGCCGCCCGCGCCCAGTCGGGGACGTCCGTGCCGGCCACGGCGGCCTCGCACACGACGAGGCCGAACCGGTCGACCAGGCGCCGCAGCGGAGCGGTGACGTGGGCATAGCCGGCGGCCAGCGCGGCGTGGCGGGCCTGCTCGGGCGCGGCCCCGTCGAAGGGCGTGTAGGACGCGCCGCGGAACAGCGTCGTGGCGGCGTGGATGATCGCGAGGTGCCGAGGGTCGGTGCGGTCCAGGGACTGGAGCATCTCGCCGTACGGCTGGCCGGGGGCCCAGGGCACCCCCAGCGCCGCGCACTGGCGACGCAGCCGCGCCACGTCGCGCTCGTCGGCGGGAGGCATGGTGCGCAGGATCCCCACGCCGGCCGCGAGCATGACCTCGGCCGCCGCCATGCCGGTCATGAGGGAGATCTGGGCGTTCCAGTCCTCGACGGGGGCGAGGGGTCGCAGCTCGAGGCGGTAGCCGTGCTCGGCGTCGCCGTTGACCTCCTGCTCGGGCATCGGGAGGCTGGCGCCGCCGCGGGCCCGCTCCTGCGCCTGCCGCGCCAGACCCACGTCGCGCAGCAGCCCGAGCATCGGGTCGGCGGTGCCTGCGTCGAGGTCGCGCTGCACCTGGTCGTAGTCGAGCCGCGCCGCGGAGCGCACCATGGCGCGGTCGAGGGACTCGAGGCGGACGTCACCGTCGGCGTCGACGCGCAGGTCCCACACGAAGGCCGGCCGCTCGACGCCGGGCAGCAGGCTCGCCGCGTCCTCGCTGAGCCGGGTGGGGTGCAGGGGCGTCCGGCGGTCGGGGGCATAGATCGTCTGGCCGCGACGCCTGGCCTCGGTGTCGATGGCGCCACCCGGGCGCACGTAGGCCGGCACGTCGGCGATGGCGTAGAGCACGCGCACCCCGCCCGCACCGTCCCGCTCCAGGTGCATGGCCTGGTCGAGGTCCATCGATCCCTCGGGGTCGATGGTGATGAACGGGAGCGCGGTCAGGTCCGCGCCGACCCGGACCGGGCGCGCGGCGGCCTGCTCCGCCTCGGCCAGCGCCTCGGCGGGGAACTCCCCCGGGACGTCGAGCTCGGCGCGGATCTCGTCGAACGCGCGGTGCAGCTCGTCACCGCCGGGCTCAGAGGTCAGGATCGTGCGGGTCGCAGCCATGGAGGTCACTCTAGGGGGCCCTAGGCTGTCCCGGTGCTGATCCTGCTGCCCCCGTCGGAGTCGAAGTCGTCCCGCGCCCGGGGTCGGCGCTGGCGCCCCGAGTCGCTGTCCTGGCCGGAGCTGACGCCGGCGCGGCTCGACGTGGTGCGCGAGCTCGCTGCGGTGTCCGGGAGGCCCCATGCTGCCGACGCGCTCGGCGTGTCGCCCGGGCTGACCGACGAGATCGCCCGCAACCTGCGCCTGGAGACGGCCCACGCCGTGCCGGTGGCCGAGCTCTACACGGGGGTGCTCTACGACGCGCTGGACCTCGCGTCCCTCGACGCGGCGGGGCTGCGGCGGGCCCGCAGGTTCGTGGTGGTCCAGTCCGCGCTGCACGGCGCGCTGCGCCTGACGGACCGCGTGGCGCCATACCGGCTGTCGATGGGTGTGCGGCTCGGCTCGCTGGGGCCGCTCGCAACGTGGTGGCGCCCGCGGGTCGGCCCGGTGCTCACCGCCGCGGCCGGGTCCGGTCTGGTCGTCGACTGCCGGTCCAGCACGTATGCCGCAGCCTGGCCTCCATCGGGGGAGCTCGCCCGGCGCTGGGTGCACGTGCGGGTGCCCGGCGCCACGCACATGGCCAAGCACACGCGTGGGCTGGTCGCGCGGGCGATCTGCGAGCTGCCGGCGACGCCGCGGTCGCCACGCGCTCTGGCGGACGCCCTGGCGGCGGGGTTCGAGGTGGCGCTGGAGCCGCCGGAGCGCGTCGGCCGCTCCTGGATCCTCGACACCTACCCGAGGTAGTCACACTCGCCGGGGTTGGCACCCCAGGCCGATGGACCTACCCGAGGTAGTCACATCCGCCCGCCTTCGCACCCCAGGCTGGGGTGACGAAGGCCGGTGGTCGTGGCGCCGACCGCTGCCGGTGGATCCGACTGGTGTCCGTGGTCTGTTGCAGCACGCCACCCGCGATGCGAGCGAGCACGCGCGCGGCAACCCGCCACGGACGAGGATCGCGCGGCAACGGCGACGATCCACCACGCCTCGGTCGTGGTCGTATGCCGGACCCTCCCACGACGCAAGACCGACGCCGGGGATCAGAGGTGCGACGTCCGGTTGACGAACGAGACGGAGGCGTTGCCGTCGGCCCACACCTCGACGCCGGTGAGCGACCCGGGCGCCAGGGCCAGCCGCCAGAACCGGTCGTGCGGCATGCCCAGCACCTCGGCGAGCACGACGAGGAAGGGTTTGCGGTGCCCGACCAGCACGGTCGTCCCACCGGCGTCGACGACGTCCCGCCAGCCGGCGAGGACACGGTCCCGCAGCTCGTCGTGGCTCTCGCCGCCGGGGCGGGCGTAGGCCGGGTCGGTGCGGAGCGCGGCCAGCTCGTCCGGCCAGCGCGCCGCGACCTGGGCCATCGACTTACCGTCCCAGTCACCGAGGCCCTGCTCGTCGAACCGCTCGTCGCTCGTCGCGGTCGTGCCGAGAGCCTCGGCGATCGCGTCGCCGGTCTGCCGGGCGCGACGCAGGGCGCTCGTGACCACGCGCACCTCGGTCCCCACGAGCCGTCGCACGGCCGCAGCGCAGGCCTGCGCCTGGGCCTCCCCGTCCGGGTTGAGCACCGGGTCGCCTCCCCCGCGACCGTCCAGCCGGCCCTTGACGGTGAAGTCGGTGAGGCCGTGCCGCACGAGCAGGATGCGGGTCGGGGCGCCGAGGTCTGCCGCGGCCCCGGGCACGGGGTCGGTGACGAGGCCCTTGTCCGGCTGGTCGGCCGGCCCGTCAGGGTGGCGCTCGCTGACGGCGGCCGGGCGCGTTGCGTCGACGGCCGTCGCGTCGGGCCCGTCGGCATACGACCGGTCAATCGTGAGGCCGTCCATGCCGTCGTTGGACAGCTTGTCCGCGTCCTTGTTGTCGGCGCGCGGGATCCAGGTGAAGCGGACCGACCCGCCGGCAGCCGATCGGGCGCTGCACAGCTCGCGGGCCTCGAGGGCGAGGCGACGCATGTCCTCGTGCTTGATCTTCCACCGGCCGGCCATCTGCTCGACGACCAGCTTGGAGTCCATGCGGACCTCGACGTCGGCGGCCAGGTCGATGCGCGCCGCCGCCTCGAGGCCGGCGATGAGGCCGGAGTACTCCGCGACGTTGTTGCTGTGCTTGCCGAGGGGGGCCGCCCGCTCGGCCAGCACCCGACCGGTGGCCCCGTCACGCACCAGGGCGCCATAGCCGGCGACCCCCGGGTTGCCCCGCGACCCGCCGTCGGCCTCGACGACGAGCCGCGTCACAGCCCCGACTCGGCGGTGCGCACGAGGATCCGTCGGCACTCCTCGCAGCGGAGGACCTCGTCGTCGGCCGCGGAGCGGATGCGGCCGAGGTCGACGTTGTTGAGCTCCATGTGGCAGCCCTCGCAACGGCGCTGGCGCAGCGCAGCGGCACCGACGCCGCCGACCTGCTCGCGCACCTTGGTGTAGAGCCCCAGCAGGTCCTCGCCCACCCCGGATGCGATGCCCTCGCGCCGGCCCGTCGCCTGCTCGCGCTCGGACTCGAGGTCGCGCACGAGGCGGTCGCGGGCCGTGGTGGCCTCGTCGAGCTCGGACTGCAGCTCGGAGGCGCGGGCCTCGAGCCGGTCGAGCGTGCTCTGGTGCTCCTCGGCCCGCTCCATCACCTCCAGCTCGAGGTCCTCCAGGGTGCCCTGGCGCCGGTGCAGGGACTCGAGCTCGTGCTGCATCGCCTGCAGGTCCTTGGCCGTGCCCTGGCCGGAGTCGAGACGCGCCTGGTTGCGGGTCATCCGGTCACGGACCATCTGCACCTCGTCCTCCGCGCGCTTGATCTCGCGCTGGACGTCGCTGACCGCGGTGCGGGCGAGCACCAGGTCGGTGTCGAGGGCCTGCCGGCGCTGGGTGGCGGCGTCGACGGCGCGCTGCTCGTCGGAGGAGCGGAGGCGGTGGGCGATCTGGTCCAGACGGGTGTCGAGCTCGGCGAGATCGAGCAGGCGCCACTGGCGTGCGGGTTCAGCCTTCACCGGCGTCCTCCTTGGGTCGGGCAGGGCCGGTGCCCTGGGGTTGGGTGTGGTCGGAGCTGCTGCGGTCGTCGTCGGTGCGGACGAGGAAGGTCCAGGGGTCGGTCGTGCGGGTCGACACCGTGACGTCCACCGTAGCCCCGCGAGCCGACAGACCCTCCAGCAAGGCGTGGCGCGCGACGTCCAGCCACAGCCACTCCGTCGCGAAGTGGCCGGCGTCCACGAGGTATGGCGGGCCGCCGCCCGCCTCCTCGCGCGCCTCCAGGGCCGGGTGGTGCCGCAGGTCAGAGGTGATGTAGACGTCGGCCCCGCTCGCCCGGACCTCGTCGAACAGGCTGTCGCCTGCGCCGCCGAGCACCGCCACGCGGCTCACCTGCGCGTCGGCCGGCCCGGAGACACGGATGCCGACCGGGGCCGGGGGCAGGACCGCGGCCAGCCGCTCCACCAGGGACCGCAGGCTCGTGGGCTGCGCGAGCTGCCCGACGCGCCCGAGCGGCTGTCCCTCCTCCATCGCCAGCGGCTTGACCCCGCCGAGCTCGAGGGCGTCGGCCAGGGCCTGCGACACCCCGGTGGCGGCGACATCGGCGCTGGTGTGGGCGCAGTAGAGCGCGATGTCCGCCACGACCAGTCGCGTGACGGCGGCCCCCTTGGCCGAGGTCGTCGCCACGCTGTGCACGCCACGGAGCAGCAGCGGATGGTGGGTGACGAGCAGGTCGGCGCCCAGCTCACGGGCCTCGTCGATGACGTCGAGCGTGGGGTCGACGGCCAGGAGCACCGAGCGGACCGGCTGGTCCGGGTCGCCGGTCACCAGGCCCACCTGGTCCCACGACTGGGCGGTGTCCTCGGGATAGAGGCCACGCAGCACCTCCAGGACCTCGGCGAGCGAGGGGGTGCGGTGGCCGTCGTGCGCGGCGCTGTCCATGTGGGCCCGGCCGGGTTCGAACCGACGACAGCTGCGGTGTAAACGCAGTGCTCTACCAGCTGAGCTACAGGCCCCGTCGCGACGACCTGGCGGGCGTCGCGGTCGCCCATTGTGCCAGGGCCGAGGAGGACGGACGCGCCACGGCTCGCGACCTGCCGGGGGCAGGTGCATCGACCTGCCGGACGACGGCCGGTCAATGCCTCCGCCCCCGGCGGGTCGTCAGGCGGAGCGGAGCCCCGCCAGCGCCTCGTGGTAGCCGCTGAAGTCGCGGGCCTCGCCGGGCTCGTTGACGAGGGTCCAGGCGACCTTGCCGTCCTTGTCGACGAGGAAGGTGCCGCGCTTGGCCAGGCCACCGCCCTCGAGGAAGACGCCGTAGTCCTGCGCCACCGTGCCGTGCGGCCAGAAGTCGGACAGCAGCGGGAAGTCGTAGCGCTGGTCCTCGGCCCACGCGCGCAGCGTGAACATCGGGTCGCACGAGACGGCCAGCACCTGCACGTCGTCGCCCTGGAAGCCGGCGATGTTGTCGCGGATCTCGCACAGCTCGCCGGTGCAGATCCCGGAGAAGGCGAAGGGGTAGAAGACGACGACGACGTTCTTGTCACCGCGGAACGAGGACAGGGTCACGTCCTCGCCGAACTGGTTCTTGAGGGTGAAGTCGGGGGCCTCGGAGCCCACGGACGGTGCGGTCTGGGAGTCGCTCATGGCCCCAGTCTGTCAACCCGCGCCCCAGGCGCAACTCAGCGACGGGGCGGTGCCGTATGCCGACCGCCCCGGCGCCTCGCGATGCTACTTCTTCTTGGCGCGCGGCGGGACCAGGCGGGTGCCAGTCCAGTCGGAGGAGCCGGTGAGCGCCCCGGAGACGTGCAGCCCGGCCGTCGTGGCGGCCTCGGCGATCTCGGCGGGCTCGACGTGCCCGTCCCGGCCGGCCCGGGGCGTCATCAGCACGATGAAGCCCTGGTCGTCCAGGTCGGTCAGGCCGTCCACGACCGCGTCGACGAGGTCACCGTCGCCGTCGCGGTGCCAGAACAGCACCGCGTCGACCACGTCACCGTGGTCCTCGTCCACGAGGTCGGAACCGATGTGCTCCATGAGCCGGTCGCGCAGGTCGAGGTCGACGTCGTCGTCGTAGCCGAACTCCTGCACCACCGCGCCCTCGACGAGCCCGAGCTTGGTCAGATGGGCTGCCGCAGCGGCCGCTTCCGCGGTCGTCGTCACTGTCGTCCTGGTCCTTCCGTCCGGATCCGGGGCGTCGGGGGACGCTCCGGTCACGGCCTCACCATGAGGTCGTGAGGTCTAGTCCACCCAATCGGAGGCCGCATGGCAAGGACGTGCGCCGTCGCGGAGGGTGACGGCGCCTAGGCTGGCGGGCATGGGACGAGTGACGACGAGGGTGCCGGCGACCCGTTTCGTGGTGGACGAGCCGGTCGGCGAGCTCCACGGAGAACTGGTCGCAGAAGGCGCTGCGGGCCCGCGCGTGTCGGTGCGGCCCCGACCTGACACGCTCGCCGTCGAGGAGCCGCTCGAGATCCGGGTCCACGGCGAGGTGGTCGCGGTCACGATGCGTACGCCCGGGGACGACTTCGACCTCACGATCGGCTTCCTGCTGACCGAGGGGGTGGTCGCGGCGGCGGACGACGTGCTGGGCCTGATGCACTGCCTGGACGAGGGCGAGGACGGCTCCCCGACCTACAACGTCGTCGACGTGACGCTGCGTGCAGGAGCGGGGTCAGTCGAGGCGCTGGCGAGCGCCACCCGCAGCACCTACACGACGAGCTCCTGCGGGGTCTGCGGCAAGGCCGGCATCGACGCCATCCGCACCCGCCTCCCCCACGACGTGGCCGCCGACCCGGTGCGGGTGCGAGCAGCAGACCTGGTCCGTATGCCGGACCGGCTGCGGGAGCACCAGGGGGCGTTCGACCGGACTGGTGGGGTGCACGCCGCCGGCCTGTTCACGGCCGCCGGCGAGGTGCTCCTCGTACGTGAGGACGTCGGTCGTCACAACGCGGTCGACAAGGTGCTGGGGGCCGCCGCGCGCGAGGGTCTGCTCCCCCTGGCCGGTCACGTGCTGCAGGTCAGCGGGCGGGCGAGCTTCGAGCTGACCCAGAAGGCCGCGATGGCCGGCGTCCCCGTGCTGTCCGCCGTGTCGGCGCCGTCCTCGCTGGCGGTCGACCTCGCGCGGGACGTGGGCCTCACCCTGGCCGCCTTCGTGCGGCCGCCCCGGTTCACGGCATACAGCCGTCCCGACCGGATCGACACCGGCGAGCCGGCGGGCCAGCCGACCGGCCAACCAACCGCCCAACCAACCGCCCAACCAACGCACGAGACACCCGGCGGCTGATCTTGCCCGGCCCGATCCGCGCCAAATAGTCTCGTCCTCCCCGCAATCGGTCCCCGGTGTGACCTGCACCCCATCTTGGGTGGAGGATGGGGGCGGTCGTCCCGCCCGGCGCTCTGATCAGTGCGCCGGGAGGTCCCTCTAGGAAAGGACACAGGCGTGGTGGCACGCGATGGTGTCGGTCCGATCATCAACGGACTGCCGAACCAGCTCCCCGACATCGACTCGGACGAGACGCAGGAGTGGATCGAGTCGCTCGACGGGATCATCGACGAGGGCGGACGGCAGCGAGCACGCTATGTGATGCTCAAGCTCCTGGAGCGGGCCCGCCAGCGTCAGGTCGGCGTCCCCTCGCTGACCTCCACGGACTACGTCAACACCATCCCGCCGGAGCGTGAGCCCTGGTACCCCGGCGACGAGACGACGGAGCGCGGCTACCGCCGTCTGCTGCGCTGGAACGCCGCGATGATGGTGCACCGCGCGCAGCGCCCCGGCATCGGTGTCGGCGGCCACATCTCGACCTACGCGTCCGCCGCGACGCTCTACGAGGTCGGCATGAACCACTTCTGGCGCGGCAAGGACCACCCCGGTGGCGGCGACCAGATCTTCTTCCAGGGCCACGCCTCCCCCGGCATGTACGCCCGCGCCTACCTCGAGGGGCGTCTCGACGAGAAGCAGCTCGACGGCTTCCGCCAGGAGCACTCGCACGTGGTGGACGGCAAGGTCCAGGCCATCCCGTCCTACCCGCACCCGCGCCAGATGCCGGACTTCTGGGAGTTCCCCACCGTGTCCATGGGCATCGGCCCGATGAACGCGATCTACCAGGCGCAGTTCAACCGCTACCTGCACAACCGCGGCATCAAGGACACCTCGCAGCAGCACGTGTGGGCCTTCCTCGGCGACGGCGAGATGGACGAGGTCGAGTCGCGTGGCGCGCTGCAGTGGGCCGCCAACGAGGAGCTCGACAACCTCACCTTCGTCGTCAACTGCAACCTGCAGCGCCTCGACGGCCCGGTGCGCGGCAACGGCAAGATCATGCAGGAGCTCGAGAGCTTCTTCCGCGGCGCCGGCTGGAACGTCATCAAGGTCGTCTGGGGCCGCGGCTGGGACCCGCTGCTCGCGGCGGACCGCGACGGCGCGCTGGTCAACCTCATGAACACCACGTCCGACGGCGACTTCCAGACCTTCAAGGCCAACGACGGCGCCTACGTCCGTGAGCACTTCTTCGGCCGGGACCCGCGCACGGCCAAGATGGTCGAGGGTTGGTCCGACGACGAGGTATGGCGTCTCACCCGTGGCGGTCACGACTACACGAAGGTGTACGCCGCCTACAAGGCCGCCACGGAGACCACCGGCGTGCCGACGGTCATCCTCGCCCACACGATCAAGGGCTACTTCCTCGGGCAGCACTTCGCGGGGCGCAACGCGACGCACCAGATGAAGAAGTTCGCCCTGGACGACCTCAAGGACCTGCGCGACCGGCTCGAGATCCCGGTCGCCGACAAGGTGCTCGAGGACGACCCCTACCAGCCGCCGTACTACCACCCCGGCATGGACGACGACCGCATCGCCTACATGATGACGCGGCGCAAGGAGCTCGGTGGCGGCCTGCCGTCGCGCCGTGACTCCGGCAAGGCCCTCAAGCTGCCGGAGGACAAGGCCTACGCAACGGTCAAGAAGGGCTCGGGCAAGCAGACCATCGCCACGACCATGGCGTGGGTCCGGCTGCTCAAGGACCTCATGCGCGACAAGGAGTTCGGCCAGCGCGTCGTGCCGATCATCCCCGACGAGGCCCGCACCTTCGGCATGGACTCGTTCTTCCCGACGATCAAGATCTACAACCCGCACGGGCAGAACTACACCCCGGTCGACCACGAGCTGATGCTCGCCTACCGCGAGGCCAAGAACGGCCAGATCCTGCACCTCGGCATCAACGAGGCGGGCTCGATGGCGGCCTTCACGGCGGCGGGCACGTCATACGCCACGCACGGCGAGCCCATGGTGCCGATGTACGTCTTCTACTCGATGTTCGGCTTCCAACGGACCGGCGACTCGATCTGGGCCGCCGCCGACCAGCTGACCCGCGGCTTCCTCATCGGCGCGACGGCCGGCAAGACCACGCTCACCGGCGAGGGCACGCAGCACATGGACGGGCACTCCCCGCTGCTGGCCTCGACCAACGAGGCGGTCGTGCACTACGACCCGGCCTACTCCTACGAGATCGCCCACATCATGCAGGACGGTCTGCGCCGGATGTACGGCGAGAACGCCGAGGACGTCATCTACTACCTGACGGTCTACAACGAGCCGATCGTCATGCCGGCCGAGCCCGAGGGTCTGGACGTCGAGGGTCTGCTCAAGGGCATGTACCTCCTCAAGGAGGCCGAGGGCGCCGGTGACGCGGGCGACAAGCGGGCCCAGCTGCTGGCCTCCGGCGTCGGGGTCCCGTGGGCCCTCGAGGCGCAGGAGCTGCTCGCCAAGGACTGGGGCGTGGCCGCCGACGTGTGGTCGGTCACCTCGTGGAACGAGCTGCGACGCGACGGCATGGCCGCCGACAAGCAGGCCTTCCTCAACCCCTCGCAGGACGCTCCCGAGGCGTACGTCACGACGGCCCTCAAGGACCGTCCGGGTCCGGTCGTCGCGGTGTCCGACTACATGCGGGCCGTGCAGGACCAGATCCGCGAGTGGGTCCCGGGCGACTACTTCACGCTGGGCGCGGACGGCTTCGGCTTCTCCGACACGCGTGCGGCCGCCCGCCGTCACCTGCACATCGACGGCCCGTCCATGGTCGTGCAGACCCTGGCGGCACTCGCCAAGCAGGGTGTCGTGGAGCGCTCGGTCGTCCAGGAGGCGATGGACAAGTACCGCCTGAGCGACGTCACCGCCGGCACCAGCGGCAACGCGGGCGGCGACGCCTGACGCCACCGCACCACCGCACCACCAGCAAAGATCGTGAGGGTTTGGTCCAGGTTTCTTGGACCAAACCCTCACGATCTTGGGCGTACGGAGCGGAGGGGGCGGGGGCTACTGACGGCCCCAGAAGATGTCGCGGGCGACCACGCCGGTGTCAGGGTTGTCGGTGAACAGGCCGTCGAGGCCGGTGCGCAGGTAGGCCACCTGCTCCTCGATGGCCTTGCCGTAGTCGGCGGGGTTGGTGCCCTTCTGCAGGTCCTTGGCCATGAACTGGTTCTCGTTGCGGAACGTCCACGGGACGACCTTGAGGCCGAGGCGGTGGGCGTCACCGACCAGAGAGGTCGGCTGGCCCAGCGTGCCGTCCGCCTTCTTGGGGATGACGAAGAACTTCTCCGGCCCGACGCCGTTGGCGAAGCGCGAGATCTCCTTGAGGCCCTTGGGCGTCATCCAGTCCTGGTAGAGACGCTTGTCACCCTTGGAGATCAGGTCGTAGGGGCCGTCCAGCGGTCCGGTGCCGGTCCACGCGAGGAACGTCGAGCTCGCCTTGTAGCCGTGGCGGAACCGCAGGTCCTTGAGGTTGGTGATCTCGAAGGACTGGATCCACATCGGGGCGTTGCGCTTGTTGAGGCCGTACTTCTCGGTGAGGGCGACGACCTGGGGCTCGGGGACCAGACCCTTGTCGTGGAATTAGGTGGAGTGCTTGATCTCGGGGATGATCCCGATCGTGCGGCGGTACTTCTTGGAGAGTCGCTCGCGCAGGCGCAGCACCTCCTCGTAGGTCGGGGCCTGGTAGAGCCCGTCGTAGATCGTGTTGCGCTGGCGAACCGTCGCGAGGCGCTCCTTGGCCCGCAGCGTCCGCAGCTCGGCGAGGGTGAAGTCCTCGGTGAACCAGCCGGTGACGTCGACCCCGTCGAGCTTCTTGGTGGTCTTGCGCGACGCGAACTCGGGGTGGGCGGCGACGTCGGTCGTGCCCGAGATCTCGGGCTCGTGGCGGTCGACCAGCTGACCGTCCTTGGTCATGACCAGGTCGGGCTCGATGTAGTCGGCGCCCATCTGCACCGCCAGCTCGTAGGCCGCGATCGTGTGCTCGGGGCGGTAGCCCGAGGCCCCACGGTGGGCGACGACCAGCGGCGAGGGCATGCCCTTGGCGTCGGTGTAGCGGCGGTCCTTGCCCCCGTGGTCGGCCGCCTGCGAGCGGTCGTCGGAGGACGCGTCGGCGGCAGCGGAGCCGGCCGAGCTGGCCGAGCTGGCGGAGGACATCGCGGCGGTCACGGGCAGCAGCGCGGCGGCGAGGACGACGGCCGCGACGGTGGGGGTTCGTCTCATGGGGGTGGACGCTAGTGCGGACAGGCGACGATCGCCCGGCCACCGGGTGAACGTGGGCCATCCGCGTGACGGCTTGTCGGCGTCATACAACTAGGCTGCCGCCGTGCCCTCCCCGCGTCCGACCCCCACGCCCGCCACGCTGCAGCGCGTGCAGGACAGCGCCGGGATGCTCGCCACGGCGGCGACGGCCCGCATCGAGGCGCAGCACGAGTGGTACCGCTCGCTCAGCGCGGAGGACCGCAGCTGGGTGGGGCTGGTCGCCCAGGCCGGGATCGGCAGCTTCCTGGGGTGGCTGCGCGACCCCGCCGCACCGCCCATGGTGACGGCCGACGTGTTCGGCACGGCGCCGCGCGAGCTGACGCGGTCGGTCTCGCTCGCCCAGACGCTGGACCTGGTCCGCTCCGTCGTGGGGGTGGTCGAGGAGGAGGTCGAGGGCCTGGCTGCGCAGGGCGACGAGCCGGCCCTGCGGGAGGCGGTGCTGCGCTACAGCCGCGAGGTGGCCTTCGCCGCAGCCCAGGTGTATGCCGAGGCCGCCGAGTCCAGGGGCGCCTGGGACGCCCGGCTCGAGTCCCTCGTCGTGGACGCCGTCATCCGCGGCGAGGCGGACAACTCGCTCCGGTCCCGCGCCACCGCGCTGGGCTGGGGGTCCATCCGCCACGTCACCGTCGTCGCAGGTCTGAGCCCGCACGAGGACACCGCCGCCGTGATCGACGCGGTGCGCCGGGCCGCGGCCCGCCTCCACGTCGAGGCGCTGAGCGCGGTCCAGGGTCGGCGCCTCGTCGTCATCCTGGGCGGCACGAGCGACGTCGCCGACGCCGCCGGCCGCCTGCTGGCCTACTTCGGCGACGGGCCGGTCGTGCTGGGGCCCACCGTCCCTCACCTGTTCGCCTCCGGACGCTCGGCCCGGGCGGCCCTGTCGGGACTCGCCGCGGCCCGGGCCTGGCCCGACGCGCCGCGGCCCGTCGAGGCCTCGGACCTGCTCCCGGAGCGTGTCCTCGCGGGGGACGACCACGCGCGACGGGCGCTGCTCGACCGCATCCACCGCCCCCTCGTCGACAGCGGGGGCGGCCTGCTCGAGACCGCGTCCGCCTATCTCGACGAACCGAGCCTCGAGGCCACGGCGCGAGCGTTGTTCGTGCACCCCAACACGGTGCGCTACCGCCTCGGTCGGATCGCCCAGGTCACGGGCCACGACCTCACGTCCTCGCGCGACGCCTTCACCGTCCGGCTGGCGCTGGCGCTGGGACGCCTGGGCGCTCCTGCCCCGCAGTCCTGGCGCTGAGGCCGACCCCGTCCACCAGCGGCCCGGCATACCCGCTCCCCACCCGCTCTTTGTAGGAATCCTCCAAGGAACCAGACCGTTTCTGGTGGCGATCCGGCACGGCGTCCGCACCGATCTCGGGAGAGAGTGGACGGGTGCTAGCGATCGTCTGCCCTGGACAGGGCTCCCAGTCCCCCGGTTTCCTCGCCCCCTGGCTGGAGCTGCCCGGCTTCCGCGACCGGCTGGAGTGGTTCTCCGCGGTCGCCGGGACCGACCTGGTGACCCACGGGACCGAGTCCGACAAGCCGACCATCACCGAGACCGACGTGGCGCAGCCGCTCATCGTCGGCGCCGGGCTGCTGAGCCTCCTGGCGCTCTTCGAGCACCCGTCGGCCGGCTACCCGGTCATCGGCATGGGCAGCGGCCACTCGGTCGGCGAGATCACCGCGGCCTGCGCCGCGGGCGTCCTGACCGCCGAGCAGGCCCTGGTCTTCGTGCGGGAGCGCGGGGACGGTATGGCGAAGGCCGCTGCCGTCTCCCCCACCGGCATGACCGCGGTCCTGGGCGGCGACCCCGACGAGGTGCTGGCCACCCTCGAGCGTCACGGGCTGACCCCGGCCAACGTCAACGGCGGCGGTCAGACCGTCGCGGCGGGCACCATCGGGCAGCTCGAGGCGCTCAAGGCCGACCCGCCGGCCAAGGCGCGGGTCATCCCGCTCCCGGTCGCGGGGGCCTTCCACACCGAGCACATGGCCCCCGCCCAGGCCCGCCTCGAGGTCCTCGCGCGGGGCGTGACCAGCCACGACGCCCGCGTGCCGATCGTGTCCAACAAGGACGGCCGGCTCGTCCGCGACGGGCACGAGGTGCTGCGCCGGCTGGTCAGCCAGGTCGCCAGCCCCGTCCGTTGGGACCTGTGCATGCAGACGATGGTCGAGCAGGGCGTGACCGGGCTCATCGAGATCCCGCCGGCCGGCACGCTCGTGGGCCTGGCCAAGCGGTCCATGCCCGGCGTCGAGCTGCTGGCGCTGAAGTCGCCCGACGACCTGGAGGCCGCGCACCGCATGATCCGCGAGCACGGCAGCTCCCCCACCGAAGGAGGCACCGAGTGACCCGCCCCACCATCACCGAACGCTCCGGCGCCGCCCACGCCCGCATCTGGGGGGTCGGCGGCTACCGCCCCGAGCGCGTCGTCACCAACGACGAGGTCTGCCAGTGGATCGACTCGTCGGACGAGTGGATCCGCAGCCGGTCCGGCATCGAGGAGCGCCGCTGGGCCCGCGAGGACGAGTCCGTCATCGACATGAGCTGCGCGGCCGCCGAGGACGCGCTGACCAAGGCCGGCGTGCGCGCCGACCAGCTCGGGGCGGTCATCGTCGCCAACGTGACGCACCCCTTCCAGACGCCCAGCGCCGCGGCCGCGGTGGCCCACCGCATCGGCGCCTCCCCGGCCGCAGCCTTCGACCTGTCGGCGGCGTGCGCGGGCTACTGCCACGGCATCGGCCTGGCCAACGACATGGTCCGCGGCGGCACCGCCGAGTTCGTCCTCGTCATCGGGGTGGAGAAGCTCTCGGACTTCACCGACAAGCACGACCGTGGCACGGCGTTCATCTTCGGCGACGGCGCAGGGGCTGCGGTCGTCGGCCCGTCCGACTTCCCGGGGATCGGGCCCACCGTGTGGGGCTCCAAGGGCGAGGACTGGGACGTCATCCGCAACAAGTACTCCTGGGTGGACCTGCGCGACCACGCCCACGTCGGGAGCCTGGAGGAGCAGAGCCCCCGGGACGCCATGCCCTGGTCCTACCTCACGATGGCCGGGCAGAGCGTGTTCCGGTGGGCCGTCTACGCCATGGCCCCCGTGTGCCGGGAGGCGCTGGACGCGGCCGGGATCACGGCCGACGACCTGGACGCGTTCATCCCCCACCAGGCCAACATCCGCATCGTCGACGCGCTGGTCAAGCAGCTCAAGCTGCCCGAGCACGTCCCGGTCGCTGACGACATCCGCCACCAGGGCAACACCTCGTCGGCCTCGATCCCGCTGGCGACCGACCGCATGCTGACCGAGGGCCAGGCGCCGCACGGTGGGCTCGCCCTGCAGATCGGCTTCGGCGCGGGCCTGGTCTACGCCGCCCAGGTGATCGTCCTCCCCTGACGGCGCCACCGCCAGCACGCACGCAGATTCCCGCGGCCCGACGGGACCCATCGGGTCACCCCGCACCATCCCACCCTCCGCACCGCACGGTCGGAGCAACCGAGAAGGAGCCTGAGATGGCCATGAACGAGAACGAGATCCTCCAGGGCCTGGCCGAGATCGTCAACGAGGAGACCGGCCTGGACGCGGCCGAGGTCCAGATGGACAAGTCCTTCACCGAGGACCTCGACATCGACTCGCTGTCGATGATGACGATCGTGGTCAACGCCGAGGAGAAGTTCGGCGTCCGCATCCCCGACGACGAGGTCAAGAACCTCAAGACGGTGCGCGACGCCGTGTCCTACATCAACGGGGCCCAGGGCTGACCCGAGGCACCCCCGCGTCTGGACGGGGTGGACCGCGGCACGTCGCCCGGTCCGCCCCGTCCGGCCCCACCTCATCCACCAAGGAGCAGCGAGATGACCACCTCGAGCAGCCGCCGCGTCGTCGTCACCGGTCTCGGTGCCACGACGCCCGTCGGCGGTAACGTCCAGGACACCTGGGACGCCATCCTTGCGGGCCGATCCGGCGCCCGCCCCATGCCGTACGACTGGGTCGCGCAGCACCAGCTGCCGGTCACCTTCGCCGCGACCCTGGCCGTCCCGACCGCCGACGTCCTGAGCAAGGTCGAGGTCCGTCGCAACGACCCCAGCACCCAGGCCGCCCTCGTGGCCGCCCGCGAGGCCTGGGCCGACGCCGGCGCCCCCGAGGTCGAGCCCGAGCGGCTCGCGGTGTGCCTCGGCACCGGGATCGGCGGGGTGCAGACCCTGCTGGACCAGTGGGACGTGCTGCGCGAGAAGGGCCCGCGCCGGGTCTTCCCCCTCGCGGTGCCCATGCTGATGGCCAACGGCCCCGCGGCCGCCGTCTCGCTCGAGCTGACCGCACGCGCCGGCGCCCACACGCCGGTGAGCGCGTGCGCGTCCGGCGCGGAGGGCATCGCCCAGGCCCTCGCCCTGATCCGCAGCGGCAAGGCCGACGTCGTCGTCGCCGGTGGCACCGAGGCCGCCATCCACCCGCTGCCCGTCGCCGGATTCGCCGCCATGCAGGCCCTGTCGACCCGCAACGACGAGCCCGAGCGCGCCTCCCGTCCCTACGACAAGGACCGGGACGGCTTCGTGCTGGGCGAGGGCGCGGCCCTGCTCGTGCTGGAGTCCGAGGAGCACGCCACGGCGCGCGGCGCCCGCATCTACGGCGAGATCGCCGGTGCCGGCGCGTCGGCGGACGCCTACCACATCACCGCCGGCGAGCCCGAGGGCCGTGGCGCGGCCCGGGCCATGCTGGAGGCCATCGAGGACGCCGGCCTGACCACGACCGACATCTGCCACGTCAACGCGCACGCCACCTCCACCCCGGTCGGGGACGTCGCCGAGACCAGGGCCATCCACCGGGCGTTCGGGGACCACACCTCCCAGATCGCCGTCACGGCCACCAAGTCGATGACCGGTCACCTCCTCGGAGCGGCCGGCGCCCTCGAGACCGTCCTGACGCTGCTGGCGCTGCGTGACCGCACGATCCCGGCGACGATCAACCTCGAGTCCAAGGACCCCGAGATCGAGCTGGACGTCGTCACCGGCGAGGCGCGAGCCCTGCCCGAGGGCGACCTCGCGGCGCTCAACAACTCGTTCGGGTTCGGTGGCGCCAACGTCGCGCTGGTGGTCAAGAGCGTCGGCTGACCACCGGCCGGCCCAGTCGCAGCACCCTCGTCGGCATCAATGTCGATCGGCGGTATGACGACGTCGGTCATCGGTCCGACGGCCGATCCTCGGTCCGACGGCCGATCCTCGGTCCGACGGTGTCGATCGCCGGTATGACGGTGTCGATGGTCGGTATGACGGCGAAGGGCCCGACCGCTCCCACCACGGGAGAGGTCGGGCCCTTCGTCATACGGCCTCCGGCACCCGGACGCGCACACCGCCCAGGTGCCGGGGCGCGACTCAGCCGACCTTGTGGAGCCAGCGGACCGGCGCACCGTCGCCGGCCTCGCGGTAGGCCTCGAGCTCGGCGTCCCACGGTGCACCCAGGATCTGGTCGACGACCTCCCCGAGCACCCGCGGATCACCCTGGGCCTGCGCGATCGCGTGCCGCAGCCGGTCCTCGTTGACGACGGCATCACCGCTCGCCGAGATCCACGTGTGGTGCAGGCCGAGGTCGGGGGTGTGCGACCAGCGCGAGCCGTCGCACCCGGGGCTCGGGTCCTCGGTGACCTCGTAGCGCAAGGAGTCCCAGCCGCGCAGCGCGCTGGCGAGGGCGGCGCCCGTGCCAGCGGGCCCGACCCAGTTGACCTCGGTGCGCATCAGGCGCGCGTCAGCGGGCTGGCTCGTCCAGTCGAGGGTCACGGCGGCGCCGAGCACCCCCTCGAGCGCCCAGGCCACGTGCGGGCACAGAGCGGTAGAGGCGCTGTGGACGAACACCACGCCTCGCGTCGTCGGGGTGGCGTCGCCACCCCTGTGCAGATCGGCTGCAACGGACATCCTGACCTCCTGTGTGCGAGGGACGTCTTCCCCAACGACCTCGGGACCCAGGAGAGCTTTGGTCACGCTGCGTCGTCAATCATGCCCCATCATGGCTGGTCGCGCCAGGCCTTGCGGGTGAACGACACACCGCCGCACGACCGGGGCCGCCCTCAGACCACGCCGAGCGGGGTGGTCCGAGGGGTGAACCCGGGAAAGATGGTGCCGAGGGAGCCGCCGTTGAGCAGGCGGGCCCTGATGATCTCGCTGAGCACCTGGCGGTAGTCCGTGGTGATCGGCACGTCACCCTGCACGAGGTTGGCGGTCGTGAGCGTGGGCATCGTGCCGTAGACCTTCTTGCCGTTCACTCCCCCGCCGGCCACGAACATCACGTTGCCGTGCCCGTGGTCGAGGCCCTGGTCGCCGTTCTCCTGGACGCGGCGGCCGAACTCGCTCATCGTGACGACGGTGGTGCGCTGCCAGAGGTCGCCGAGGTCGGCCCGCAGCGCGGCGATCCCCGCCGACAGGTCGGCGGCCCGACGCCACATCCAGCCGTTCGTGTCCTGCGCCAGGCCGAGGTTGCGGTGCATGTCCCAGTCGTCGTTGTCGATGCAGGCGACCTCGAGCCCCCGGCCCGCCTTGGCGATCTGCGCGATGTCGCGCATGCCCTTGCCGAAGGTCGTGTCGGGGTAGGCAGCGCCGTTCGCCGGGACGTACTTCCCCGCGACGGCGATGGCTCGCTGGTCCGCGAGCCGGGCGACGGCGTCCAGGGTCGAGCGCGCGGTGAGCGCCGCCCCGCCGCCGGCGCGTGCGTACATCTGGTCGATGATCGTCGTGACGCGCTCGCGCGTGGTGCCGTCCGTGGTGTAGGTCGGCTGCAGCCCGAAGCTCGCCAGCTCGGCGACGGCGGGGGTCTCCATGCTGGGGGAGCTGAGCGAGAGGGCGACCTGCGACCCCCGGGTGATGGCCCGGACGGTCCCGGTCGTCGGACCGCTCGTGGTCAGGTGCCGGGCCAGCCACCCGGAGCGCATGTTGGCGGGGGCCGCCCACTCCATGGCGTTCATGTCCTCGAAGTGCGAGCGTCGCACCGCCGGGTTGCCCGCGCCGAGCACCACCGCGAGGTCTCCCGCGTCGTACAACGCCTTGAGGCCCTTCATCGCGGGGTTGAGGCCCACCTTGCCGTCCAGCGGCAGGGCCTGGGAGGAGGTCACCCGGATGGTCGGGCGGGCCGCGAGGTAGGCGCTGTCCTGGAGGGGTGGGACGAGCGAGAGTCCGTCGGCCCCGCCACGGACGAAGATGACGACGAGCAGGTCGCGCTGGGTCGCCGTCTCCGCGAACGCGTAGCGCGGCACGGCGGACTCCGCCAGCAGCGCCCCGAAGCCGAGCGCCGCGCCCTGCAGGACGGTGCGACGCCGCAGCGGGCCGCGCCAGCCGGCGGCCTCGGCCACCTCGTGCGGGCAGGCGGGCGGTCGGACGTGCTCGACGTATGACGCCGCGTCGGTGGGCGACATGACGCGCGGCCCGTCGTCGGTGCGCACGACGAGGTGGTTGCGGGACTCGTCGTGGTGGTGCATCGGCGTGACGAGGTCGTCGTGGACGAGGGGCGCGTAGGGGTCGGGGGCGCCCGGCGCCGTGGCGCGCGGACCGGAGCTCCGGCGACGGCCGCCGGGGCCGCTGGGGCTGCTGGGGCCGCTGGGGCTGCTGGGGCTGCTGGGCGTGCTGGGGGTGGTCACGATGATCTCCGATCAGCGCAGGAAGGAGTAGGGGCTGGCCAGGATCAGGCGCGCGGCCTCGCGCAGCCAGCCGCGTGCCTGGTAGTCGGCGAGGACGTCCGACGCCGTGGCCGGCCGCTCCCCGTAGCTGCACAGCCAGGACGCGATGGGGGCGATGTCCTGCTCGCGCCAGACGTAGCCGGTCAGGGCGAAGGTGATCCGCCGAGCCGTCGCGAGGACGTTGTCGCCGGCCTTGACGCCGAGGGCGGTGTGCCAGTGCGGCAGGCCCTGGCCGGGGTCCTGGTCCGCCTCGTCCGGGTAGGTCGGCCCGTCACCCCAGCCCCAGGCCAGGGCGTGCATGACGTTCCACGACGAGAGCGTCGCGATGGTGCTGCGCCAGGCGTCGGCGTCGTCCGGGTAGCCGTCGACCCGAGGCCAGTCCCGGGGCGCGTGGCCGCACTGGTAGAGGAACCAGAAGTAGTTGCTCATCGCCCACGGGTTGGTGGTGATGGGTTGTGCGAAGGCGTAGCCCGTGGGCTTGGACGCGCGGACGCCCTTGGCGGCCAGCTCGGCCGGCCGGGACCACTTGTTGCCGACCGAGGCCCAGAACTCCGGGTGGTCGAACAGCCTCCGCAGCACCGGCACGATCGCTGTGTCCGACGCCAGGTAGGTCGCGGCCAGGGTCTGCACGAGGGCCTCGCTGGGCGTGTCCGAGACGAACCGCGTGGCGATGACGCGCGCCAGGCGGCGCGCGGTCGCCGGGTGCCGCGCCAGGTAGTCGGTGTAGGCCCGCAGCGCCGCCGGCCCGCCCGCGGACGTGGCGTTGGCGTGGCTGAAGCCCATGATCCTGATCGGCCCCACGTGGTGGGCCCAGTCGGCATACGCGTAGGCGCGGGTGTTCCAGTCGACCGAGTGCCCGGTCAGCAGGAGCGCGGACTGCAGGACGTCGGTCTCGGTGTAGCTCCCGACCCCGACGCTGTAGAGCTCGAGGATCTCGCGGCCGAGGTTCTCGTTGGGGTTGTCCCGGGAGTTGGCGTCGTTGTCGAGGTTGTGCAGGATCGCCGGGTGGGTGACCGCGGCGTGCAGGAGGTCGGCATACCGCCCGAAAGCGTGGCGACGCAGGACCTTCCAGTCGTACTCGAGCGTGAAGCTGTCGGCCTTGCTGCGGTAGGGGACGTAGAGCAGGTCGCCCCACATCGTCACCACGTTCTCCCAGAGCACACGGTTGGTGAACAGCGGCCGGGCGGCGTTCGCGTGGGCCATGACCGGGCTCCCGCGGAAGCTGCCGCCGGTCAGGTCCTGCACCTGCTTGTTGGTCAGGTTCAGCCAGGGGAAGCACCGTTGGACGATGCCGTCCCACGTCGGGTCGGGGATCGAGGCCGGGTCGAGCTGCTGCGCGATCCACGCCCGGGTGCCCATCCGCTCGATGTCGGCGACCATGGCCGCCGTGGGTGCCTGGGCGGCTCGGCGAGCCAGGTGCCAGGCGGGGGTGGTGCGCAGCGGGAGGTTCGGCGCGTGGACGGACGTCGCGACGGGCGGCACGGCGTGGACGAGTCGCGGGTCCGGCGCCACGACCTTGGGCGTGGGTGTGGGACGGGGCGCCGGCCGAGGAGGGGGCGTGGGGCCGATCGTGCGCGTGAGAAGCCTGGTGATGAGGGGGGAGGCAGGCATGCGGGCACCTTCATGAGCTAGGGGGCTCATACACTCTGTGACATCAAATGACGTGAAGTGACCATGTACCACCCATTGAGAGCAACTATCTCCAGAAAGTCGCTCACTCAGCGTAGCGATACCGAGGTGACGAGTTAGAACGAACCACGTCGGGTACCGGCCGGTATGTCGCCGCTCGGGGTGGGTCGCTGACGGTAGGGTGACAGGGTTCGCCCCCGCGGACCCAGGGCCGGTAGCTCAGTCGGTCAGAGCAGCGGACTCATAATCCGTCGGTCGTCGGTTCAAGCCCGACCCGGCCTACCTGATGCACGGCACGACGAGGTGTCTCACTGTGCCCGTCATACCCCCATTGGGTGGGTGGTTGACGCGTTGTCCAGCCCTCGTCCCGATCCTCGTGTATGACCGTGTCGTGGGGCTGGGCCTCCCGCGGCGTCGGCCCCCCCCTAAGTCGTGACCGACCGGTCAACGGCGGTCTGGCCTCAGCGCAGAATCCCTACCCGTACGGACGTTTCGCCGCTGTCGGTTCGCTCTGACCGACGTCGGCCCTCCTCGGCCACCCTGTCGCGTCCTCACCTGCCGATCAGCCGGCTGTGCCAGGCTTGCAGACGATCCCCACGTGGCCCCACCCCGGTGGCGGCCCGTCGCCTCGAGAGTCGGGAGTCGTATGCCGCCGCGCGCCGCCCTCGTCGTCGGCCTGGCCACGGCCGCGCTGCTCGCCGCCTGCTCGGGCACCCCGACGCCTGGCGAGTCCGAGACGGCGAGCGCCACCGCGAGCCCGGCGGCGCGTCGACCTCCGGTCCCCCACCGGGTCTTCGCCCCCTCCTCGTTCTGGTACTCCCGCCTCCCGGCCTCCACCCCCACGGACCCCCGCAGCAGCGCCATCGTCCGCGACCTGCGCGCCGCAGCCGTCGAGCACGGCCGGCCAGGACTGCCGAACGTCACGCTCAACACGCACGACTACACCCCGCCGCTGGTCACCACGACCCCGTCCGACCCCGTCCACGACGTCCGCGCCGCGCCCGGGTGCCGGTTGCATCCTCGCGTCGCCGAGTCGCTGCGCGGTCTGCGCATCCCCGACGACCTGCGCCCGGCCGGTGGCAGCGACCACGAGGCGGCGCTGCACGATCCCGCCACGGACCGCTACACCGACCTGTGGCGGTTGACCCGAGGCGCGGACGGGTCGTGGACCGCGTGCGGGGGCGGGTCGATCCAGGCAGCCTCGCGCAGCGACGGCGTCTTCCCCTTCCCCATCGGCACGACCGCCACCGGCCTGCCCTTCGCGGGCGGGATCATCCGCGCCGAGGAGCTGCGCCGCGGGCGGATCGACCACGTCGTCGGGGTGGCCGTCCCGTATGCCGCCGCCGCCCCCGCCCACTCCTGGCCCGCGGTGCGGTCGGACGGGCGCAACCCGCGCGGCCAGGTGGTGCTGCGCCAGGGCCAACGGCTGCGCCTGCCCGCCGACCTCGACGTGGACTCCCTCGGGCTCACGCCGACCGCCCGCACCATCGCCCGCGCGGCCCAGGAGTACGGCCTGATCGTGTGGGACACGAGCGGTGCCGTGAGCTTCCGCGCGGAGAACGCCTCGGCGTTCTCGGGCGACCCCTACCCGGGGCTCCTGCGGGTCGGCAGCGGGTGGGAGGCGCTCAACGGGAGCGGCGACGGCCGGCACCAGCCGTTCCCGCTCGACCGCCTGGAGGTGCTGCCCGTGGACTACGGCCGTTGAGGCCGCGCCCCCGTCATACGTCCGCGTGCCGCGCCCTGAAGAACGAGTAGACCCCGAAGGACGCGAATCCCAGAGCCATGAACGCGACGACCACCCGACCGTAGGGCTGGTCGAGCAGGAAGCGCAGCGCACCGTCGAGGCCGTTGGTCCGCGACGACGAGTTCGCCATCGCCGCCGCGACGAACAGCCCGCCGACGACCGCCAGCGCGATCCCGCGCGTCGGGTAGCCGAGCATCCCGGCGTAGACCGCGACCGGACCGGGGTCCTCCTCGAGGTCGTGCAGGAACGTGCGCCGCAGCCCCTTGACCACGTGGTAGATGCCGACGCCGATGATCCCCAGGCCGACCGCGGCGACGAGCAGGCGTCCGGCCGGCGCCCCGAGCAGGTTCGTGGTGAAGCCCTGCACCTGCCGCTTGCCCGAGGACCCGGTGCCGCGGGCGAACCCGAAGGCCGACCAGGCGAGGATCGCGTAGACCACGGCCTTGGCGCCGTCCTTGAGCCGGGACTGCCAGCTGTCGCCGCCGAGCCCCGGGACGATCACCTCGGTCAGCTGCCACAGCGCGAGGCCGAGGAAGCCCGCGACGCCCAGCCACAGCGCCACCCGGCCGAGGGTGTGCTGCGACAGGGCTGCCAGGGCGCCCGACTGGTCGGCGTCACCCGTGGCGTGGAGCATCGCGAGCTGCAGGCAGATCCAGGCGATCAGCAGGTGGAGCAGGCCGTTGACCGCGTAGCCGGTCCGGACGGCCGCCCTGGTGGCGGGGTGATCGCCGGCCTTCTCCGCGACGTCCTCGATCCGGTCGCCCACGTCGCCGCCGGAGGCCGACCCGCTGTGCCTGTGCTCGCTCATGAGCACATGATGCCCGTCCGGGGGTGCCGGCGTGGTCGGTTCCGGCCTGCCGTGCGGGGTTCGTGCGCGAGGGCCGATAGGTTGGCCTCGATCACCGAGGAGAGGACCGCGATGCCCCGCACGTCACGACCGCGTCATCGACGCACCGCGGGACTGGCCGTGGCCACGGTGGCTGCCCTGGCCACCGCGGCGTGCGGCAGCGATTCCCTGGTCGTGGGGGTCTCCTTCGACCGCCCCGGGCTCGGTCTGCGGGTGCTGCGGGACCAGTCGGGCTTCGAGAGCGAGCTGGCCCGCGACCTGGGCGCCCGGCTCGGCTACCCCGGCAAGAAGGACCTCACGCTCAGCAACGTCCCGGAGCCACGCGCGACCCCGACCAAGGGTGCGGTCCCCTACGACCTGCTCGTCGCGGCCTACGCGACCGGGTCCACTCCCCCCACGGGCGTCCACCTCGTCGGGCCCTACCTGCGCGGCGGTCAGGACATCGCCGTCCGCGCGGGTGAGCGTGGCGAGGTCACCCCCGGGTCCCTCGTGGGCCGCCGGGTGTGCCTCGTGGACGGCACCCACCTGGCCCGCGCTGCGGGATCGACCTTCCCCGGTGCCCGGCTGGCCTATCGACGCACCCTCTCCACCTGCCTCACCGAGCTGCGCCAGGGCACCGTGGACGCGGTCAGCGACGAGGGCCTGGCGCTGCGGGGCTACGCCTCAGAAGCGCCGTTCAAGGGCACGATCCGCGTGGTCGGGGCCGAGATGGGCACGATCGACTACTACCTGCGCGTCAAGGACGAGGACGCCGAGCTGTGCGGACGGGTCAAGACCGCTCTCGAGGAGTCGATCAAGGACGGATCGTGGTCCAGGCTGTATGCCGACCAGCTCGTGAAGACAGGTGTCGTCGCGGACGTTCCCGCGCCACCCTCACCCGTCACGGGCTGCTCCGGGGCCTGACGGCACCTCGATGGGGGCTCCCTAGCATGGCGGGGTGACCCTGGAGCTGTTCTCCCTCGTCGTCGACGACTACGACGAGGCCATCGCGTTCTTCACCGGCACGCTGGGCTTCGACCTGGTGGAGGATCGTCCTGCCATCACCACCGACGGTCGCTCGAAGCGCTGGGTCGTCGTGCGTCCCCGCGACGGAGGGGCCGGTCTGGTGCTGGCTCGCGCCGACGGTCCTGAGCAGGCCTCGGCCATCGGTCGGCAGTTCGCCGGGCGGGTCGGCCTGTTCCTGCGCGTCCGGGACCTCGACGGCGTCCTGCGTGCTGTCGGACAGGCCGGGTGCGAGCTCGTCCGGCCACCCCGCGTCGAGCCGTACGGCCGCGTCGCTGTCGTCCGGGACCCCTGGGGGAACCTCTGGGACCTGCTCGGCGACGCCACCTGAGCCAACCCCCGGCCCGCGGCAGCTGCTCCGGGCTGCGGTGCACGGTCGTGGTGCACGAAATACACAAAAACGACGAAACCCCTTGCAGGACAAGGGGTTTCATTGCTCCCCCGATTGGACTCGAACCAATAACCTGCCGGTTAACAGCCGGCTGCTCTGCCAATTGAGCTACAGGGGATCGCGCCGCGTGCGGCGCGAGAGAGACTTTAGCAGCAACTCTGCGCGCGACCGAATCCGCCTGGCACCCGTACGTCGTCATGGGTTCACCGGGCGGGCACCTGGTCTTGGGCTAGCCGCAAGGGACAGGAGACCGGCATGGACGGGTGGGATCGGGTCGACGAGCGCGTGCTCCTCGGAGCGGGACGCGAGGTGTTCGAGCGGGCCTCGGCCGGCCTGATGTCCTGGGGCATGCACCGGGGCGCCGGCCTGGCGGTGGACTCCCCTGACGACGTCGTCCGCACGGACACCCGGGCGGTCCTGCGCCTGGGCGTCGGCAGGATGTCGCTGAGGGCCCCGGTCGTGGTCACGCGCGTATGGCGCGGCCCGACGCGCACGGGGTTCACCTATGACGCCCGGCCGGGCCACCCGGAGATCGGCACCGAGACCTTCCTGGTCGAGCTCGAGGGCAACGACGCAGGCAGCGCCGGCGGTGGCGCGGCCGGGCACGTCGAGGGGCATCCGGCGGACGGCGAGACGCGGGTGTGGCTCACGATCACGGCCCGGTCCCGACCCGCGACGTGGTGGTCGCGCGCCGGCGGTCCGGTGACGGGGCTCGTGCAGCGCGGCATCACCCGGCGCTACGTCGCTGCGATGCGCCGAATCGCACGCGGCGGCTGAGCGCGAGGGCCTACGCTCGGCCTCGGCTCGCCGGCGCCAGCCCCTACTCCTCCGCCGGCAGCCCTCACGCCTCTGGCGGCAGCCCCACGGCGTCGCGCAGCTCCGCGATGGCGGCCGCCACGGCGCGCTGCACGACCGGATCACCAGCCGGCACGCCCTGGCCGTAGAGCGTCTGCACCAGCACCTCACGGGTCGCGAGCTCCTGCCGGACGACCACCCGCACGCTCCCCCGCCCGTGGGCGACCTTGACGTCGTGGTGGGTGATGACGCTGGCCTGGACCCGCTCCCGCAGGGCCGCGAGAGCGGTGGGGTCGGGCTGCGGCAGCACGAACCGCCAGGGCTCGGGCCCGTCGACCCACGTGACCGTGAGCGCCTCGTCCTCGCGGGACCACGAGCCCCGGTCCACGAGGTGCCAGGGGCGGGCCACCGGTGTCCCGGCGTCCGGGAGCAGCACCAGCTGGTGCTGGGTGATGACGAGGCGCAGCTCGGACGAGGGCGACTCCAGCACGGCGAGCACCCGGTCCTGCCTGGTGAGGCCGAGCCGATCGAGCTCGGTGCGCGACAGCGTCGGCTTGGGGTGCTGCGTGGCGCGCCTGGGCCAGGACACCATCAGGACATCTCCGATCGGAGGACGGCGAGCTCGCGCTGGAGCCCCTGGATGCGGATGCCGAGGGCACGGGACTCCCCGGGCTGGGCGGGGTCCATGCGCTGCAGCGCACTGATCGCGTCAGCGATGCGCCGGCGGAGCGTCACCTCGCGCACCCGACGGATCAGCTCGTCGGTGTAGCGCCGGCTGGGGATGCCGGTGGACGCGTCGAGCCGGGTGGGCACGGGCGCGACGGCGAGCTCGTGCAGCAGCGGCCGAACCTCCTCGTCGGCGTGCTCGGTGACGGCGGTGGTCCAGGCCTGGCCGGACACGGCGACGGCGGTCGACAGTCCCCCGGCCTCGTGCACCGCCTGCAGCACGAGCTGGTAGGCGGGTGCGACCATCGCCTCGGGCGCGAGGCCGTCGACCTCCTCGGGGTCGAACAACGAGGGGTACTGCAGCAGGCACTGCAGGAGCTGGTGCTCGGCGAAGACGACGGGGTCGCGCAGGTCCGGCCTCGGCAGGGCCGTGCTGCGGGGGTCTTGCGTCGCCTCTGGGGCCTGGGCGTGCGCGGGTGGGGAGACCGGCACCCGGGTGGCAGCCTGACCTGCGGTGGTGACCTCGTGGGCGACCTGCTCCACCGTCACGCCGAGCCAGCCCGCGACGGTCCGGATGTACTCCGGGCGCAGGCCCTGGTCGCGGATCCCGGCGATGATCGGCGCGACCGACCGGATCGCCATGACCCGGCCCTCGGCCGTCTCCAGGTCGAACCGGCCGATGGTGGTGCGGACGGCGAACTCGAACATCGGGACGGCGTCCTCGACGAGGTGGCGCACGGCGTCGTCGCCGCCGGACTGCCTCAGCTCGTTGGGGTCCTGCCCGGCGTCCGCGACCGCCACGAAGCTCTGCGACGCCCACCGCTGGTCCTCCGCGAAGGCCCGCATGGCGGCCTTCTGCCCGGCGGCGTCACCGTCGAAGGTGAAGATGACCTTGGCCGGAGACTGTCCCGCCTCGTCGCGCAGGATCCGCCGCAGCGTCTTGATGTGGTCGACGCCGAAGGACGTGCCGCAGGTCGCGACCGCTTGCTCGACCCCGGCGAGGTGGCAGGCCATCACGTCGGTGTAGCCCTCGACGATCACCGCCTGCCGGTCCCGGGCCATGGCGCGCTTGGCCAGGTCCAGGCCGTAGAGCACGGAGGTCTTCTTGTAGATCGGCGTCTCGGACGTATTGAGGTACTTGGCCTCGATCCGGTCGTCGTCGAAGATGCGCCGCGCGCCGAAGCCGACGGTGTCGCCGGTGACGTCGCGGATCGGCCAGACCACGCGACCCCGGAACCGGTCGTAGGGTCCGCGCCGCCCCTGGGCCGACAGGCCCGACGTGACGATCTCGTCGTCCGTGAAGCCCTTGGAGCGCAGGTGGTCGGTGATCAGCTCGCCACCTCGCGGCGCGTAGCCGACGCCGAAGACCGCGCAGTCCTTGCCGCTGAAACCCTTGGCGCGAAGGAAGTCTCGCCCTGCGCGCGCCTCGGGCATGGCCAGCAGCGCCTCGGCGTAGAACTCCGACGCGACGCGGTGGGCCTCGACCAGCCGCTGCCGCTTGCCGGCGGGCTCGCGCTGCGGCGCCTCGCCGTCCTCGTAGCGCAGCTCCACGCCGGCCCTCGCCGCCAGCCGCTCGACCGCCTCGACGAAGCTGAGGTGGTCGACCTCCTGCACGAAGCGGATGACGTCGCCGCCCTCGCCGCAGCCGAAGCAGTGGTAGGCCCCGACGGCCGGACGCACGGTGAACGACGGCGTCTTCTCGTCGTGGAAGGGGCACAACCCCTTGAGGCTGCCCGGCCCGGCGCTGCGGAGGGTGACGTGCTCGCGGACGACGTCCTCGATCGAGGTGCGCTCCTTGACCTGCGCGATGTCCTCGGGCTTGATCAGCGCCACCTGCACCTCCCCGTCGTCGTCGGGTCGAGTCTAGGCCGTATGCCGGAGCGCACGAGGCACCCTCACCCGCGCCAGGCCTGGTGCAGGGCGAGGGCACGGGCGTCGGTGAGGCTGGCGACCTGGTCCACCACGACCCGCAGCCGCTCCCCGTCGGTCTCGGCGGCCCGGTGGTCCGCGAGCAGCTCGCGGTCGAGCCGGGCCTCGGGGTCCGCGAGGAAGCCCTCGACCAGCCCCGCCACGACGATGCGCTCCTGCGCCATGAGGTCCACGCGCTCGCGGGTCTGCATGACGTAGTGCGCCGCGATGGCCTTGAGGACGGCGACCTCGGCGCGCACGTCCTCGGGCACGACCAGGTTGGCGGCATACCGGGTGAGCGGTCCGTGACCGTAGCGCTCCCGCGTCGCGCGCTCGGCGGCCCCGGCGAACCGCCCCACCAGGCGAGAGGTCAGGTCCTTGAGCCGCGCGAGGTCACGGCGCGACCCGCCGTCGAAGGTCACCGGCACCAGGTGGGGCACGACCAGGCGCCAGTAGGCCTCCTCCAGCGACCCGATCTCGACGTCGCGGGCGTAGCGGTCCCGGGCGATCGGCAGGACGTGCTCCACCGCCGCCCCGCGGTGGAGCTCGCGCACGTCGAGGCCCCCGGAGGCTATGGCGTCCTCGACGTCGTGCACGGAGTAGGCGACGTCGTCCGACCAGTCCATCGTCTGCGCCTCGATGCACCGATGGCTCGTCGGCGACCCTTCGCGCACCCAGTCGAAGGCCTCGAGGTCGTCGTCGTAGACCCCGAACTTGCGGGTCACGGTCGGTCCCTGGCCACGTCCCCAGGGGTACTTGCACGAGGCGTCCAGGCTGGCCCGCGTCAGGTTGAGCCCCGCCGAGCGGTCGGTGCCGGGGTGGAACCGCTTGGCCTCCAGTCGCACCAGGAGCCTGAAGGTCTGGGCGTTTCCCTCGAATCCCCCGATGTCCTGGGCGATCTCGTCGAGCGCCTGCTCGCCGTTGTGGCCGAACGGCGGATGGCCCAGGTCGTGGGCCAGGCATGCGGTGTCGACCACGTCGGCGTTGCACCCCAGCGCGCCGCCGAGCTCGCGCCCGATCTGGGCGACCTCGAGGGAGTGGGTCAGCCGGTTGCGGACGAAGTCGCTCGACCCCGGACGCACGACCTGCGTCTTGGCCGACAACCGCCGCAGCGACGCCGAGTGCACCAGCCGGGCCCGGTCCCGCGCGAAGTCGTCCCGGTCCCCCGACTTCTGCGCCGGGTCCTCGCCCACCCACCGATCACGGTCGGCCGCGGCATACCCCTCGTAGGCCGGATGTCCCTGCTGCGTCATCTCAATCAACCCCTCCTCACCTCTGAGCCAGCACTCTAGGGCGCCCCACCGACAGACCCCTCCACGCGGCCCGAGGCCTAGGCTTGGCGCCATGACCACGACGCCGTTGTCCCGTCTGCCCCTGATCTCGGTCCACGAGCTCGGCGAGGCGTTGCGTGCCCCCGTCGAGCATCGGCCCGTCGTCCTGGACGTCCGCTACGCCATGGGTCGATCCGACGGGCGCGAGCAGCACGCCGCCGGCCACGTGCCGGGGGCGGCCTACGTGGACCTGGACACCGTCCTGGCCGACATCCGCCCGGACGGCGCCGGTGGCCGGCACCCGCTCCCCCGGCCCGAGCAGCTGCAGGCCGGGCTGCGTGCCGCCGGTGTGCGCAGGGACCGCCCGGTCGTGGTCTACGACGACTGGCGCTCGATCGCCGCGTCCCGGGCCTGGTGGCTCCTGCGGCACGCCGGCCACGCCGAGGTCAGCGTCCTCGACGGAGGCTGGGGCGCGTGGCAGGCCGCGGACCTGCCCGTGGAGACCGGCGAGGTCACGCCCGAGCCAGGCGACGTCGAGGTGGGGCCCGGTGCCCTGACCGTGCTGGACGCGGACCAGGCGCTGCGCTACGCCGAGAGCAGCACGCTGCTCGACGCCCGGCCGGCCAACCGGTTCAAGGGCGAGGACGAGACCGTCGACCCCGTCGCCGGGCACGTCCCCGGTGCCGTCTCCCTGCCCGCGCTCGAGCTGGTCGATGACGAGGGGCGCTTCCTGCCGCGCGACGAGCTGCTCGCCAGGTTCCACCGGCGCGACGTCCACGACGGCAGCACCGTCGGCGTCTACTGCGGGTCCGGGGTGCAGGCCTGCCACGTCGCCCTGGCCGCGGCGGCGGTCGGCATCAGCGACGACCTGGCCGTCTATGCGGGGTCGTGGAGCGACTACATCGCCGACCCGAGCCGGCCGGTCGAGACCGGCGCCTGAGCGGTCCAGGCCGTATGCCGCAGCCCCCGCCCCCGCCCCCGATGATCAGCCGCCGCTGACGCTCAGCTCGGCCTCGGCGATGAGCCGCTGCTGGCGCTCGTCGATCTGCGGCGAGTCCAGCCACCCGTCGGGCAGGGCCACGGCCTTGGGCGACCCCGCCCGCCCCCGTGGTCCCTCGGCGGCCTCGTCCGGCCAGGGCACCGACGGGTCCAGCGTCAAGATCAGCTCGTCCAGCGCGGCCAGGGAGTCCACCAGGGCCAGGCGGTTGCGGACGTCGTGGCCGGCGGGAAATCCCTTGAGGTACCACGCGATGTGCTTGCGGATGTCGCGGCAGGCCTTGCCCTCGTCCTCGTAGAAGTCGGCGAGGTAGGCCGCGTGCCGGCGCATGGTGTCCCCCACCTCGCCGAGGTTCGGCCGCGCGCGATAGGTCACGCCGGCGAAGGCTGCCGCGAGGTCCGCGAACAGCCACGGCCGCCCCAGGCAGCCGCGCCCCACCACGACCCCGTCGCACCCCGTCTCGCGCACCATCCGCACCGCGTCCTCGGCGGACCAGATGTCGCCGTTACCGAGCACGGGGATCGTCGTCACGGCCTCCTTGAGCCGGGCGATCGTGGACCAGTCCGCCTGCCCCGAGTAGTGCTGGTTGGCGGTGCGGCCGTGCAGCGCGACGGCGGAGGCACCCTCCTGCTCGGCGATCCGGCCGGCCTCCAGGTAGGTGACGTGGTCGGCGTCGATCCCCACACGCATCTTGACCGTCACCGGGATGTCGTACGGTGCGGCCTCGCGCACGGCGGCCCGGACGATGGCGCGGAACCACTCCGTCTTCCACGGCAGCGCCGAGCCGCCGCCCTTGCGCGTGACCTTGGGCACGGGGCAGCCGAAGTTCATGTCGATGTGGTCGGCGCGGTCCTCGGTCGCGATGATGCGGGCCGCCTGCCCGACGGTGACCGGGTCGACGCCATACAGCTGGATCCCCCGGGGAGACTCGTCCTCGTCCATCTCGATGAGCTTCATCGTCAAGGGGACGCGCTCGACCAGGGCGCGCGTGGTGATCATCTCGGAGACGAAGAGCTGCTTGGCGCCGGGCGTGCCCGCCGCCGCAAGCCCGGCGGCCCCGTGCTCGCGGCACAGGCGGCGGAAGGCACGGTTGGTGATGCCGGCCATGGGGGCGAGCACGACGGGCGACTCATAGGTGTGGCGGCCGATGACGAGGGGCGGGAGGACAGCAGTCATATCCCGTCGATTGTCTCAGGCCGCGCCGGGTGCCGTTGTCGGGTGCCAACACGGGACGGTATGCCGAGCGCCCGCCGCATCACCCCCACCAGCCCCGCCGCCCCATCGTTGAGAGGCGACAGATGGGGGTCAACCGACCTCCATAACCCCCATCTGTCGCCTCTCAACGAGCAGACGACTCACGCCCGTCGGCCCACGCGCCTCGGGCGGCGACCTCCTGTCTGGACAGCCGGGCAGTGGCCCGGAGAGGGCTACAGCGTCGGTATGCCGAGGGCCCGCCGCACGGCGCCCGCCGTCCACGCGCCCAGCAGCGACCCCACGACGACGTCCGAGGGGTGGTGCATCCCGCGATAGACGCGAGACGCGGCGACGCTCACCGGGACACCCCACCGGATGGCCCGCGCGAGACCGCGCGAGCCGGGCACGTCCCGGCGGGCGATGGCGTGCGCGACGGTGAGGCTCATCGCGGTCGTGGCGCCGGTGTGCCCCGAGGGGAAGCTCGAGGTGTGGGCGGGCTTGTCGAGCCAGGGCACGTCGGGACGCTCGCGCCCGACCACCCGAGCGGCGCTCATGAAGCACACCGTCTCGATCGTGATGGCGGCGAGCGGCGCGACGGTCTCGCGCACGCTGCGGGTCTCGCGCCACAGCCACCCGCCGTACACCAGCGACATGACGATGGTGGCGGGCGTGTCGGCATACGTGGACGGCACCCAGGTGAGGGCGTTGCCGAGGGGAGTGCGGTGACGCACGCACCAGCGGTTGAGCTCGTCCTCGGCCGGCCAGCCCTGCAGCGGCCCCTCGATGACGCGCCCGAGGGCGGCGATGCCGACGCTGATCGCCGCCCCCGGCAGCACGACGTGACGCAACCAGGGGGCGAGGGGGTGAGCCATGGGCCGAACCCTAGCCCGTGTGCCCCGCCAGCAGCTGCTCGAAGGGGGTCACCGGCGCGAGCCCGACGCCGGAGGAGCGGGCGGCACGGTCCGACCGGTCCCGGTCGGCCGAGCCCTCGGCGAACCCCGCCACGGCCCCGGTCTCGGCCACGACCAGCGCGGCCAGCTCGGACGCCGCGCGGCGCACCCGGGAGGCCAGCCCCGACCCGGCCTCGGCGCCGCCGAAGTCCTCGGTCGCGGCGAAGACCCCGGTGGGCACGACGACGGCGCGCAGGTAGGTCAGCAGCGGCCGCATCGCGAAGTCCAGGACCAGCGAGTGGCGGGCGGTGCCGGCGGTGGCCGCGACGATCACGGGCATCCCGGTCAGCGAGTCCGGCGACAGGGCGTCGACGAACAGCTTGAACAGGCCGGCATAGCTCCCGTTGAACACCGGGGTCACGAGCACGAGGCCGTCGGCCGACGAGACGAGCTCGCGCGCCTCGTCCATCCGCGGCGTGGCCAGGCCCGAGGTCATCAGCTGCGCCAGGTCGGTCGCGAGCTCGCGCACCTCGATCACCTCGACGGAGGCGGCCTCCCCGCGCGCCGTCACCTGGGCGGTGACGGCGGCGGTGAGCTGGTCGGTGAGCAGGCGGGTGGACGAGGGCTGCGAGAGCCCGGCGGTGACGGCGACGATGCGGCGCGTCATACGGTCTCCTCCGTGGTGGCCGCCGACGCGAGGGAGGCGGTCGGCGTGACGAGGTGGTGCGGTGACTCGGGGCCGGCGGCCACGAGCGAGGCGTGGGTGGGCGGGTCGCTCGGAACGTGGGCCGGACGACGACGCTCGAACTCGGTGCGCAGGGTCGGGACGACCTCGCGGCCGAGGATCTCGATCTGCTCGAGCACCACGTCGAGGGGCAGGCCGGCGTGGTCCATGAGGAACAGCTGGCGCTGGTAGTCACCGGCGTAGTCCGCCGAGGCGAGGGTCCGCTCGATGACCATCTCGGGCGTGCCGACGGTCAGCGGGGTCGCGGTGGTGAACTCCTCCAGCGACGGGCCGTGGCCGTAGACGGGGGCGACGTCGAAGTAGGGGCGGAAGCGACGCTTGGCCTCCGCCTCGGTCTCGGCCATGAAGGCCTGACCGCCGAGCCCGACGATCGCCTGGTCCGCGGACCCGTGGCCGTAGTGCTCGAACCGCTGGCGGTAGAGCGAGACCATCTGCCGGGTGTGCTCCGGGCCCCAGAAGATGTGGTTGTGGAAGAAGCCGTCGCCGTAGTAGGCCGCCTGCTCGGCGATCTCGGCGCTGCGGATCGAGCCGTGCCACACGAACGGTGGGGTGCCGTCCAGGGGCGCGGGGGTCGAGGTGTAGCCGTGCAGCGGGGTGCGGAACCGACCCTCCCAGTCGACGACGGACTCGCGCCACAGCCGCCGCAGGAGGTGGTAGTTCTCGACCGCGAGCGGGATGCCCTGGCGGATGTCCTTGCCGAACCACGGGTAGACGGGGCCGGTGTTGCCGCGGCCCATCATCAGGTCGACGCGACCGCCCGACAGGTGCTGCAGCATCGCGTAGTCCTCGGCGATCTTGACCGGGTCGTTGGTCGTGATCAGGGTGGTCGCGGTGCTCAGCAGCAGACGCTCGGTCTTGGCGGCGAGGTAGCCCAGGTGGGTGGTGGGGGAGGACGGCACGAACGGCGGGTTGTGGTGCTCGCCGGTCGCGAAGACGTCCAGGCCGACCTCCTCGGCCTTGAGGGCGATCTGCGTCATGGCCGTGATGCGCTCGTGCTCGGTCGGGGTGCGACCGGTGGTCGGGTCCGTGGTGACGTCGCCGACCGAGAAGATGCCGAACTGCATGGGGTCTTCCTCCACGCTGTTGGTTGAATGTTCAACCACTCTAACAGGCGACCCCGGGGATCCATTCCCGTATGACGGGAAGGCCCGCCCGACGTGATCGTCGAGCGGGCCTGCTGCTCCGTGGTGGCGGTGGTGCGGTCAGCCGGCGGCGTCGAACGACTGACGCTCGTCGCGCCGGGGGCGGGAACGCTCGACCTCGGCTGCCGACTCCATGCGGTCGATGAGCGCCTGGGTGGCGACGGCCACCTGGAGGACGGTCTCCTCGAAGACCTCGCGATGCTCCGGCCGGGGGCGGGCGGAACCAGTGACGACGCGGACGTACTGCAGCGCAGCGGCGCGCGCCTCGGCCGACGTGGAGATCATCTCCGCGTCGTGCAGTGCTCGTAGCTGTCGGGCCATGGATCAACGATGGCACAGCTGCCCGGGTCAGGTGGTGAATACGGACGAATTAGCCGATATGGCCAGTTTCAACGACCTCGGACGAGGGCCTCAGCAGCCGACGAGGCGCTCGGCCAGGTAGCCCTCGAGCGCGTCCAGACCCACGCGCTCCTGCCGCATCGTGTCGCGGTCCCGGACCGTCACGGACCGGTCGCCGATCGTGTGGAAGTCGACGGTGACGCAGTAGGGGGTGCCGATCTCGTCCTGGCGGCGGTAGCGCCGCCCGATGGCCTGCGCGTCGTCGGTCTCGACCATCCAGTGGCGACGCAGGCGGTCGGCCAGGTCCGCGGCGAGCGGGGACAGGTCCGCGTGGCGCGACAGCGGCAGGACGGCGACCTTGACCGGCGCCAGGAGGGGGTGCAGCCGCAGCACGACCCGCTGCTCGACCCCGCCCTTGGTGGTCGGTGCCTCGTCCTCGGCGTAGGCGTCGACGAGGAAGGCCATGAACGCGCGGGTCAGGCCGGCGACCGGCTCGACCACGTGCGGGATGTAGCGCTCACCGGTCCGCTGGTCGTAGTAGCGCAGGTCCGCGCCCGACGCGTGCGAGTGCCGGGCGAGGTCGTCGTCGGACCGGTCCGCGATCCGCTCGAGCTCGCCCCACTCGGCCTCGGGGTCGCCGTAGTGGTACTCCAGGGTCGTGCCCCGCGTGGCGAAGTGGGCGAGGTCGTCCGCGGGCCGCTCGGTCCGGCGCAGGCGGGCCGGGTCCACCCCGAGGCGGACGTACCACTCGCGCCGCTGCTCCACCCAGTAGTCGTGCCACCCGGCCGCCGCGCCCGGCTCCACGAAGTAGGCCAGCTCCAGCCGCTCGAACTCGTGCGTGCGGAACGGGAACGCCCCGGGCGACAGCTCGTTGCGGAAGGCCTTGCCCGCCTGGGCGATCCCGAACGGCAGCCGACGCCGGGAGGTGGTCACGACGTTGGCGAAGTTGAGGAAGGCGCCCTGCGCCAGCTCCGGCCGCAGGTAGTGCGCCTCTCCCCCGGCCGCACCGGCCCCGAGCCGGGTCGACACCAGCCGCGTCACCGGGGACGCCTCGACCCACGAGCCCATGGCGCCGCAGGCGCGGCACGGGATCGCGTCCAGGCGCAGCCCCTCCTCGCCGGCCGCCTGGCGCAGCTCCGGCACCGCCGCCACGTCGTGGCAGCGCTCGCACTCCAGCACCGGTGCCGTGTAGGCGTCCACGTGCCCGGAGGCGCGCCATACGGCCGCGGGCAGCACGACCGAGGAGTCCAGCCCCACGACGTCCTCGCGCAGCTGCACCATCGCCCGCCACCACTGACGCTGGATCGCCTCCTTGAGGGCGACCCCGAGGGGGCCGTAGTCCCAGGCGCCGGTCCCGCCGTAGATCTCGCCGGAGGGGTAGGCGAAGCCCCGGCGCTTGCACAGCGACAGGACGTCGTCGATGGTCGAGCGATGCTGGGGCATGGACCGAAATCTAGTCGGTAGGGTGGTGCGGTGCCTGAGACCACCCCCCTGCGCCAGTCCGTCGAACGCGCCAGCACCCCCGCCGCCGCCGCCCTGTCGCGGCTCCCCGGCTGGGCCACCACCGTGGTCTGGGTCGCGCTGCTGGTGATCGCCGCGATCGTCGGCGGACCGGTCGGCTGGGTGCTGCTCGGCCTCGCCGTGGCCTTCGTCGCCTGGCTCCTCTACCTCGCGTGGCCCTACGCCTCGACCAACGCCAAGCTGATCCGCATCGCGGCCGCCCTGCTCGGGGCGGCCCTGGTCCTCGTCCGCCTGCTCCCCCGCTGACCCGCCGGGGGCCGGGGCATCGACCGGCCTTCGTCCCCCAGGCTGATGCCTTTACCGGCGGCGGGTCCTGACCGGCTCCTAGACGGGCGCCATCGACTGCGGCATCTGCACCGCCACGACCCGCCCACGAGCCACGACCGTCTCCCCCGCCGACACGGTCTCCTTGACGACGACCTTGCGCCCCTTGACCTGCTCGATCACGCCCCGCACCTCCAGCTCGACCCCCATCGGCGTCGGCGCGAGGTAGTCCACCTGCAGGCTCGCCGTGACATAGCGCAGCAGCGGCTCCGTCGCCGGGTCCAGCCCCGCCGCCCGCGACCCCGCGGCCGCCGCCGAGCCCGTCCCGTGGCAGTCGATCAGCGACGCCACCAGCCCGCCGTAGACATAGCCCGGGATCGCCGTGTGCTCCGGCCGCGGCGTGTAGCGCGCCACCGTCTCCTCGCCGTCCCAGTAGCTGCGCAGCCGGATCCCCGTCTCGTTGAGCCGCCCGCAGCCGTAGCAGTGCGCCACGTCCTCGGGATAGCCGTCCTGGAACGCCCTGCCGTCGCTCATCGCCCTGCCCCTCTCGTGTCGGTCACCCCGAGACTAGGGACGTCGGCCGTATGCCGCCCGCGCGCCCCCACGGTGGGTCGCCGAGCGGTGGCGCGGGGGCGTCATACGGTCGCCGCCAGCGTCAGGCCGCGGCCTGACGTCCGAGGTCCGAGGTCCGCGGCCTGAGGTCCGAGGGCCTGAGGTCCGAGGGCCTGAGGTCCGAGGTCCGAGGCCGGTGGTGCAGCGGGGTCAGGCCAGGCTCCGACGGTCCGTCAGGACGAGCGGCCCGTCCTCGGTGACGGCGATCGTGTGCTCGACGTGCGCGGTGCGGGAGCCGTCGGCGCTGCGCAGCGTCCACCCGTCGCGGTCCTTGGCGAGCTCGTCCGTGGTGGCCATGAGCCAGGGCTCGATCGCGATGACGAGGCCGGGACGCAGCCCGAGACCGCGTCCAGCACGCCCGTCGTTGGGGATGTGCGGCTCGCCGTGCATGGTGCGACCGACGCCGTGACCGCCGAACTGCGTGTTGACCCCGTAGCCCGCCTCCGCCGCCACCTCCCCGATGGCCGCGCTGACGTCGCCGAGCCGCTGGCCCACGCGCGCCGTGTCGATGGCCGCGGTCAGCGCCCGCTCGCAGGTGTCGATGAGCTCCAGGTCGGCCGGCGCGGCCTCGCCCACGATGAAGCTGATGGCGCTGTCGGCCACCCACCCGTCCACCGACGCGGCGAAGTCCAGGGTCACGAGGTCCCCGTCACGCAACCGATAGCGGTGCGGAAGTCCGTGCAGCACAGCGTCGTTGACGCTCGTGCAGATCACGTGCCCGAACGGCGAGTCGCCGAAGCTCGGGTGGTAGTCGAGGTAGCAGCTCGTCGCCCCGCGCTCCCGGATGAGCTCGTGCGCCCGCGCGTCGACGTCCAGCAGGTCCGTCCCCACGCCGACCTCGCGGCGCAGCGTCGCGAGCACCCGGGCGACGAACTCCCCCGCCGGGCGCATCGCCTGGACCTCGGCCGGCGTCTTGTACTCGATCACCCGCCAACCTTCTCATCCGGATGCTCGATGCCGGTGCAGGCGCGTGCGCATCCGGCCGTATGCCGCAGCGCCCACCGCCTCCCGGGCCCCGGCATACGGCCGTCCCCCGTCTCGGCGACCGTCCCCCGTCGGCCCGGCCATCCGCCGCGGCACCCACCAGCCCCCGTGGCGTGCTGCAGCTCGCCACGGACACCAGCCGCCGCCACGGGCACCGGAACGTCCCGCCGAGGCAGCTGGCGTGGACGAGCCTCGTCGTCAGTCCACACCCTCGGGACCGACTCCTCGACGCTCCGGGCCTCCCTCGTCCCTCGGTCGGGTCCTCACGCCTTCGTCGTCAGTCCACACCGAACTCGATCGCGGCGTGGTCCAGGCTCTCCACGTCCTCGTCCGCCTCCAGGTAGCGGCGGTCGCGCGAGATGCGGTCGGCCCCACCGGGTTCGAGCTCTCCCATCAGCCTGCCCTGAGCGACGCCGAGCAGCCCCATCCCGGCATACTGCTCGAGCCGGGCGCGGGAGTCGGCGATGTCCAGGTTGCGCATGGTCAGCTGGCCGATGCGGTCCACGGGACCGAAGGCCGCGCCCTCGGTGCGCTCCATCGACAGCTTGTCCGGGTGATAGCTGAAGCCGGGGCCCTGCGTGTCGAGGATCGAGTAGTCCTCGCCACGGCGCAGGCGCAGCGTCACCTCGCCGGTCACGGCGGAGCCGACCCAGCGCTGCACGGACTCCCGGATCATGAGCGACTGCGGGTCGAGCCAGCGGCCCTCGTACATCAGGCGACCGAGCTTGCGCCCCATCTCGTGGTAGGTCTCGAGGGTGTCCTCGTTGTGGATCGCGTTGAGCAGCCGCTCGTAGGCGACGTAGAGCAGCGCCATGCCCGGCGCCTCGTAGATGCCGCGCGACTTGGCCTCGATGATGCGGTTCTCGATCTGGTCGGACATGCCGAGGCCGTGGCGTCCACCGATGCGGTTGGCCTCGAGGACCAGCCCCACGTCGCTCGCGAAGCCCTCGCCGTTGATGGCGACCGGCCGGCCGGACTCGAAGCGGATCGTGACGTCCTCGGTCTCGATCTCGACCGAGGGGTCCCAGAACTTCACGCCCATGATCGGCTCGACCGACTCCAGGCCGGTGTCGAGGTGCTCGAGGGTCTTGGCCTCGTGGGTGGCCCCCCAGATGTTGGCGTCGGTGGAGTAGGCCTTCTCCGTCGCGTCGCGGTAGGGCAGGTCACGCGTGGAGAGCCACTCGGACATCTCCTTGCGCCCGCCGAGCTCGTCGACGAAGTCCGCGTCCAGCCAGGGCTTGTAGATCTTGAGCCCCGGGTTGGCGAGCAGGCCGTAGCGGTAGAACCGCTCGATGTCGTTGCCCTTGAAGGTCGAGCCGTCGCCCCAGACGTGGACGTCGTCCTCCAGCATGGCGCGCACGAGCAGCGTCCCGGTGACGGCGCGGCCGAGCGGCGTGGTGTTGAAGTAGTAGCGACCGCCCGTGCGGATGTGGAACGCCCCGCAGGTCAGCGCGGCCAGGCCCTCCTCGACGAGCTGGGGTCGGCAGTCGACGAGGCGGGCGGCCTCGGCGCCGTACTCCATCGCGCGGCCGGGGACGCCGTCGATGTCGGGCTCGTCGGGCTGGCCGATGTCGGCCGTGTAGGTGAAGGGCACGGCGCCCTTCTCTCGCATCCACGCGACCGCCACAGAGGTGTCGAGGCCGCCGGAGAACGCCAGGCCGACGCGCCGGCCGATGGGGAGGGAGGTGAGAACCTTGGGCATACGGTCATCATACGGGCGGCTGCATGGCTATGCACAATTGCTCGTATGCCGCGGCCCGGCGTCTCGCGCTGCCGCACCTGTCTCGCGCTGCAGCACGAGACGAGCTCGCCGCCGGTGCCGTGCCACCTCAGCGAGCGGCGTCCTCACCCGGCTTGTCCACCGCACCGCCGTAGCGCCGGTCCCGCTCGGCATAGATCTGCACGGCGCGCCACAGGTCCCGCCGGTCGAAGTCGGGCCACAGCGTGTCGAGGAACACCATCTCGGCATACGCGCTCTGCCACAGCAGGAAGTTGCTCGTGCGCTGCTCCCCCGAGGACCGCAGGAACAGGTCGACGTCGGGCATGTCCGGGTAGTCCAGGTGGCGCGCGATCGTCCGCTCGTCGATGCCGCGCGGCGACAGCCGGCCGGCCGCGACCTCCTCGGCGATGCGCCGCACGCTGTCGGCGATCTCGGCGCGACCGCCGTAGTTCACGCAGAAGTACAGCGTCAGGACGTCGTTGTCGCGGGTCAGGTCCTGGGCGTGCTCGAGCTCCTTGATGACGCTGGACCACAGGCGCGGCCGACGGCCGACCCAGCGCATCCGCACGCCCCACTCGGCCAGCTGGTCGCGGCGGCGGTGGATCACGTCGCGGTTGAAGCCCATGAGGAAGCGCACCTCGTCCGGGCTGCGGCGCCAGTTCTCGGTGGAGAAGGCATAGGCCGACAGGTTGGGGATCCCCATCTCGATGGCCCCCGCGACCACGTCGAGCAGGCTAGCCTCCCCCGCCTCGTGACCCTGGGTGCGCGGCAGGCCCCGCTGGTTGGCCCAGCGACCGTTGCCGTCCATGACGACGGCCAGGTGGTTGGGGACGAGCTCGCGCGGTATGCCGGGCGGCCGGGCGCCGGAGGGGTGCGGGAACGGCGGCCGGACCTGACCCTTCCACGCCTCCGCTCGACGGGGCTCGGCTCGACGGGACCTCAGCGCCACGACCTGCTCCTTCTGATAGCTCGGATCGACCTCCTGGATGCGCTGGTCACGTGCGCTCGACCAGCCGCAGCGACCGGACCCCGCGCTCGAGGTGCCACTGCACGAAGGCCGCGACCAGCCCTGCCCCCTCGCGCCGGTGCCGCACGTCGCTCGAGTCGGCGGTCTCCCAGTCGCCCGACAGCAGCGCCGACAGCAGGATCATCGTGGCGGGGCTGGGTGCGGCGGACCCCGGGGTGCGGCAGTCTCGGCATACGGCACCGCCGGAGGCGAGGTTGAAGCCACGGTGCGGGCCCGGCGCACCGCACCGCGCGCACTCGTCGAAGCTCGGCGCCCAGCCGGCCGTGGCGACCGCGCGCAGGAGATAGGCGTCCAGGACCAGGCCGCTGTCGTGCTCGTGCACCGCGAGGCTGCGCAGCGCGCCGGCCAGGAGCATGAACTGCTGGGCGTTGGGCTCGTGCTCGACCGTGAGCTGGTCGGCGGTCTCGACCATCGCGCTGGCCGCGGTGTAGGCGCCGTAGTCGCGCATGATCGTGTCGCCGTAGGCACCCAGCGTCTCGACCTGGGTCACGGTGTCGAGCGAACGCCCTTGGTAGAGCTGGACGTCCACGACCATGAACGGCTCGAGCCGGGCCCCGAAGCGGGACTTGGTGCGGCGCACGCCCTTGGCCACACCGCGGATCTTGCCGTGGCGCCGCGAGAGCATGGTGACGATGCGGTCCGCCTCACCCAGCTTGTGGGTGCGCAGGACCACCGCCTGATCCCGATAGAGCGCCATCACCCCCATCATCCCTGCTCCCGCCCGCAGGTCACTCCCCGACACCCACCCGGACACCCTCCCGGTGCGTTCAGGCCGGCGACCGGTCAGCGACGCACGGGCCAGTCCTCGGCGAGCAGGCCGTACACCCACGAGTCCGAGACCACGCCGTCGACGATGCAGTCCTGTCGCAGCGTCCCCTCCAGGACGAAGCCCAGCTTCTCCAGCACGCGACCGGACGCGGGGTTGCGGGTGTCGCACTCGGCCTGCACCCGGTTGAGCGGCAGCGCGTCGAACGCCCAGGTCAGCACGGCGCGGGAGGCCTCGGTGGCGTAGCCGTGGCCCCAGGACGTCTGGGTCAAGCAGTATCCGAGCCGGGCGCTGCGGAAGGTGTCGTCCCAGTCGACGAAGAGGCACCACCCGAGGAAGGCCCCGTCCTCGAGACGCTCGACCGCCACCCGGATGCCGCTGCCCTGCTCGGCCATGGTGCGGCAGCGCTCGAGGAAGACCCCGGCGCGGGCGGGATCGGTCCAGGGCGGTGAGTCCCAGTACTCCAGCACCCTCGCGTCGCTCATCAGGGCCGTCAGGTCGTCGGCATCGGACGCCGCGAACGGGCGCAGCAGCAGGCGATCGGTGCGCAGGGTGGGGGTGAGCAGCTCCATGCGGCCACCGTAGCGACGCGAAGAGACGGCGCCGAGGGAGTTTTCGGCGCTATGATCGAACGCATGATCGGACTGCAGGGCTCCATCTTCGACCTGGCGGAGGAGTGTGCGCCGGGTCCCCTCGACGGGATGCAGCGCACGGAGCTGACGCGGGGCGCCTGGGTCGATCACTTGCCCGGTTGGCTGCAGGGCTCAGACCAGCTCTTCGACCGCCTCGTCGAGGTCGTGCCGTGGCACGCGGAGGAGCGCCAGATGTACGACAACGTCGTCGCGGTCCCGCGCCTCACCAAGTACTACGGCTCGCGCGAGACGCTGCCCGACCCCCTGCTCGACGACCTCCGGGACCGACTGTCGGCGCACTACCTGCCCGAGCTCGGCGAGCCCCTGACCAGCGCGGGGCTCTGCCTCTATCGCGACGGCGCCGACTCGGTCGCCTGGCACGGAGACACGATCGGTCGCGGCTCCACTCACGACACGATCGTCGCCATCGTCTCGGTGGGGGCGGCACGCACGCTGGCCCTGCGGCCCCGCGGGGGTGGCCCCACCGCGCACCGGTTCTCCCTCGGTCACGGCGACCTCGTCGTCATGGGTGGTTCGTGCCAGCGGACGTGGGAGCACGCCATACCGAAGTCGACCTCCGCCACCGGCCCCCGCATCTCGATCCAGTTCCGCCCCCGCGGCGTCCGCTGACCCTCCCCCCACTCCACCGACATCGTGGGGGTTTCGTCCAACGTCCTTGGACGAAACCCCCACGATCATCGTTGGTCGGGCGAGGTGAACGCCGTTGCCATGCGGGCTCGCTCGCGCTCGCCGATGCCGTATGACGCCGCTGCGCGGTCCCACCCGCTCGCGGCGGCCCGGACCTCGTCCAGGATCCGCGCGGCGTCGGCCGCCCCGAGGCGGAAGTACTCCGCGACGTCCAGCGCCGCCTCGATCGACCCTCCGTCGCCCGGGTCGGCGACGTCCGTGGCGAAGGGGCCGGCGAAGGGCGTCGGGTTGAGGTCGAAGGCCGGCGAGAGCACCCACCCGTCGCCCTCGCGCAGGAAGCCGTGGTTGCGCAGGTGGTCGTCCGTGTTGTTGATCAGGGCGCCGAGGACGACGCGTCGCCAGAGCTGGTGCAGGTCCTCGCGCGCCCGGGGCGAGACCTGCTCGACCACCTCGGCGATGTCCAGGTAGGTCGCGCGGTCGCCGTCGGTGGCCTCGAGCATCGTCATGGCGCTGACGTAGCCGAGACGGTCGGCGCCCCGCCGGTCGAAGCGCTCCACGACCAGCACGTCGCGGCCGCCCACCGCCACGAGCCGTGACGGCGGCACGACGACCTGCGCCGCGGCGGCCAGGTCGAGCGCGACCTTCTCCCAGGCCATGACGTTCCAGTCGTCGTGCCGGTCCGCGGGGAACTTGGCGATGCCGACCGCCCCTCCGGGCAGGCGCACGTGAGCCTTGGGGCGTGCCCCGCCGAGGGACGACCCGGCACCGACGAGCCGCCGCAGCTCCCCCAGGTCGGCCTCGTCGGACAGCACCTTGTCCGCCAGCGACAGCAGGGTGCCGAGCTCGGTGAGGACGGGCCCGCCGTCCTGCGCCCCCGCCCGGAAGCTGCCCGGCGGGTCCGTCGGCAGGCGGTAGCGGAGCGCGCCCTGCCGCAGGTCGTCGCGCACGCCGAGCAGGAAGTCGGACTCCCCTGGCTGACGGGGCGTCTCGCCAGCCTCGCGAGCCGCCTCGGCGAGGGTGCGCCGCACCAGCGTCCGCCCCCACCGGTCGGGCGCGCTGTCCGCGAAGGCGCCGAACAACCGCCCCGCACTGTGGAACCCACCGGATCGCAGCGGCAGACCGGGCTCGAGCGCATAGGCGCCCTCGCGCGCGAGGTAGCCCGGGTCGTAGGTGAAGGTGAGGGACTCGGCCCCGCGCCCCTGGTGCACGTGCATGGTCCCCACCCGCACGTCGGGGTCGAGCCACACCTCGACGGTGATCACGGCTCCCCCGCTCCGGCCCGGCGTCGCACCCGCCGCGGCAGGAGCTCCTCCGCACGCAGCCGTCCCACGTCGCTGCGGAGGGGATCGACCGACGCCACGATCTCGTCGAGCACACCCAGCGCCCGGGCCACCCGCAGGGCGTGCTCCAGCGCCGCCCCCTCACCGGCCTCGAGGCGCTTGACGGTGCGCTCCGAGATGCCTGCGCGGTCGGCGACCTGGGCCACCGTCAGTCCCTGCAGCACCCGCCAGCCGCGCAACGACTCCCCCAGGCTCGCCAGAGCGCGGGTGACGGGGCGTGGCGTCGGGCTCGTCATACAGCCAAACTAGCAACACGGGGCCAGATCTGACCCCTTAACCCTGCAACTAGGCCAGATCTGTCCCCCCACAACCGCAGGTCGTGAGTGTTCGGTCCAAGACTCTTGGACCAAACACTCACGATCGTGGGGGTGGGTGGGAGGGGTGAGTCGTCAGCGCTCGGCGCGGTTGACCGCCGAGACCACGGCCTCGATCGAGGCGCGCAGGATGTTCTCGTGCAGGCCGATGCCCCAGAGGACGCGCTCGCCGACGGCACACTCGACGTATGACGCCGCCCGGGCGTCGCCACCCGCCGACATGGCGTGCTCGGCGTAGTCGAGGACGCGCACGTCGACGCCATAGGCACCCAGCGCGTCGACGAAGGCCGCGATCGGACCGTTGCCGCTGCCCGTCAGGACCTGCTCGACCCCACGGTCGTCGATCCGGAAGGACCACGTGCCGCGTCCGCCCTCGCCCTCGTCGTCCGTGCGAACTCCCTTGAGCGCGAACCGGCCCCAGCGCCGCTCGGCCGGCAGGTACTCGTCCTCGAAGACCTCCCACAGCTGCGCCGGCGACACCTCGCCGCCCTGCGCGTCCGTGCGGGCCTGCACGACGGCGCTGAACTCCATCTGGAGGCGGCGCGGCAGGTCCAGCCCGCGCTCGGACTTGAGGATGTAGGCGACGCCGCCCTTGCCGGACTGGCTGTTGACGCGGACGACCGCCTCGTAGGACCGGCCGATGTCGTGCGGGTCGATCGGCAGGTAGGGCACGCCCCACACGAGCTCGTCGATCCCCTTGCCGGAGGACGCGGACTCGCGGTCCATCCAGTCGAAGCCCTTCTTGATGGCGTCCTGGTGCGACCCGGAGAAGGCCGTGAAGACGAGGTCGCCGCCGTAGGGGTGGCGCTCGTGGACGGGCAGCTGGTTGCAGTGCTCGACCACCGAGCGGATGCCGGCCATGTCGGAGAAGTCGATCTGCGGGTCGATGCCCTGGCTGACCATGTTCATGCCGAGCGTGACCAGGCAGACGTTGCCGGTGCGCTCGCCGTTGCCGAACAGGCAGCCCTCGATGCGGTCCGCCCCGGCCAGGTAGCCCAGCTCGGCCGCCGCGACGCCCGACCCGCGGTCGTTGTGCGGGTGCAGGGACAGCACGACGGACTCGCGGCGGTCCAGGTGCCGGCTCATCCACTCGATCGAGTCGGCGTAGACGTTGGGCGTGGCCATCTCGACCGTGGCCGGCAGGTTGATGATGATCTTGTGGTCCGGGGTCGGGTCGATGACCTCGATGACCTTGTTGCAGACGCGGGCGGCGAACTCGAGCTCGGTGCCCGTGTAGGACTCCGGGGAGTACTCGTAGTAGATGTCCGTGTCGGGCAGCGTCTCCTCGAGCTTCTTGCACAGGCGGGCGCCCTGCAGCGCGATGTCGACGATGCCGTCCTGGTCGAGGCCGAAGACGACCTTGCGCTGCAGCACCGAGGTGGAGTTGTAGAAGTGGACGATCGCCTGCTTGGCGCCCCGCAGGGCGTCGTACGTGCGCTCGATCAGGTGGTCGCGGCACTGCGTGAGGACCTGGATCGTCACGTCGTCCGGGATGTGACCGCCCTCGATCAGCTGGCGGACGAAGTCGTAGTCGGTCTGGCTGGCGCTCGGGAAGCCGACCTCGATCTCCTTGTAGCCCATGGCGACGAGCAGCTGGAACATGCGCAGCTTGCGCTCCGGGCTCATCGGGTCGATGAGGGCCTGGTTGCCGTCCCGCAGGTCGACGGCGCACCAGCGCGGGGCGGCCTGCATGACCTTGTCGGGCCAGGTGCGGTCGGGCAGCTCGACGCGGATCTGCTCGTGGAAGGGGACGTACTTGCCAACCGGCATCGGGCTGGGCTGCTGGGGGTGGATCATGCTCTCGTGCCTCACAGTTCGCTGGTCGCTGTCATGCTCGACGGCCGAGCAGAGCGAGCTCCGCGGCGAGGGCGGCCGTCTCTAGAGGGCCTCGCCGCGGCAGGGAAGGAGGAGGCTCCAGGTGGCCGGGTGGACGGCCCCGTTCCGCATACGCACGATCCTGACCGTATGGCGATGCCCCCGGCCCGTCCACCTGGCACGCCGGGCGGTCCCGCATCCTGGGACGCCGTGTCCACGTGACGTCCTGCTGGAGACGGCGCGGGGCGTTCTCCTGATGGCGCGGTCTCGGCAGGTAGTCGAGCCCCAGCAGTCACATGCTGGTCGTATGCCGACCGCGCCTGCGCAGCTCCCCGCCCCCGTCCTGCCGCGCTGCTGCGGCATCGTCCCGCCGCACCTGCTGCGGCACATCGCCGAGGACGCGCCGGAGCGGCGCGCGGTCGAGGCGGCGCGGCACACGTTGCAGCACGACACGCGCAAGCGCAGCACACGCGAGGTCCGCACCACCCGTCCGGAGCCGCGCCTGCCGGGGGCGATCGGCCTGCGGGACTCGCGCACCCGTCATACGACTCCTGCTGCGCCACAACCGGGCTCACCGTCGCAGCCCGCCACGCTGAAGCCCGACCGCCGCCTCCACGACGCCCGGCACGGCACGACCCTGCCCGGTCAGCTGGTCCGCTCCGAGGACGATCCCCCCACCAAGGACGAGTCCGTGACCGAGGCCTACGACGGGCTGGGGGCGACCTATCGCCTGCTGGCGGACGTCTACGGCCGGGGCTCGCTCGACGGGCGCGGGCTGACGCTGGTGGCGACGGTGCACTACGACCGGGACTACAGCAACGCCTTCTGGGACGGCGAGCAGATGGTGTTCGGCGACGGCGACGGGGTCTACTTCGCGTCGTTCACCGACTCCATCGACGTCATGGGCCACGAGCTGGCGCACGGCATCACGCAGTTCACGGCGGGACTGACCTACGTCGGGCAGTCCGGCGCCCTCAACGAGTCGATCTCGGACGTCATCGGCTCGCTGACCAAGCAGCACTCCCTCGGGCAGACCGCGGACCAGGCCGACTGGCTGATCGGGGCCGGGATCTTCACCCCCAAGGTCCACGGGGTGGCGCTGCGGTCCATGAAGGCGCCCGGCACGGCCTATGACGACCCCGCCCTGGGCAAGGACCCGCAGCCGGGGTCGATGGAGGACTACGTCGACCTGCCGCACGACAGCGACAACGACAACGGTGGGGTCCACATCAACTCCGGCATCCCCAACCGCGCGTTCTACCTCGCGGCGGCTGCGCTGGGCGGGCACGCGTGGGAGCGGGCCGGACAGGTGTGGTGGGACGTGCTGACGGCGGCGCACGGCGTGCGGATCCCGCAGGACTGCGACTTCGCCCGGTTCGCGCGGGCCACCCTCGACGCGGCGGCCGCCCGCTACGGTGCCGACAGTGAGGAGAGCACCGCCGTCGCACAGGCGTGGCAGCAGGTCGGGGTCGAGCCGGCCACCGGCAAGGACTCCGACGACTAGCGTGGTGGCGTGCGCCTCGAGAATCTGGTCATGCAGGCCCGCGACGCCGAGCGCGTCGGTGTCTTCTGGACCCAGGCCCTGGGGCTGGTGGACGCCGGCCCCACGGACTTCGGGTTCGAGGGCCGGCTGGTGCTCGGCGACGACCTGTTCCTCGACCTCAGCGTCGAGCAGGTCGACCGGGCGCCGACCCCCTCCCCTCGGCTACACCCCGACCTGGCCGGCGGCGCGCGCCAGCAGGAGGTGGTCGACCGTCTGCTCGGCCTGGGCGCTCGGCACCTTGACGTCGGTCAGCGCGACGTGCCGTGGGTCGTGCTCGCCGATCCCGACGGCAACCCCTTCTGCGTGATGGAGGATCGCGAGGCCTTTCGCGACACCGGGCCGATCGCCGCGCTGCCGCTGGACAGCGCCGATCCCGAGCGCGACGCCGCGCTGTATGCCGCCCTGACCGGATGGGTGCAGGTCGTCGGCTCCGCGCCGGTCACGCTGCGGCACCCGAGCCTGCGAGGCCCTCTGCTCGAGCTCTGCCGAGAGCTGTCGCCCAAGCAGGGTCAGAACCGGCTGCACCTCGACGTCCGGCCCGAGGCCGACGATCCGTCGCGGGACGAGCTCGTCGACCTCGCCCTCACCTTCGGGGCCACCCGCGCCGACGACGACTGGGCACAGGGGCATCACTGGGTCGTCCTGCGGGACACCTCGGGCAACGAGCTCTGCATCCTCGACCAGCTGGACGGCTAGCAGCCCCTATCTCCCGGCGCCCCAGCGCCACAGCGTCCGATGCACCGGGCCGGCGTCGAGATAGCGCAGCACGACCTCGATGTCGGCGTGCAGCTGCTCCAGCCCGCGCCGGTAGTGCGCCGGGAAGCGGTGCTGGAGGGGATCGATGCTGTCGCGGGCCACGGCTGCGGTGGCGAGCAGGTCCGGGAGCCGGGTGCGTGGCACGCGGACGTGCAGCCGGCCGTCCACCGTGTCGAGGTAGAGCAGGCACCGGCCGGTCAGGGGCAGCACGGCCGCCGCGGCCTCCGCCCGCAGCTGGTCGCTGCGCCCCTGCCCGAGACGACCCCAGCAGGACCGCAGCGCAGAGGTGTAGCGAGACGAGGCCAGGTAGCGCTGGGCGAGCAGCTGGCAGGTCTCGTACTCCTCGTTGTCGAGGACGGCGGCCGACTGCCTGAGCGCGTCGATGAGCAGCAGCAGAGCGAGCGGCCCGCTGCCCAGCTCGAGCGACTCCGCCGCGAGACGCCGCTGGTCGGCCGGCAGTCGGGCCGTATGACGCTGCAGGAGGTCCGCGATGCGTCCGTCGATCGGCTCCAGCGCCTGCGGGGCCGGTGAGCGCAGGAACCCCCACAGCTCCAGCGGACGATGATCGGGGTTGCCGGGCGCCAGGCCAGGGGACAGTGCGCGACAGTCGGCCAGGTCCGCGCGCAGGTCCTGCCCGCTCAGGGTCACGGCCCCGAGCGCGTCCGGGTCCAGCAGCGCCATGAACTCGATCTCGCGGGCGGCAGTCGTCAGGACCTCCGCCTCCAGGTCGTGCAAGGACACGGCGACGGCGTCGGGGTACTGCGCCAGCAGCTTCATCGTCGCTCCTCCGAGCTCCACGGCCAGGTCCACGTCGGCTGGGTGCCGTCCCTGAGCGTGGTCAAGGTCGTGGTCATCTCGGTCCTCCAGGTCGTCGGGGGCTTCTCGGGGAGGGGGTTTCGGTCGACATACTCCTGCTGCAGATCGCCCGGCGCGGTCCGCGGGGGCGGCGTGGGATCGAGCCCCTCCCTCGCGCGCTGCGCGGCGTCCTGGGCCAGCATCCGCTGCTCGTGGGCCTCCTGCGTGACGCGGAAGCTCGTGCCGCCGTCGGACGCGCGCTCGTTGGTGATCACGATGTGCTGGTCGGTGCGGTCCAGGTGGTAGGCCCGCTGACCGGCCAGCTCGACGCGCGGCTGGGTGTACATCGTGCGGAAGATGCGCTCCTCGAGCTCCGCGTGCGACGTGATCTCCGGCATGTCGGGGGTGTGGACCTTGGCGCCCTTCTTGTCGAGACCGAGCACGTGCTTGTCGTAGGAGTGGCCCCGGGCGATCCGCTGCGCCGTGGCGCCGTACTCCACGTGCACCCGGTTGGTCACCTTGCCGAACATGTCGTGGGCGGCGCGGTTGCGGGCGACCTCGACGGCCCGCGGGTCGGGCCGCGGCGTGCGCACGACCCGGGGGCGCTGCCCGTCTAGATATCCCTGGGAGACGGCGGTCGCCGCGCGAGCCCACAGCGTGAGGGTCGAGTGCTGCACGGGGACGTCCATCACGTATGGCGCGCCGTCCGGGGACTCGAACGGCTCCGCCTCGTGGGCCCACTCGTAGGGGTGCGTGTAGACCCACTGCGCCAGCTCGTGATCGCCGGTCGCCAGCAGCACGGAGCGCGCGAGCATCCCGGCGTCCCCGTGGTCGGAGTACTCGTCCGCCGCGGTGGCGAACGCCTCGTCCTCGGCATAGCGCTGCCGTGACTCCTCGCTCACCGGGCCCCGGCCCCTCTTGTGGGTGTGCGAGGAGACGACCCCCACCACCTGGTGGGCACGGGTGCGCAGGTCCTCGTCGCGGGAGGCGGCCGAGGCGGCCACGGAGGTGGCCGTGGCCACGCCGGGTCGACAGACGGCCGAGGACGAGGTCACCTCCCCGGCGCCGATGCCGGCCAGGGCCCGGGCGAGCGAGTGGTCGACGTCGTCAGCCGTCGCCAGGAGTGCCTGGACATCGCCCTCCGCCGTGGTCCGCAGACCGAGCCGCTCGGCCGGCGACCACGCCGCGTCCACGGCCGGGAGGCACGCCTGCAGGTCGACGACCCGCCCGTCGTCGGTGAGCTCGAACCCGGTGGTGCGCAACGACTCCTCGAGCTGACGCAGGGCGACGACGAGCTGGTCGAGCCGTCCGGCGGCCGCCTGCAGGGCCTCGGCGACCGCCGCGACCTCGGCCGCCTCGGCCCGCACGCCTGCCCTGACGCCGTCGAGCCCGGACCGCGCGGCGTCGGCGGCCTCGCCGCGCCATCCGGCGACCTCGTCGGGCAGCCGCTGGGCGACGCCGCCGAGGGTCACGGCACGCCCGCCGACCGAGGCGGCCACGTCGCGGACCCCGGACGCCGACCAGCGCCGCACCTGCTCCAGCGTCGTCATGGCGCACCGTCCAGGGCGGTCGTCGCCGCGTCCTCGCACGCGCCGTAGGCCTCGCCCGCGCCCACGAGGGCGTCACCGAGCAGGCCAAGGGCCTGGTGCAGCAGCGCGAGCCGGCCGTCCAGCAGCTCGGCCAACCTGGATGCCACCTCGGCGCTGACGCTGCCGGGGAGAGCACCGGCGAGCGGCTCCACCACCGGCGCGACGCGCGCGTGGGCCAGCTCGTCGGCGGCGCCACGCACGCAGGTGCCGCCGTCGACGACGGCCGGCACGGTCACGACATACCGGCTCATCTGCGGGCCACCTCCTGCTCGACTGATGTCAGGAGGGTATGGCGACCGCCGCCTCGCGGCCCCGCGTCATCCACAGGCGGGGCACGCGGCCGGATCCGTCATCCACAGGCCGCGCCACGAGGGTCAGAAGCCGAGGCGCTGCAGCTGCTTGGGGTCGCGCTGCCAGTCCTTGGCGACCTTGACGTGCAGGTCGAGATAGACCCGCTGGCCGAGCAGGGCCTCGATCTGGGTGCGGGCCTGGGTGCCGACCTCGCGCAGGCGGGAGCCGCCGCGGCCGATGACGATGGCCTTCTGCGAGGGGCGCTCGACGAAGACGTTGACCCGCACGTCGAGCAGCGGGCTGTCCTCGGGCCGGTCCTCGCGCGGGACCATCTCCTCGACGACCACGGCCAGGGAGTGCGGCAGCTCGTCGCGCACGCCCTCGAGCGCCGCCTCGCGCACGAGCTCGGCGATCATGACGGCCTCGGGCTCGTCGGTGAGGTGACCCTCAGGATAGAGCGGCGGCGACTCGGGCAGGTAGGACACGAGCACCTCGGCGACCTCGCCGACCTGGTCGCCGGACGTGGCGGAGCAGGGGATGATCGCGTCCCACGAGCCCAGCTGGTCCACGGCGATGAGGTGCTCGGCGAGCCGCTGCCGATCGACCTTGTCGCTCTTGGTGACCAGGGCGACGACCGGGCGACGACGCGACCGCTGCAGCTCGGCGAGCTCGGCGGCGATGAACTGGTCGCCGGGGCCGGGTCGCTGGTCGGCAGGGAGGCAGAAGCCGATGACGTCGACCTCCAGCAGGGTCTCGCGGACGAGGTCGTTGAGCCGCTGGCCGAGCAGGGTGCGCGGCTTGTGCAGTCCCGGGGTGTCCACCAGGATCAGCTGGCCCTGCTCGGTGTTGGCGACGCCACGGATGGTGTGCCGGGTCGTCTGGGGCTTGCTGCTGGTGATCGCGACCTTCTGCCCGACGAGGGCGTTGGTCAGCGTGGACTTGCCGGCGTTGGGGCGACCCACGAGGCAGGCGAATCCTGCGCGGAAGGGTGTGCTCATGAGTGGTCCTCCTGGTGCCGGGCGGCGTCGACGGTGTCGGCGCGAAGGGTGCGGTCCCGATCACGCTCAGCCTCCCACACGTCGACCGGCGAGGGTTCCTGCGGCAGGCGGCGCACGACGACGGTCGCGATCCGGTGCCGGCGGCCGGCCGGACGCTCGGCGGTGAGCTCGAGGCCGAGCAGCTCGACCCGCGACCCGGGGATCGGGACGCGGCCGGAGGCCTTGGCGATCAGCCCGCCGACGGTGTCGACGTCCTCCTCCTCGAGGTCGATCCCGAACTCCTCGGCGAAGTCGTCGACGTGCATGGTGGCGGGGATCCGGACCGTGCCGTCCTCGAGGGGCTCGACCCCCTGCGCCTCGCGGTCGTGCTCGTCGGCGATCTCGCCGACGATCTCCTCGAGGATGTCCTCGATGGTGACGAGGCCGGCGGTGCCGCCATACTCGTCGACCACCACGGCCAGGTGGACCTGGTCCTGCTGCATCTCGCGGAGCAGGTCGTCGACCGGCTTGCTGTCGGGGACGAAGTGCATGGGCCGCATCAGCTCCTCGACGGGCAGCGACCTGGCCTGCTCGTCGTCGTTGACCCGCCGGGTGACGTCCTTGAAGTAGAGCAGCCCGAGCACGTCGTCGCTGTCCTCCCCCACGACCGGGATGCGCGAGAACCCGGAGCGCAGGAAGAGCGACATGGCCTTGCCGAGCGTCTTGTCGTGCTCCAGGGTGAGCATGTCGGTGCGCGGCACCATCACCTCGCGGGCGACGGTGTCCCCGAGCTCGAAGACGGAGTGGATCATCTCGCGCTCGTCGTCCTCGATGACGTCGCGCTGGCTCGCGATGTCGACGAGGTCGCGCAGCTCCGCCTCGGTGGCGAACGGCCCCTCGGCATAACCCTTTCCGGGCGTCACGGCGTTGCCGAAGGCGACGAGCAGGCGGACGACGGGGCCGAGGACGCGGCGCAGCCACACGAGGGTCGGCGACATCATCAGGGACACGCGCGTGGCGTGCTGGTGCCCCAGCGTCCGCGGCGAGACCCCCGCCAGGACGAAGGACAGCAGCGCCATGACGCCGATGCTGACGAGCACGGGCGCGACCGGGCCGTCGAGGCGCTCGGTCACCGCGACCGTGACGAGCACGGCCATCGTCGCCTCCATGACGACACGGAGGAAGGTGGCGGCCGAGATGTAGCCGGGCTTGTCGGCGACGACCGTGGCGAGGGCTCGCGCGCCGGGGCGGCCCTCGTCGAGCATCTCCTCGCTGGTGTGCCGCGAGACGCGTTGCACCGCAGACTCGGTCAGCGCCAGCACGAAGGTCAGGACCAGGGCCAGCACCGCACCCAGGACGAGCTGGATCGTCACGATCAGCCCTGCGGTCGCCCGCGGCCGGCGAGGTAGGTGAGGAGCAGCGTGCGCTGCAGGTCGAACATCTCACGCTCCTCGTCCGGCTCGGCGTGGTCGTAGCCGAGCAGGTGCAGGATGCCGTGGGTGGTCAGCAGGAGCAGCTCCTCCTCGAAGGAGTGCCCGGCCCCCGCGGCCTGCTTCTTGGCGACCGAGGGGCACAGCACGATGTCGCCGAGCACGCCCTCCTGCAGCCGCTGCCCCTCGCGACCCGGCCGCAGCTCGTCCATCGGGAAGCTCATGACGTCGGTCGGACCCTCGAGGTCCATCCACTGCACGTGGAGCCGCTCCATGGAGTCCTCGTCGACGAGGGTGATGGCGAGGTCGGCGCCGCGGTGGACCCGCATGGCGCCGTAGACGAACTGGGACAGCGCGACGAGCTCGCGCACGTCGACCCGGTGGTCGGTCTCGTTGTGGACGTCGATGCTCATCGGCGCGGCGCCTGTCCCCTCTGGTGGTGCGTGGTGCGGCCCTGCGAGGTGCCGCCGTGCTGCGACTCGTCCCAGGCGCCGTAGGCCTGGACGATCTCGCCGACGAGCCGGTGGCGCACGACGTCGGCCGCCGAGAGCTCGGAGAAGTGGATGTCCTCGACGTCGGACAGGATGTCGCGCACGACGCGCAGGCCCGACTGGGTGCCGCCCGGCAGGTCGACCTGGGTCACGTCACCGGTGACGACGATGCGGGAGCCGAACCCGAGACGGGTGAGGAACATCTTCATCTGCTCGGGCGAGGTGTTCTGCGCCTCGTCAAGGATGATGAACGCGTCGTTGAGGGTGCGGCCGCGCATGTAGGCCAGCGGCGCCACCTCGATGGTCCCGGCGGCCATCAGCCGCGGGATCTGCTCGGGGTCGAGCATGTCGTGCAGCGCGTCGTAGAGCGGGCGCAGGTAGGGGTCGATCTTGTCGGTGAGCGTGCCGGGCAGGAAGCCGAGCTTCTCCCCCGCCTCGACCGCCGGCCGGGTCAGGATGATCCGCGTGACGTCCTTGGCCTGCAGCGCGGCGACGGCCTTGGCCATCGCGAGATAGGTCTTGCCGGTGCCGGCGGGCCCGATGCCGAAGACGATGGTGTGCGTGTCGATGGCGTCGACGTAGCGCTTCTGCCCGAGGGTCTTGGGGCGGATCGTGCGCCCGCGCGCCGAGATGATGTTGGTGGTGAGCACGTCGGCGGGCCGCTCGACGGAGCGGTTGCGCAGCATAACGATCGAGCGTTCGACGGCGTCCCGGTTGATGGCGCCACCGGCCTCGACGACGACGAGGAGCTCGCCGACCAGCTCCTCGACCAGCGCGGCGTCGCTGGAGGGGCCGTCGAGGCGGAACTCGTTGCCGCGGACGTGGATGTCGAGCCGCGGGAACGCGCGCTCCATCGTGCGTAGCAGCTCGTCGTGCGGCCCCAGCAGCGAGATCATGGGGACCGACGCGGGTATGACGATCGCGTGGTGCGCGGCAGGGGCGGCACCAGGGCTCGGGGTGTCGGGTCGTGGGGTGTCTGTCATCGTCCCGTCAGTCTACGTGCCGGGTCCGACACACCCTGGGACACGTGGCCGGCCGGCCGAGGCTCTGCGTGTGTCGGCCGGGGGACTCAGCCGGGGGGCCACTGCAGCGCGCGGCCGCCCACGACGTGCAGGTGCAGGTGGTCGACGCTCTGCTGGGCGTCCTGGCCGGTGTTGGAGACGAGGCGGTAGCCGCGCTCGACCAGTCCCTGCTGCTCGGCGACCTGCCCTGCTGCCAGGACCACGTCGACCATCAGCTGGGGGTCGGCCTGGGCCGTCGCCACGGCGTTGGGGTGGTGCGCCTTGGGCACCACGAGCACGTGCGTGGGCGCCTGCGGCTGGATGTCGCGGAAGGCGAGCGTCGTCTCGGTCTCGTGCACGACGTCCCCCGGGATCTCCCCGGCGACGATCTTGCAGAACAGGCAGTCAGGGTCACGTGGGGTCATGCGGCCAGCCTAGCCAGGGACCCCCGCCCCGGCCGGGCGAGCATCCGTCGGCGGGGCGCCGTGGTGCGGGGCCCCGACGTGGGTGACACTGTGAGCAACCCCGTCGTCGTCAGCGAAGGAGCTCGACGTGACCAGCACGAGCACGACGTCCCGCCAGGTCCTGTCCACCATGTCCACGGCCGCGGTCGCCGCGTCGGTCGCCGTGGCACTGTCCGGGTGCGCGCAGCAGACCACCAGCTCGCAGGTGTCCCGAGCCGCCAGCGCCTCCAGCAGCGCGGGCTCCACGACGCCCGCGGCCTCCGGCACGTCCACCACCTCGTCCGCGACGCCGTCAGCCGGCACCGACGGGGCCGGCTCGGAGCAGGCCGGGACGCCCGCACCGGTCGACGCCACCACCGCCGGAGCCCCGTCGTCAGCCGCACCAGACGTCGCCGCCCGGTCCGTGGCACCGTCACGGGCTGCCCTGCCCGTCTACTTCCTGGGTCGGGACGGCACCCAGGTCCGCGAGGGCGGCGGTGCCGCGACGCCGCGGCTGCGCCTGTTCCGCGAGTTCGTGCCCGCGCAGCGATCGGGCTCGACCGAGCAGCGCGCCGAGACGGCCGCCAACGTCGCGATGCGCGAGGCCGGGTCGCGCGGCTACCTCAACGTGTGGGGCGAGCGCACCGTCACGGACGTCAAGGTGGGCGCGGGCGCGATCGACGTGACCCTCGACGGACCGACCCGCACGGTCGACGACGCCACCGCGCGCATCGGCACGGCATCCGTCGTGTGGACGGTGACCGCCGCCACGGGCAAGAACCTCCCGGTCCGGTTCCGCTCCCCCGACGGCCGGGTGCTCGGGACCCTCCCCACCAGCAAGACCTACTCCCGGTCGGCCGGGGTCGCCCAGACCAGCGAGCTGGCGGCGGTGTGGATCGACTCCCCCGGCGCGGGCGCGGCGCTCAAGGCGGGACCGGTCGTGGCGACCGGGCAGGCGTGCGCCTTCGAGGGCTCGGTGTCCTACTCCCTCACGCGCGCCGGCAAGGCGGTCCGCTCGGGCCACACCACCGCCTCCATCGCGTGTCCGACGCGCGGCACCTGGCGCGTCGACCTCGGCCGGCTCGCGGCCGGCAGCTACCAGCTCCAGGTGTGGGCGCCCAGCCCCGCCGACGGCCAGCGCGACCTCGGCCGAGCCACCCGCACCTTCACCGTCCGCTGACCTACCTCAGGTAGTCACATCAGCCCGACTTCGCACGCCGGGCGGATGTGACGAGACCAGGCTGGTGTGACGAACCCAGGCGGATGCGGCGACGCCAGACGGGCCGTGCCGACCTCGGTCAACACGGACGCATTCACGACCGGGTGGACTCCACCACCCATGACCGTGGCCGAACCCACCCGATACCTCACCGCCACCCGACGCGTGAGGATCGGGTGGACTCCACCACCCATGACCGTGGCCGAACCCACCCGATACCTCGCCGCCACCCACGCGTGAGGATCGGGTGGACTCCACCACCCATGACGGTGGCCGAACCCACCCGCCCACGCCGCGCGGGCGTGTCGGCATACCGGCGGTCGGCGATCTCCGGGATCAGCCTGAGTTGGACACATCGACCTGCCGTGCGAGCCCAGGCGGATGACCACCTGAGGTAGGTCACCAGCGGGCGCGTGCGAGGAGCACCGCGAGGGCGGCCGGGCCGGCGCTGGAAGACCGCAGCACGTGCGGCCCCAGCCGTATGACGCGCGCCCCGGCCTCCTCGAACGCCGCCAGCTCGTCGGCGGAGATCCCGCCCTCGGGGCCGACCACGACCATCACCTCACCGGACGAGGGCAGCTCCACGTCGTTGACCGACGTCGTCGCGTCCTCGTGCAGCACCAGCGCCAGCGAGGTGGAGGCCAGCCGTGCAGCCAGCTGCTTGCTCGTGACGTGCTGGGCGACGACCGGGGTGCGGTGCCGTCGGGACTGCTTGGTGGCCGCGGTCACGACCTGCTCCCACTTGCGGTGGGCCTTGGCAGCCCGGTCGCCGCGCCACTGCACGATCGACCGCGCGGCACCCCACGGCACGACCTCGTCGACGCCGAGCTCGGTCGCCGACTCCACCGCCTGCTCGTCGCGATCGCCCTTGGCCAGCGCCTGCACCAGGACGAAGCGCGGCGTGGGGGCGTCAGGACGGCATACGGTCTCGACGCTCACCGTGATCTCTCCCGGCGCGACCGAGGAGACCGACCCGGCCACCTCGGCCCCGCTCCCGTCGGACAGCAGCACGGGCTCGCCGGGTTGCAGGCGCAACGACCCGGAGGCGTGCCGCCCCTCGGCGCCGTCCACGAGCACGGACGACCCTGGCGTCACGGACCCGAGCGACCCGGCGGGCAGGAGGAACAGCGGCGCCGTCATCGGCTCAGCGGAAGGCGTCGCGGAGCTTGCCGAGCAGCCCCTTGTCGAGGGAGGTGACGTGGGCGTCGGGGTTCTCCTCGCCGCGCAGCTCGGAGAGCTCGCGCAGGAGCTCCTCCTGGCGGGAGTCGAGGCGGGTGGGCGTGGTGACGTTGAGGTGCACGACCAGGTCGCCGCGACCGCCGCCCCGCAGGTGGGTCACGCCGAGGTCGTCGAGCGTGACGGTGTCGGCGGACTGCGTCCCCCGCCGCACGTGCACGTCGTGGGCGCCGTCGAAGGTGTCCAGCGTGATCGTCGAGCCGAGGGCCGCGGCCGTCATCGGCACGTCGAGGGTGCAGTGCAGGTCGTCGCCGTTGCGCTGGAAGGTCGGGTGCGGCGTCACGACGATCTCGACGTAGACGTCGCCGGGCTGGCCGCCGCCCGGGCCGACCTCGCCCTCGCCACGCAGCTGGATCCGCGTGCCGGTGTCGACGCCGGCCGGGACCTTGATGGAGACGGACCGGCGGGTGCGCACGCGCCCCTCCCCCGAGCACTCGAAGCAGGGGTTGGGGATCACCGTGCCGTAGCCCTGGCACACGCCGCAGGGGCGCGAGGTCATGATCTGGCCGAGGAAGCTGCGCTGGACCTGCTGGACCTCGCCGCGGCCCTGGCAGGAGGAGCAGGTCTGCGGGGACGTGCCGGGCTGGCAGCCGTCGCCGTGGCAGGTGCCGCACTCGACGGCCGTGTCGAGGGTGAGCTCGTGGGTGTCGCCGAAGACCGCGGTGCGCAGGTCGACGTCCGCCCGCACGAGCGCGTCCTGGCCGCGTCGCACGCGCGAGCGGGGTCCACGACCGCCCGCGCCACCCGCCCCCGCGCCGAAGAACTGGTCCATGATGTCGCTGAACGTGAAGCCCTGGCCGAAGCCCGCCGCACCGGCGCTGGCGTAGGGGTCCGCGCCCATGTCGTAGGCCTGCTTCTTGGCGGGGTCGCCGAGCACGTCGTAGGCCTGCGAGACCCGCTTGAACTCCTCCTCGGCCTCGGGGCCGGGGTTGACGTCCGGGTGCAGCTTGCGCGCGAGCCGGCGGTAGGCCTTCTTGATCTCTTCGGCGCTGGCGCCGCGCTCGATCCCGAGGGCTGCGTAGTAGTCGTTCACGAAAGTCCTTGCCTGACGGAGTGGTTGGCGAGAGTGACGTGGGGTGCTGGGGCGATCGGGGGGACGGGGACGACGGGGCGGGCCGAGCCGGCCGGGTGCGCCGCACCCGCCGACGCCCGGTGGCTAGCCACCGAGGGACCGGGAGACGAATGCCGCAACCGCCCGCACCGCCGCCATCGTCGTGGGGTAGTCCATGCGGGTGGGGCCGAGGACCCCGAGCCCGGCGACGAGGTCCGGCCCCGCACCGTATCCGGTCGACACGACCGAGGTGGACACCAGACCGGCGTGCGAGAGCTCGCTGCCGATGCGCACCGAGACGAGGTCCGAGTCGGCCACGGCGGGGCGGGCCGGGTCGTCGTGCATGGCGTCGATCAGGCCGAGCAGCACGACGTGCTCCTCGAGCGCCTCGAGGACCGGGCGCAGCGACGTCGGGAAGTCTTCGGAGCGGCGGGCGAGGTTACTGGTGCCGGCGAGCACCACCCGCTCCTCGCGCTCCTCCACGACGATCTCGGCCAGCGCCGTGGTGACGGCCTCGACGGCCGGGCGGTCGGCCACCTCGAAGCCCTGGGACAGCCCGGCGAGCGCGGGCGCCACCTCCGGGAACGGGCGGCCCGCGGCGAGGCCGTTGAGCCGTCCGCGCAGGTCGAAGACGAGGCGCTCGCCGTCCACGTCGCCGAGGTCGCGGCCGGCGTCGACGACGCGCTGCTCCACCCGACCCGTCGTCACGATGAGCACGACCATCAGCCGCGGCCCACCGATGGGGACCAGCTCGACGTGCCGCACGGACGACCGGGTGAGCGAGGGGTACTGCATCACCGCGACCTGGTGGGTAAGGCTGGCGAGCAGCCGCACGGTGCGGTCGACGATGTCGTCGAGGTCGACCGACCCCGCGAGGAACTCGGCGATGGCCGCGCGCTCGGGCGGCGACATCGGCTTGATCTCGGACAGCTGGTCGACGAAGAGCCGGTAGCCCGCGTCGGTGGGGATGCGGCCCGCGCTCGTGTGCGGGGCGCAGATCAGGCCCTCCTCCTCGAGCGCGGCCATGTCGTTGCGGACCGTCGCCGCGCTGACGCCGAGCTGGTGCCGGTCGAGCAGCGCCTTGGAGCCGACGGGCTCGGAGGTCGCGACGTAGTCCTGCACGATGGCCCGCAGGACCTGCAGGCGGCGTCCGTCGCTCATCGTCGACCTCCTCACGTTCGCTGGTTGGCACTCGGGTGGGGCGAGTGCCAATTCTACGCCGGGTGGCGCGCCACGACGAACTCCGCCGGTCCTCGGGCTAGCCTTCAGCACCGTCCGACGACCGCGTCGGGGCGGGTCTCGAGCACGACCCGTCGCGCCAGCAACAGGCAGAAGCAGGAGGCCCCCGTGGCGGACCGATACGGCACCGACGTCCTCTCGGGCGACTGGAAGGCTCCCCGCCGTGGGCGCTCGGAGGCGGTCCCCGCCACCCGTGGCCTGGTCGTCGAGGACGTCGAGTCCGGCTGGGTCGGCGCCGTGGTGCGGGTCGAGAAGGCCGGTGGCGTCCACGTCGTCCACCTGGAGGACCGCAAGGGCCGCACCCGGGGCTTCGAGATGGGCCCCGGCTTCTGGGTCGACGGGCGCCCGGTCACGCTGGTCCCCGACAAGAGCGGCAGCAACGCCCGCCTCGCCGAGGCCCGCCAGGCCTCCTCGCGCACGGCCTCCGGATCCGTCGCCGTCGCCGGCGCCCCCGCCCGCGTCGCCACCGGGTCGCGCATCTTCGTCGAAGGCCGCCACGACGCCGAGCTGGTGGAGAAGGTCTGGGGCGACGACCTGCGCATCGAGGGCGTGGTCGTGGAGATGCTCGACGGCGTCGACGACCTGGCCGCGGTCATCAAGGACTTCGCCCCCGACCGTGACCGTCGCATGGGCGTCCTCGTGGACCACCTCGTGCCCGGCACCAAGGAGGCGCGCATCGTCGAGGAGGCCCGCCGGGTCCCCGGCTACTCGCGGTTCGTCAAGGTCCTCGGGCACCCCTACGTCGACGTGTGGCAGTCGGTGCGCCCCGAGCGGCTCGGCCTGGAGCAGTGGCCCGTCATCCCCCGTGGCACCTCCTGGAAGCACGGGATCTGCGCGCACCTCGGCTGGCCGCACCGTTCCCAGGCGGACATCGCGCGGGCGTGGAAGCAGATCCTGGGTACGGTGCGCACGTACGCCGATCTGGAGCCGACCCTGCTGGCCAGCGTCGAGGAGCTGATCGACTTCGTCACCGTCCCGCTCGACGACGACCAGCACGCGAGCGGCCAGCAGGAGGTCACGCGTGGGTGAGGAGCAGGAGCAGCTCGCCGTCGAGCTGGTCGCCGTCGTGGTGGCCGTCGTGTCCGGGCGACCGCGCGTCCTCACGGCTCCCCCGCCGGCCCCCGGCATACCCGCCCTCCCGGCCGGCCCCCTCGAGGCCGGTCAGCCGTCCCTGCAGGCCGGCCTGCGCTCCTGGGTCGCCTCGCAGACCGGCAGACAGCTCGGGTATGTCGAGCAGCTGTACACCTTCGCCGACCACGACCGCGGGCTCGACGACACGAGTGGCCGCCGGATCTCCATCTCCTACCTCGGCCTGACGACCGCCGGAGCCGAGGGCGCCGCAGCGACCGAGGGAGGCGACGCGGCCACGGGGTCCGCTCCGTCCATGACGTCCACGACGTCCATGACGTCCGAGGAGACCGACTGGTACGACGCCTACGCGCTGCTGCCGTGGGAGGACCAGCGGGACGGCACCCGCCTCGTCGACGAGGTGATCGCCCCGCAGCTGACGCACTGGGTCGGCGCCGCCGGATCACCCGCCGACCGCACGGCCCGGCGGCACCGCTGCGACCTGACCTTCGGCCGCGGCGGCCACGCCTGGCTGCCCGACCTGGCGCTGCAGCGCTACGAGCTGCTCTACGAGGTCGGCCTGGTCCCGGAGGCGCGCGGCGCCTGGCGGCTGCCGGACGACGACCTGGTGCCCGGGGAGCGGATGATCGGCGACCACCGCCGCATCCTGGCGACGGGCCTCGCACGGCTGCGGGCCAAGATCCAGTACCGCCCGGTGGTGTTCGAGCTCATGCCACCCGAGTTCACCCTCGGCGAGCTGCAGTCGTGCGTCGAGGCGCTCGCGGGCCAGGCGCTGCACAAGCAGAACTTCCGCCGCCTCGTCGAGCAGCAGGCCCTGGTCGAGGAGACCGGGTCGGTGTCCTCGGGCACGGGCGGTCGGCCGGCGCGCCTCTACCGCTTCCGCCGCTCGGTGCTCGACGAGCGGCAGGTCGCGGGCACCAAGCTGCCGGCCCTGCGCACCCGCTGAGCGCGTCGGCTGTCGCGGCCGTTTGCCGTGCTCGCGACCCCTATGGCCGCGGGGTGCGGACCAGGGTCGCCGCCCCGAGCGCCAGCACGGCCAGCACCGCGCCGACCGCGAAGCCGCCCTGGACGCCGCTCATCAGGGCGTCGTTCGCGAACGCACCACCGCTGCTGGCACGCGCGGTCATGAAGGCCATGACGGCCACCGTCGTCGCGGTGCCCGCCGCGGCCCCGACCTGCTGCAGCGAGCCGAGGATCGCCGAGCCGTGGGGATACAGGTGCGGGGGCAGGACGCCGAGCGACGCCGTGAACACGGGGGTGAAGACCAGCGCCAGCGAGACGCTGATGAGGACGTGCAGGACGAGGACGCCCCAGGGCGCCACGACGGGTGCGAGCAGCGCGAGCATGACCAGCCCCGCGACCAGGCCGGCGGCGCCGGGGACGACGAGCCGGGGGGCGCCATACCGGTCGTAGGCCTTGCCCACCTGCGGGCCGAGCAGGCCCATCGCCAGGCCGCCCGGGATCATCAGCAGACCGGTGGACAGCGAGGACATCCCGCGCACCTCCTGCAGATAGATGGGGAGCAGGATCACGGTGCCCATCAGGCCCATGAAGCAGAGCACCATGAGGACCAGGCCGATGGTGAAGGTGCGGTGGGACAGGGTGCGCAGGTCGAGCAGGGGCGTGCCGTTGCGCTGCAGGGCGAGCTGGCGTCGCGTGAACACGGCCATGGCGACGAGACCGACGACCACGAACACCCACGGCGGCAGGCCCGAGGACGCCCCGCCGTGGGACGCGCCCTCGCCGAAACCGCTGAGGCCGTAGACGAGGCCGCCGAAGCCGACGGCGGACAGCGCGAGGCTCGGCAGGTCGAGGTCGCTGTGCCCCGGCTCGGCGAGGTCCACCAGGGAGCGGAGCCCGACGACCAGGGCACCGATGGCGATCGGCAGCACGACGGCAAAGATCAGCCGCCACGAGCCCAGCTGCAGCAGCACCCCCGAGACCGCCGGCCCCATGGCGGGCGCCACCGAGATGACGAGCGTGACGTTGCCCATGACCTTGCCGCGCTCGTGGGCGGGCACGAGGTTCATCAGCGTGGTCATCAGCAGCGGCATCATGATCGCGGTGCCGCAGGCCTGCACGACGCGCCCGCCGATCAGCACCGCGAAGGTGGGTGCCACCAAGCAGGCGGCGGTCCCGATCGAGAACAGCACCATCGCCAGGGCGAAGGTCCGCCGGGTCGCGAGCCGCTCCATGAGCCAGCCCGACGCGGGGATGACCACGGCCATGGTCAGCATGAACACCGTCGACAGCCACTGGGCGGTGGACGCGGTCACGTCGAACTCCCGCATGAGGCGCGGGATCGCGTTGGTCATGATCGTCTCGTTGAGGATCACGACGAAGGTCGCGAGGACCAGCACGGTGAGGATCGTGCGGGTTCGGGAGCGGTCCACGTCGGGCAGTGGTGTCGCCTGGACGGGGGCGTCGGGATGCATGCGGGGTCTCCGGTCGTATGACGTGCGGTGGGGGCAACCCGGAGCAGCGTCGGACGGGGTGCTCCTCCATGGTCGCTCACCGCGCCGGCCCGTCCAACTCCATTGCCGGGCCGCTGCCTCAGCCCGACGACCGCACCAGGGTGCGCTGCTACGTGATGATGCGCCAGGTGAAGGGGTAGCTGTAGGGCTCGCCCGCCGACACCTTGATCGCCGCCAGCCCGTGGACGACCAGGGCCGCCAGCGGCAGGAGCCCGGCCAGCCAGATCGTGACGAAGCCGACCAGCACGATCATGAGCGGCAGCGAGATCAGGACCACGGCCACCGTGGCGATCCAGACGGTGATCTGGAAGTTCAGCGCATCGATCGAGTGCTCCCGGACCGCGCGGCTGCGCCCGCCCCCGACGAGCAGGACGATCACGGGGCCGAAGAACGTGAGGCCACCGAGCAGCACCGAGGCGATGGGCGACCAGTGCGCCGCGCAGACCAGCTGCCGCTCGTACTCGGGGTTGAGCGGGGCGGCGTTGCCGTGGACGGACTGTCCCTGCTGGTAGCCGCCCTGCTGGTAGCCACTCTGCTGGTAGCCACTCTGCTGGTAGCCACCCTGCGGGCTCGCGCCCTGACCGGTCGACCCGGCCTGCGGGTAGCTCGGGATCTCGCGGTCGTTGCGGAACTGGTCGTCGGTGCTCATGGTCCCCTCCGTGTGGTTCGTGGTCGGCGCGGCGACGTGCCGCTCGACCCTTCGGACTCCAGTCTGCCCAGGTCGGATCCCTCGAGGACCTCAGAACCAACCCTGATCCGACCCTGATCAGACCCTGGCCGGGGCAGGTCAGACGCCGAGGAGCCGCCGCACCACGGTGTCCGCCAGCAGGCGTCCGCGCAGCGTGAGCACCAGGTGGCGGTCCCGCAGCGCCGCGCCCCCGTCGACGAGGCTGTCGGCGATCAGTCCCGCCACGGCCTCCTGGCCGGTCTCGTCCAGGTCGTCGATGGGCAGCCCGTCCACGAGCCGTATGCCGAGCAGCACCCGCTCGTCGTACTGCTGCTCGGCGCTGAGGAGCTCGCGCGCCGCCGCCGGGGACTGGCCGCCGTTGAGGCGCGACGCATAGGCGCTCGGGTGCTTGACGTTCCACCAGCGGACGCCGCCGACGTGGCTGTGCGCGCCGGGGCCGGCGCCCCACCAGTCGCCGTCGCTCCAGTAGCCGATGTTGTGGCGGCACCGGTGCTCCTCGCCGCGGGCCCAGTTCGACACCTCGTACCACCCGTACCCCGCCGCCCGCAGGAGGCCGTCGGCCAGCTCGTACTTGTCGGCCTCGTCGTCGTCGCTCGGCAGCGCGACCTCGCCGCGCCGCACCTGGGCACCCATCTTGGTGCCCTCCTCCACGACCAGGGCGTAGGCCGAGACGTGGTCGGGCTCCAGCGCGATCGCGGTCTCCAGCGACGTGCGCCAGTCCTCGAGCGACTCGCCGGGGGTGCCGTAGATGAGGTCGAGCGAGACGTCGAGCCCGTGCGCGCGGGCGGCCTTGACCGCACGCTCCACGTTGAGGGGGTCGTGGGTGCGGTCGAGGGTGCGCAGGACGTGCGGGACGGCGGACTGCATGCCGAGGCTGACGCGCGAGAAGCCGCGAGCGGCGATCCAGTCCAGGTAGTGCTCGTCGACGGTGTCGGGGTTGGCCTCGGTCGTGATCTCGACGTCGCCGGTGTAGCCGAAGCGCTCGCCGATCCCCTCGACGATCCGGGCCAGGTCCTCGGCCGCGAGCATGGTTGGGGTGCCCCCGCCGACGAACACCGTCTCGACGGCCGGCGCGTCCTCGCCCAGCACCCGCCTGGCGAGGTCCAGCTCGGCCAGGACGGTGTCGGCGTAGGACCCGACGCTCGCCCCCGGCGTGCCGAGCTCGGTCAGGGTGTAGGTGTTGAAGTCGCAGTAGCCGCAACGGACTCGGCAGAACGGCACATGCACGTAGATGCCGAACGGGCCCAGCCCCAGACGGTCCAGCGCGGTGCTCGGGAGCGTTCCGTCGGAGGGGGCGGGCAGTCCTTCGGGCAGGGCGCTCGGCATACGGCCCATTGTGTATGACGACCGCGCCCGCCCCCGTCAGGCGACCGCCAGGTGGCGCGGCTGTGCCAGGCTCGACGCGTGGACCTCGACGGCGCATCCGCAGCGACGACCGTGCTCGACCTCCCCGTGCGGGGTCGGTGGCTCGTGCAGAACAGCCCGGCCGACCGGGTGCCGAGCCACGGGACCCAGGCGTTCGGCTCGTCCCACGCGATCGACCTCGTCCCGGTCGACGCGCGCGGACGCTCGGGGCCGTGGAGCTGGCGCACGGCCCTGGCGACGGAGCGGCCCGAGGTCTTCCACGGGTTCGGCGCCGCCGTCATGGCCCCGGTCGACGGGACCGTCGTCGATGTGCACGACGGCGAACCCGACCACGAGGCGCGGCGATCGCAGCTGCTGCTGGTGGGCTACCTGCTGACGCAGGGCCGGCGCGTGCGGGCGGGCGCCGCCGGGATCGCCGGCAACCACGTGGTGCTGGCGCTCGGCGACGGCGGCCCGGTCGTGCTCCTGGCGCACCTGCGGCGCGGGTCGATCCGGGTGGCGGCGGGTGACCCGGTGCGCGCCGGCGACGTCCTGGCGCAGTGCGGCAACTCCGGCAACAGCACCCAGCCGCACCTGCACCTGCAGGTCAGCTCGTCGACGCGCTGGGAGCAGGCGCGGGGCCTGCCCATGGCCTTCCGCCACCCCGTCGACGGTCGTCCGTGGCTGCCCCGCAACGGCGACATCATCGACGCCTGACCTCCCCCGTCCGTCGAGCCGTGAGAGGGCACGAACGGCTCCTCCCCCCTCACCGCGAGCAACCACCTGGCGCCACCGGTCAGGTGGCGAGGGTGACGCCGGCGAGGCAGACCAGCGCCACCGTCGCCGTCGACAGCGCCGCCAGGACGAACGGCCGGACGCCCACCTGGCGCACGAGGCCGAGCCGGACGCCGCAGCCGAGGGCGAACATCGCCGCCGTCAGCAGGACCGTCTGCAACTGGCGAGCACCGTCGAGCACGGGCGCCGGCAGTGGCAGGAAGGACCGCACGAGCACCATCGCCACGAACCCCAGGACGAACACCGGCACCAGCGGCGGCAGCCGTCCCCCGTCAGCGCGTCCGCCTGCGGCCGCCAGGGCCCGGCGTCGCCGCCAGGAGATGGTCGCCATGACGGGCGCGAGCATGAGCACGCGGGTGAGCTTGACGATGACGGCGGCCGCGAGCGCGCCTCCCCCGATGGCGCCGCCCGCCGCCACGACCTGGGCGACCTCGTGGATCGAGCCGCCGGCCCACAGACCCCCGGCATACGGGCCCATCCCGAGGGCGGTGACGACCAGCGGCGCGACGGGGATCATCAGGGTGCCGCAGACGACGACCAGGGCGACGGCGGTCGCGACGTCCTCCTCCTCGGCGTCCACGACCCCGTCGACGGCGGCCACGGCCGCGGCGCCGCAGATCGAGAAGCCGCAGGCCACCAGCAGGGTGAGGCCCGCGGGGACCCCCAGCAGGCGCCCGTAGGCCAGCGTCGACGCGATCCCCAGCCCCACCACGGCCACGACGACGGCAATCATCCCCCAGCCGAGCCCGAGGACCTGACCCAGGACGACCTGCAGCCCGAGCAGCACGATCCCGGCGCGCAGCAGCGGCTTGGCCGCGACGGCGAGGCCGGGCGCGAGCGCGGTGGGCAGCGGCCAGGCGTTGGCGAGCACGGCGCCGAGCAGGATCGCGACGAGGAGCGGGGACACCACGGGCACGAGGTGGTTGACCAGCAGGGCGAGGATCACCACGACGGAGCACAGGGCGAGCCCGGGCACGGGGCCCGTGCGGAGGACACGTGGTGCGCGCCGGGCGGGGTGAGGGCGGCGTGCGTGTCGGGCGGGGATGACCGCAGGGGTGGCGCGGCCGGCAGGGGTGGCGCGGCCGGCAGCGGTGGTCATGCTGCCAGCCTGGCCGGGCGGACGGGTGAGCGGCAGCCCCCAGTCCTGCACCCCGTCATATCAATGTGATATGACGACAGGGTGATGCCCGACCTCAAGGCCCTGGAGCTGCTGGTCGCCGTGCACGACGAGGGCAGCCTCGGCGCCGGCGCCCGCGCGATCGGCATGGCCCAGCCCAACGCGTCGCGCCTGGTGGGGCGGCTCGAGCGCGACCTGCAGCAGCGGGTCGTCGTCCGCCGGCCGCAGGGCGCCCAGCTCACCCCCGCGGGGGTCATGCTCGTCGAGCATGCCCGCGAGATCCTCGCGTCCACGCATCGGCTCGAGAAGGCCATCGAGGCGTTGCAGGGGCAGAGCATCCCCGAGCTGCGCATCGCCGCGTCGCTGACCGTGGCCGAGCACCTGGCACCCACCTGGCTCACCGAGCTGCGGCGTCACCACCCGAGGCTGCTGGCGGGCATGACGGTGGCCAACTCCACGGTGGTGATCGACCAGGTCCGCCGGGGTGCAGTCGAGCTGGGCTTCGTGGAGGGCCCGGAGCCGCCCCACGACCTGCCCAGCACCGTGGTGGCCCGCGACGAGCTCGCCCTCGTCATCGGCCTGGACCACCCGTGGATGGAGCGCACCTCCCCCGTCGGCGCCGCCGAGCTCGCGGGCACCCCGCTCGTCACCCGGGAGCGCGGCTCGGGCACCCGCGAGGCGCTCGACGCGGCCCTCTCACCGCTGGAGCCCTGCGGCCCGGCCCTGGAGCTGTCCAGCAACGCCGCGGTCCGGGCCAGCGCCGTGACCGGCACCGCTCCCGCCGTCCTCAGCCTGCTGGCGGTCGCCGACGCCGTGCACGACGGTCACCTCGCGGTCGTGCCGACCGAGGGCTTCACCCTCGAGCGACAGCTCCGGGCCGTATGGCGCCGCGACCCGCTGCGAGGCGCCGCCGCCGACCTCGTGTCGATCGCCGCCCGGACCGGGCGCGCACCACTCCCCTGATCCCACCCTGACCTGGCGCGCGCCACTCCCCTGACCCCACCCCGTCCCAACCTGACCTGACCCGCCCCGCCCCGATCGCGCCTCGTGCCGTCTCATGCGCCTGAGGGTTCCGACCCCGCCTGGGTCGACCTGAGAGGCTGGGCCCATGGCGCACACGAGCCCCATCACGGTCCGCATCACCAGGGACCCCGACGAGTTCCTTCGCGACGCCGGGGACTTCATGGAGTCCGAGCCCGTCATCCACTCGATCCTGGCGAGCAACGTGCTCATCGCGCGGCGCCACCCGGGCCGGATCCCCGACCCGTGGTGGATCGAGCTGCGGCGCGGCGGACGGATCGTCGGGGTGTCCATGCACACGCCGCCCTACCCGCCGCACCTCCCGCTGTCCTCGCCGCTGTTGGCCGTCAGCGTCGCCCGTGAGCTCGCGGCGCGGGGACGTCCCGTGGACGGCGTCGGCGGCCTGCGCGAGGGGGCGTTCGCCTTCAGCGACTGGTGGTGCGCCGACCAGGACCTCGACGCCGACGTGGTGATGGACCTGGGGATGTACGACCTGCCCCGGCCGCCGCACCTGCCCTTCACCGTCCCGGGACGGCTGCGGCCCGCCATACCCGCCGATCTCGACCTGGTCCGCGGCTGGCTGCAGGACTTCCACCGCGAGGCCCACGGGCCGAGCGAGCCGCCACCCCCCGACCCCTCCCCGCACGTCCTCGAGGGACGCACGGCCCTGTGGGAGGTCGACGGGCGGCCGGTGTCCATGTGCTACGCGACCGAGCCGTCCGGTGGGGTCACCCGCATCAGCGGCGCCTGGACCCCGCCCGCGGACCGGGGCCACGGCTACGCGAGCGCCGTCGTCGCCGCCTGGTCGCGGCACCAGCAGGAGCACGGCCACCGCTGCATGCTGCTCACCGACCTGGCCAACCCCACCAGCAACGGGATCTACCACGCGCTCGGCTACCGCCGGATCGGCGAGACCGTCACCCTCGCCTTCACGAGCGAGCGGTCCGGCTGAGGGTGGGCGCCGGCTCGCCGCGCGTGACACAGTGACCCTCATGCAGCGGGGTACGGCGAGGGGCATCACGGTGGCGCGGACCACCGCCGGTCGCGACTTCCAGCAGGTGTCGGCCCCTCGCGTCGCCGCCGCCCCCGTCATCCACTCGGTCGTCGCCACGACGCTCGCCCACGCGCTGGAGTCCCCCGCGGACTACCCCGGCTCCCAGTGGTACTGGGCCAAGCGGGACGGCCGCGTCACCGCCCTCGCGATGCACACCCCACCGCGCCCCTTCCACGTGGCGACGGTCGACACCCACGTCGCGCGAGCCATCGCCCGGCGCGTGCTGGCCGACGGGCTGCACGTCGAGCGCGTGGGCGGGCTGGTCACGGGCGCGCTGGCCTTCGCCGAGACGATCGCCTTCGAGTCCGGCGGTCACATCCGCGTGGTGCGGCGCGAGGGCATGCACGACCTCCCCCGCCCGCCGCGCCACCCCGAGGGCGTCCCGGGCGAGCTGCGTGCCGCGCGCGAGTCGGACATCCCGCTCCTCGACACCTGGGCGCGGGCCTACCTCGAGGAGACCGGGACCGAGGCGCCGCCGCGATTCCCGTTGCAGCAGTGGGTGTCCCGCGGCGACATGCGCGTCTGGGACGTCGACGGCGAGCCCGTCGCCATGACCCACGCGTCCCGCCCCCACGGCGGCGTCTCCCGCATCTCCTGGGTCTACGCCCCGCCCGAGCAGCGCGGCCACGCGTATGCCGCCGCCACCGTCGCCGCCGTCAGCGCCCTGCAGCGTCGCGCCGGCCACCGCTGCCTGCTCTACACCGACCTCGACTCCCCCGCGTCGAGCCGCCTCTACCAGCGAGTCGGCTATCGCCGCGTCGGCGACTCCTGCGTCCTGGCGCTCACCCAGGTCCGCTGACCGCCACCCCGCGCCCCGCCCTCGGCCCCGACCCGGCACCTGCGCCCCGGACCCGCGCCCCGGACCCGCGCCCCGGCCCGTGCCCCGGCCCGTGCCCCGTCCTCGGCCCTCGACGCGCGCCCCGACTCACGCCCAGACCGCGCCCCGACCCGACCCGACACGAAGTGACCTGCCGGGGCGCCGTGATCGATCAAACGTCCGTCACAGGCGCCAGGGCTGACCCGACGGGTCACCTTTGGTCGTGTCCCCCAGGCAGCGCACACCCTGCACCCCGCCGGCGGAGCGGTCAGCGGCGGCGATAGGTCAGGTCGTGGATCGAGCGGCCGGCGGCGATCCCCCGACGCTCGAAGCGGGTCATCGGCCGCACGTCGAACCGCTCGACGTCGCCACCCTCGAAGTCCGGGTGCGCGTCGAGCACCTCGCGCATCGACTCCGCGTAGTCGGACCAGTCCGTCGCGAGCCGCCACACCCCGCCGGGCTCGAGGACCCGCGCCACCAGCGAGGCGAAGGCCGGCTGCACGATCCGCCGCTTGTGGTGCTTGGTCTTGGGCCAGGGGTCGGGGAAGAAGGTCCACACCTCGCGCACGGACCCCGCGGGCAGCAGCGTCTCGAACACCGGCACCGCGTCGGCCTCCATGAGCCGCACGTTGGTCAGCTCGCGCGACCCGACCTTGCGCAGCATGTCGTACAGCCCCGGGCGGTAGACCTCCAGGGACAGCAGGTCGTGGTCGGGGTATGCCGCCGCGCCGGCCACGGTCGCGTCGCCGGATCCCGCGCCGACCTCCACGACCAGCGGGGCCACCCGGCCCCAGACGGTGGCGGGGTCGAGGCGGGCGGCCGGGTCCACGTCGGTGCGCGCCGCGTCGCGGGGCACCTCGATCAGGTAGGCGTCGCCATACCGCTCGAGGGCCCGGGCGTCCTTGTCCTGCAACCGGGCGTCGGTCCGCGCGAAGCTCACGATCCGACGAGCGCCCTTGTGCGGCAAAGGCTCTCCGAGACCGACGGTGTAAGCGCGCTCCTCCGGGAGGGGCTCGGTCACTTCTTGCCCTTGGCCTTGCCGTCCCCGCCGCCGTCGTTGGACAGCGCGGCGATGAAGGCCTCCTGGGGCACCTCGACGCGGCCGACCATCTTCATGCGCTTCTTGCCTTCCTTCTGCTTCTCGAGCAGCTTGCGCTTGCGGCTGATGTCACCGCCATAGCACTTGGCCAGGACGTCCTTGCGGATGGCGCGGATGGTCTCGCGGGCGATGACGCGCGAGCCGATGGCGGCCTGGATCGGCACCTCGAACTGCTGCCGCGGGATCAGCTCGCGCAGCTTGCCGGCCATCATCACGCCGTAGGAGTAGGCGTTGTCCTTGTGCACGATCGAGCTGAACGCGTCGACCTGCTCGCCCTGCAGCAGGATGTCGACCTTGACCAGGTCGGCGAGCTGGTCGCCGTCGGGCTCGTAGTCCAGGGAGGCGTAGCCGCGGGTCTTGGACTTCAGCTGGTCGAAGAAGTCGAAGACGATCTCGGCGAGGGGCAGCGTGTAGCGCATCTCGACGCGTTCCTCGGACAGGTAGTCCATGCCGCGCAGGGTGCCGCGCTTGGACTGGCACAGCTCCATGATCGCGCCGATGAAGTCGCTCGGGGCGAGGATCGTGGCGCGCACGACCGGCTCGCGCACGTCGGCGATCTTGCCGTCGGGGAACTCGCTGGGGTTGGTCACCTCGACGAGCTTGCCGTCGTCCATCGTGACTTCGTACTCCACGTTGGGCAGCGTCGAGATCAGGTCCAGGCCGAACTCCCGCTCGAGCCGCTCGCGCACGATCTCGAGGTGCAGCATCCCGAGGAAGCCGACGCGGAAGCCGAAGCCCAGCGCCGCCGACGTCTCGGGTTCGTAGACCAGGGCGGCGTCGTTGAGCTTGAGCTTGTCGAGCGCGTCGCGCAGCAGCGGGTAGTCCGTGCCGTCGATCGGGTAGAGCCCGGAGAAGACCATCGGGCGCGGGTCACGGTAGCCGCCGAGGGCCTCGGAGGCCGGCTTGGCGAGGTTGGTGATGGTGTCACCGACGCGCGACTGGCGGACGTCCTTGACGCCGGTGATGAGGTAGCCGACCTCGCCGACGCCGAGACCGTCCGAGGGCGCCGGCTCGGGCGAGATGACGCCGATCTCGAGCAGCTCGTGGGTGGCCCGCGTCGACATCATCTGGATCCGCTCGCGCGGGTTGAGGTTGCCGTCGATCACGCGGACATAGGTCACGACGCCGCGGTAGGTGTCGTAGACGGAGTCGAAGATCATCGCGCGGGCCGGCTTGTCCGCCTCACCCGTGGGGGCCGGGAGCTGGCGCACGATCTCGTCGAGCAGCTCCTCCACCCCGACGCCGGTCTTGCCCGAGACCCGGAGCACCTCGGACTCGTCGCAGCCGATGAGGCCGGCGAGCTCCGCGGCGTACTTCTCCGGCTGCGCGGCGGGCAGGTCGATCTTGTTGAGCACCGGGATGATCGTGAGGTCGTTCTCCATCGCGAGATAGAGGTTGGCCAGCGTCTGCGCCTCGATGCCCTGCGCCGCGTCGACGAGCAGGACGGCACCCTCGCACGCGGCCAGGGAGCGGCTGACCTCGTAGGTGAAGTCGACGTGCCCCGGCGTGTCGATCATGTTGAGGCAGTAGGTCTCCAGCTCGCCCGCGGCATTCTCCAGGGACCAGGGCATCCGGACGGCCTGCGACTTGATGGTGATGCCACGCGCGCGCTCGATGTCCATCCGGTCGAGGTACTGCGCGCGCATCGCCCGCTCCTCGACCACGCCGGTCTTCTGCAGCATGCGGTCGGCCAGCGTCGACTTGCCGTGGTCGATGTGGGCGATGATGCAGAAGTTGCGGATCAGCTCCGGTGGCGTCGCGTGGGGCTTCAACGCGGTGGTGGCCATGGGAGACACGGGGCGACTACCTCAACTTGGGGTCCGGGGAGCACAGGGCACGGTCAGCGGCCCAGTCTCCCACAGGTCGACCAGCCGGTATGCCGCCCTCCGCTACCGTCATGGGGTGCCACCGTCCCCTACCGCCGTCTTCCGCCGGCCAGGCTTCCCCCTCATGTATGCCGCCCTGTCGACGTCGGCGCTCGGCGACTCGGTCCTGCTGCTCGTCCTCGGCGTCTGGGCCAAGACCCTCACCGGTCAGAACGGCAGCGTCGGGATCGTCTACCTGTGCATGCTCGTGCCCGCGCTGGTCGCGCCCTTCCTCGGCGCCTGGGCGGACGGGTTCCGCCGCAAGCCCCTGCTGATCTGGACCAACGTCGCCTCGGCGCTGGCGGTGCTGCCGCTCACCGTCGTCGACGACGCCTCCGACATCTGGATCCTCTACGGCGTCGCCGTCCTCTACGGCCTGTCCTTCGTCATCGTGCCGGCGGGCGTCAACGGCCTGCTCAAGGAGCTCCTCGACGACGAGGCCCTGGTCGACGCCAACTCGGCGCTGGCCACCACCAAGGAGGCCTTCCGGCTGTTCGCCCCGCTCGCAGGGGCGGCGATGTTCGCGGCGTGGGGCGGCTGGACCGTGGCCGTCGTCGACGCCGTGTCCTTCCTGGTCGCGGCGGTCCTCATCGCGCGGATCCGGGTCGACGAGGCCGCCCCGCAGCGGCATACGGCCGGGCTGGTCGACGCCATGACCTCGGGGGTGCGGCTCCTGGTCGCCGACCGCGTCCTCAAGCACGTGCTGGTCGGGCTCGGCCTCACCCTGCTGGTCGTCGGGTTCACCGAGTCGGGGATCTACGCGGTGCTGGACGCGTTCGGCAAGCCCGCGACCTACGTGGCGATCGTGGTGATGGTGCAGGGCATCGGCGCGGTGCTCGGCGGGCTGGCCAGCAGCTGGTCGGTGCGGCACCTCGGCGAGGTCAGCACCATCGTCGTCTCCTGCGTGATCCTCGCGACCAGCATGGCCGTCGTGGCGCTCGCCGGCACGATCCCGGTGCTGCTGGCCGCCTCGGCGGTGTTCGGGTTCGGGCTGCCGCTGATGTTCGTGGCCTACACCACGCTGATCCAGCGACGCACCGAGCAGGCCGTGATGGCGCGCGTGACGATGGCCGCCGAGGTCGTCATGAGCGTCCCGCAGGCGGTGTCGCTGGCCGTCGGTGCGGTCGTGGTGTCGCTGGTGCCGTACCGATGGGCGTTCGGCGTGATCACGGTCGTGACGCTGCTGGGCGCCGCGCACGTCCTGTGGTGGCTGCGGGACCAGCTGCGCCCCGGCACGACGACGAGCACGACGAGCACGACGCCTCCGAGCACGACCCCTGAGAGCACGACCCCTGAGAGCACCGCCCCCGGCGGCCTTGCTCCGGTGTCGACCGATGGCGCTCCCGAGCTGCCGATCGACGAGGATGCCGCGCTGCTGACGGACCTCACCGACCAGCTCCCGGGCGCCGCCGGCACGTCAGCCGCCGGAGGAGTTCTCCTCCTTGGCGCGGATCAGGTCGAGCGCCACCACGGCCCCGACCACGGCGACCCGCAGGGTGACCGGCACCCCTGAGTTGAACGACACGACGTAGCGGTTGCGGCCGAGGAGCCCCGCGGCCAGGCCCGGCCACTGCCGCGACACCCGCGCGACCGAGCCGCCCGGACCCGCGATCTCGAAGTCGTAGTCGAAGAGCTGGCCCTGCACGTCGAGCCCCTCGCCGTTGACGAGCTGCAAGGTCAGGCGCTTGCGAAAGAACGTGAACTCCTTGACCAGCTGACCGATCTCGTAGCCCTGCCCGTCCTGGAGGGTGAACCGGTCGCGGCCCATCGTCATCACGTCGTCGAGCCGCACCAGCACGGACCCGTCGGTGTCGTGGACGGACAGCTTGCGGGAGCCGAGGAACATCCGCGACAACGCGGACCCCTCGGTGCGGATCTCGCCCACCTGGGCACCAGCCTGGTCCCGGATGGCGAAGTCGTTGCTCATGAAGCTGGTGACCTGGTCCATGACCAGCACGTCGGCGTGGAGGAGAGTCATGCCAGTCGGACTCCCCGCACCCTCGGTTCGTTCCCATCTGCCTTCGTCACAGCCGAGACCACGTCTCCGGCACGACCCGAGCCAGCTGTCCCTCGGCCGGTCGCCCCGACGGAGGAGCCACTCCACACCCTCGATGTCGTCCAGCAGGACCCTGACAGACCCTCTGATCAGGCGGTTCGTCGTTGGAGCAGGGCGCTCCAGGCGGTGACGGCGAGGCCCAGGACCGCCAGCACGACGCCGATCCGGCTCGGCCACGCGTAGCCCCAGCCCGCCGCGAGGACCAGCGACCCGAGCCAGGCCCCCAGGGCATTGGCGATGTTGAGCGTGGAGTGGTTGAGCGCAGCGGCCAGGGACTGGCCCTCGTGCGCCACGTCCATCAGGCGGGTCTGCAGCATCGGGACGAGCATGCTCGGGAGCATCCCCAGGGCATAGGTGGCCGCGAGCCCGACCACGGCATACGGCAGGAGCAGGGCGTAGACCGCGAGCAGGATCGCGATCAGCACCAGCAGCACCGCGATGCCGCGCAGGATGCCGTGCCGCGCCACCCGGCCCGCCAGCGCCGCACCGGTCGTGGAGCCGAGGCCGTAGAGGGAGAGGATCCACGGCACCGCGGCCGAGGACCAGCCGCCGAGCTCCTGCAGCGTGGGCGAGATGTAGGCGTAGGTCGAGAACATGCCGCCGAACCCCACGGTCCCGATCAGCAGGGCCAGCCACACCTGAGGGCGGCGCAGCGCCGTGAACTCGCGCCGCACGGACGCGGTCGGGTTGGCGGGCTGGTGCGGCACGAGCGTCGACACGGCAGCCATCGTGACCAGGCCGAGGACCCCGACGACCGCGTAGGACTGCTGCCACCCGAGCGCCTGGCCCAGCCAGGTCGCGGCAGGCACGCCGACGATGTTGGCGACGGTCAGACCCATGAGGACGTTGGAGACGGCCTGCGTGCGACGACGGTCGTCCACCAGGGAGGCGGCGACCAGCGACGCGATCCCGAAGTAGGCGCCGTGCGGCAGCCCGGCCACGAACCGGACCAGCATCAGCGGCCAGTAGCTCGTCACCAGCAGGCTCGCCAGGTGCGCCACGGCGAACAGGGCCATCAGGGCCACCAGCACCCGCCGGCGCGGCAGGCGCGATCCCAGCACCGCCAGCGTCGGCGCGCCGACCACGACGCCCAGGGCATAGGCCGACACCAGGTGCCCGGCGGTCGGGATGTCGACGCCGATCCCGCGCGCCACCTCGGGCAGCATGCCCATCGACGCGAACTCCGTGGTCCCGATGGCGAATCCGCCCACGGCGAGAGCGAGGATCGCCAGCCCCGCGTGACGGCGGGACGCCTCCTGGTGGCGGTCGGCGAGGGGGCTGGCGGGCGGCATACGGGTGCTCCTGGACGTCGACGAGGGTGGGGGTGCGGCTCGGCGACCTCGGCAAGCGCTAACGTCCCACTATGGCATCACTCGGCAGGAGGATCGCCCGCGCTCTCGCGGGTGCGGTCGTCGACGCGGCCCGTCGCGCGGGGCAGCAGGAGCGTGGACGGTCGGGTGGGGAGCGCCCCTCGCCCAGGCCGGCCCGTGAGCCGGTGACGAGCCCGTATGCCGGGGACTACGACGGGGTGCCGGACCTGACCTATGCTCCCGTGACCGACGACCTCCCCGACCCGGGCGAGGTCGTGTGGGCGTGGGTGCCCTACGAGGAGGACCACGCGCGGGGCAAGGACCGCCCGGTGCTGGTGGTGGGGCGGCACGGTGCGCTGCTGCTCGCGCTCCCCCTCACGAGCAAGGACCACGACCGCGACGCGGAGCAGGAGGCCTCGCTGGGGCGCCACTGGTGCGACATCGGCTCGGGCGCCTGGGACTCGCGCGGCCGCCCGAGCGAGGTGCGCGTCGACCGGGTGCTGCAGCTGGACCCGACGACGGTGCGCCGGATCGGGGCGACGCTGTCGCGGGAACGGTTCGACGAGGTGGCCGCGGCCGTCCGCGCCCGCCGCCCCTGACCCGCCCGCGCTGGCTCCGCCGGCGAGCGCGTCTCACGCTGCAGCACGAGACGGGGTCGGCACCCCGAGACCCCGCCCCCTCTGACTCGCCGCCGCAGATGCCTCACCCTGCAGCACGAGACGGGGTCGGCACCCCGAGACCCCGCGCTGCGTCATACGCACCCCAGGCATGCCGAAGGGCCGTCACCCGAAGGTGACGGCCCTTGCGAAGGCTGGGTGTCGCAGGCTCAGCCGAGCTTGCTGACGGCCTTGGCCATGGCCGACTTCTTGTTAGCGGCCTGGTTCTTGTGGATCACGCCCTTGCTGACGGCCTTGTCCAGCTTGCGGGAGGCGTCGCGCAGGGCGACGGCGCTCTCCTCGGCGTTGCCGGACTCCACCGCAGCGCGGAACTTGCGGATGAAGGTGCGCAGCTCGGACTTGTACGCCTTGTTGCGCTCCGTCCGAGCGTGGTTGGTCTTGATCCGCTTGATCTGGGACTTGATGTTTGCCACGAGAATCCTTCTGTGTGTCAGGTCGATCATTGCCGTTGAGGGCGGCAGCCGTCCTCGGGACCGGGCGTGGGGCACCCGTGGGATGAGGAGTGGCTGGGTGGTGCTGCGTTGCGCGCACGACCTAGGCGCGCACGCAGAGTCCAACGTTACCAGAGTTCGGGGCGTCTCCTGGCCGCTCGGCGGCGGGCGGACTACGGTCGAATCATGGCCACCGTAGCCCTCTTCCCCAGCGTCCTCGGCGTCCGCGCCGGCATCTACGACTTCGCCGACCGGCTGCGTGCCGTCGGGCACGACGTGCGCATCCTCGACTACCTCGACGGCCGCACCTTCGAGACCTACGAGGAGGGGATGAAGGCGGCGCAGGAGCACGACGACAAGGTCGTCCTCGGCCACGCCCTCAAGCTCGCCAAGGACGACGTCCCGCCGGGCATGGTGGTGGCCGGCTTCTCGATGGGCGCGGGCATGGCGGGGCACGTCGCCCTGCAGATGCAGGCTCGCGGCGCGATCCTCGTCGGGGGTGCGGCCGCCACGAAGTGGTTCGGCGACAAGACCTGGCCCGCGGACTGCCCCGTGCAGGTGCACCACAAGGCGGAGGACCCCTTCTACGAGCCCGACGAGGCGGAGGAGGCTCTGGCGTCCCTGCGGGCGGGCGGCGCGCAGGTCGAGGACTTCGCCTACGAGGGCGCCGGGCACCTGTTCAACGACCAGGGCCTGCCGGACGAGTACGACGCCGCCGCCACCGAGCTCATGATGCAGCGGGTCATCGACTTCCTGGAGGAGGTCGACTGAGCCTGGCCGTATGCCGGGAAGCCCGCCTCAGCGGCCGCCGTGACGCTCCCGGGCGATGGTGAGGATCGCCCGCTCCACGGCATACACCGGGTCGCGACCGCCACCCTTGACGTCGTAGTCCGCCTGCGCCACCGCCTGGATGCACCGGCCCAGCGCCTCGGCCTCCCAGCCCGACAGCTCGCGGCGAGCCTTGTCGACCTGCCAGGGCGCCATGCCGAGCGAGCTCGCCAGCTGTCCCGACGGGCCCCGCCCGGCCGAGCCGACCTTGACGAGCTGGCGCAGCTTCATCGCGAGCACGGCGACGATCGGCACGGGGTTGTCGCCCCCCGCGATGGCGTGCCGCAGCAGGCGTAGCGACTCGGCGGCGTTGCCCGCGATGGCCGCGTCGGCCACCCGGAAGCCCGTCGCCTCCACCCGCCCCGCGTAGTAGGTCGAGACCACGCCCTCGTCGATGGTCCCGGTGGTGTCCTGCACGAGCTGGGAGCAGGCGGACTCGAGCTCGCGCACGTCCTTTCCGACGGCCTCGACGAGCGCGCGCACCGCATCCGGGGTCGCCTTGCGGCGTGCGGTGCGGAACTCGTTGGTGACGAAGCTCGCCTTGTCGGCGTCGGACTTGATGGCCGGGCAGTCGATCACCCGGGCACCGGCCTTCTTGATCGCGTCGAGGACCTTCTTGCCGCGGTTGCCGGCCTTGTGCGTCACGATCAGCCAGACGTCGTCGGCCGGCGCCGCCCCGAGGTAGGCGAGCAGGTCGGTCTGCAGCTCGTCGGTCGCCTCGTCCAGGTCGCGCACGACGATGGCCTTGGCGTTGCCGAACAATGACGGGCTGGCGTGCATGGCGATCTCGCCGCCCTCGTAGGCCGAGCCCTGCAGCGGGACGGTCTCGAGGTCGCGGTGCAGCCCCTTGATCTCGGCGACGGTCGAGCGCAGCGCCCGGTCGGCGAGCACCCCCTCGGGCCCGGCGACGAGGACGAGCGGCGGGATGCGCGAGGCGGGGGCTGCGGTCACGGCGTACAGCCTCCCACGGCCCACCGACAGACCCTCCGGCGCGCCACCGTCTCGCCCCGCCGTCTCGCTTCACCGAACGCGTCTCGCCCTGCAGCACGAGACGACCTCGCCACCAGCGCGCACTGGTGGCGCAGGCAGTCGTCGGCTCTCCGTGTCCTGGAGTTGGGCCGGCCTTCGCCCGACGTCGCCCGGGCGACGGAAACCTTGGCCCATGCGAATCCCCCTGCGCGCCATGCTCGTCGCCCTCGTCGCGGCGCTGCTGGCCCTCACCACCACCGTCCCCGTCCAGGCCGCGCCGAAGCCCCGTCCCGGCGACGTGCAGCCCCTCGAGCGCGCACACGCGCACAACGACTACGAGCACGACCGTCCCCTGCTGGACGCGCTGGACCAAGGCTTCACCAGCGTGAAGGCCGACGTCTGGCTGGTCGACGGGCAGCTCTACCTCGGGCACGACGCCCCCGACCTGTCGCGCACGTTCGAGGACGGGTACCTCGAGCCGCTCGCGCGCCGCGTCCGGCGCAACGCCCACTCCGTCTACCGCGGCTACGACGGCCGGTTCCGGCTCTACGTCGATGTGAAGTCCGGCCCCGAGACCTGGGCCACCCTCGAGCGGATCCTCGCCCGCTATCCCCAGCTCGTGACGACCTGGCGCGACGGCCGACGGATCGATCGACCCGTCGAGGTCGTCGTCTCCGGCAACCGCGACCTGGTCGCGATGACGAGCGCCCGCGTGCGTCGTTCGGCGTATGACGGCCGCCTGGCCGACCTGCACTCGGGGCGTTCGGCGGAGCTGATGCCGGTCGTGAGCGACAACTGGACCAAGACCTTCACCTGGCAGGGCGTCGGCCCGATGCCCGCAGCCGAGCGCGCGAAGCTGCACGAGATCGTCGACGCCGCTCACCGTGCGGGCTACGAGGTGCGCTTCTGGGCGACCCCGGACCTGGCCGGCCCCGCTCGCGACGCGGTCTGGCGCGAGCTCGTCGCGGCGGACGTCGACCAGATCAACACCGACGACCTGGTGGGCCTGCAGGCCTTCCTGCTGGCCAACGACCCGACGGAGACGCGCCGGTCCCGCTGAGTCGGTGCCGGCGCACCGGCCCACCCTTGGCGAGGTCGTCTCGCCCTGCAGCATGAGACAGCCTCGCCGCCGGCGCGCAGTCGCACCCCGCCGAACGCGTCTCGCCCCGCAGCCTGAGACGACCTCGCCACCAGCGCGCGGTCTCACCCCGCCGAGGTCGTCTCGCCCTGCAGCATGAG